>JAJRZA010000032.1 GCA_024275485.1 Candidatus Krumholzibacteriota bacterium | reverse complement strand
CAAATTGTGGCAAACGGTGCAGAATGTGGCCAATCCTGGTCGTATGGCGGGAAAAGTGCAGGGAGGAGGCCACTTCAACGCCATAGCGTTTGCTCTCGGGACTCAGAAATGGGCTGCATCGCAAAATCCTCTCCATTGGCTACGCTATCAGAAAATGCGAAATTATGTTATAATATTGAATCAAATTCATCAATCCCCCATGGGGGATTTGTTTTACCTGGAGATCGCCCATGCCCAGATGGTCTTGCCTGACATTTTTTAACCTGGTTCTTTTCCTGGCGCTGCCCTTGGCAAGTTTCGCCGGTGTGGGCATGGCCACCAGTGAATCCATCCTTGTCGATACCCTCGACCCCACTCTCAATGTGGATGAAATTGCCGACAACATCCTGCTTCACGCAGGCGACCAGCTGATTTTTCACTGGACGAGCAGCGATGCGAATCCCGGGACCGTCCCGGAAGATTTTACGGCTGTGGTTTGGATCGATCAGCAACCTTACGATCAGATCACCTATTATCCCGATATCAACGAATACACCTGGACCTGGACAGCTCCCGAAGTTCAAACTGCAGATTGCCATCTCGCAGTCACCGCCAGAGACATTTTGGGCAATACAACCGTCGTCAACAGCCGCGATTTCACGGTCCTTCTTTCGGCCACCCCGGTCCATGAAATCCCGGCCGTGGTGGACCTGCAAGGCCCCTACCCCAACCCCTTCAACCCCTCCTGCGAGATGGCCTTCAGCCTCCCGGTTGCCGGCCATGTTGACTTGGGGGTTTATGATACCAGGGGCAGGCGGATCAGAAACCTTGTGCAGGGGCCTATGGCCGCCGGTACCACCCGTATTCGCTGGGACGGGACCGACCAACAAGGCCGGCCCCAATCGGGTGGTCTCTATTTTTTCGTCCTGAGAGCCACTGGGCCGGACGGGCCGATTCAGCTGGTTCGCAAAGCTTCTCTTATTCCTTGACCAAATCCAGCATAAAAGCGTAGGACAGGGCTGTCTCCTCCAGGCGACGGAATCGTCCCGAGGCACCACCATGCCCGGCTTCCATGTTTGTCTTAAGCAGCAGGGGATTGTGGTTCGTTTTGGTGGCCCGCAAACGAGCGACCCATTTGGCTGGTTCCCAGTATTGCACCTGGCTGTCGTGCAAACCTGTGGTGATCAGCATGGCCGGATAGTCCATGGCCTGAACATTGTCGTAGGGGCTGTAGGACAGCATGTAATGGTAATATTCCTCGTTGGCCGGATTACCCCATTCGTCGTATACGCTGGTGGTCAAGGGGATGCTGTCGTCTTCCATGGTCGTCACCACATCCACCCAGGGCACGTGGGCGATGATACCCCGCCAGGTTTCCGGTGCCATGTTGGCAATGGCTCCCATCAACAGGCCACCGGCGGATCCACCCATGGCAAAAAGCCGGTCACTGGAAGTGTATCCTTTGCCAGTCAGATAACGCCCGCAGTCGATGAAGTCGGTGAAGGTGTTCTTTTTGTTCAGCAGCTTGCCATCTTCGTACCAGGGGCGGCCTCTCTCTTCGCCCCCGCGCACATGGGCGATGGCGTAAACAAAACCCCGGTCCAAAAGGCTGAGGCGGTTGCTGTTGAAATCCGCGTCCATGCTGTAGCCGTAGGAGCCGTAGGCATAGAGTAGCAGAGGGCTTTGGCCATCGTTTTGAAAACCTTTGCGGTAAACAAGGGAAACCGGAACCAGGGTACCATCGCGGGCCGGCACTTGCAGGTATCGGGCCTGGTAATTCTCCGCCTGAAAATCACCCAAAACTTCCTGCTGTTTGAGCCGGGTTTTCTGGTGGCTGGCCATGTCGTAATCGAAAACGGAGTCGGGAGTGGTCAGACTGGAATACCCAAAGCGAAGCACCTGGGAATCCATGACCACGTTGGTGGAAATGAAAATCGACCAGGTGGGTTCACCAAAATCAAGATGATGGGCAGGTGAACCGTCTTCCGGTATGATTTTCAAATGACTCAGGCCATCGAAGCGCTCCTGCATCACCAGGTAGGCCGCAAAAACCTCCACGTTTTCCAGGAAAACATCATCCCGATGCGCAATAACTTCGCGCCAGGCATCAAGGCCGGTGTTATCCAGATCACATTCCATGAGGCGGAAATTCTTGGCCAGATAATTGGTCAGGATTACAAAACGATCACCCTGATGATCTATGTCGTATTCCAGATCCCGCTGGCGCGGCTGGAAAAGCCGGAACTCTCCCTGGGGATTGTCGGCCTCCAGGATGCGGTGCTCAGTGCTGAGGGTTTGGGATGATGAGATGACGAGAAATCGGTCACTCTTGGTACGGTGCACGGAGCAATCGAAAGTATCGTCCGTTTCTTCGTAAACAAGTTGATCATCCTGGGAACCGGTGCCCAACTCGTGGCGCCAGACCTGGAAACTGCGCAGGGTTTCCGGATCCTGTTTGCTGTAGAAAATAGTCCGGTTGTCCATGGCCCAGGTAACATTGCCGGTCACATCGGTGATGACGTCGGGAAACAGTTCACCCGATTCCAGGTCCTTGATGCGCAGGGTGTAGAACCGGCGACCTTCGGTGTCGATGCCGAACACTGCCTTTTTACTGTCAGGGCTGACCTTAACTCCCCTCAGGGAAAAATAACCGTCTCCCTTGGCCATGGTATTTCCGTTGAACATTACTTCTTCGATGTCGCTGCCTGCTGGACGACGGCAATGCAAAGAGTATTCGCCGCCTTTTTCAAACCGCGTGAAATACCAGTAACCGTGGTAAAGATACGGCACGGAATCGTCGTCTTTCTTGATACGACCCTTCATCTCGGCAAAGAGTTTTTCCTGCAAATCCCTGGTCGGGGCCATGACCTCTTCCAGATATTTATTTTCGGCTTCAAGATAGCCGATGACTTCCGGATTCTCCCTTTCCCGCAGCCAGAAATAATTGTCCACCCGTGTTTCGCCATGGGAGGTCAACTCGTGGGGTCGAATATTTGCCACCGGGGGCTTGGCGGGAGCGCCGCCGTCGTCGTTGCAGCCGGGAGTCAGGCCAATCATCATCAGAAATACCACCTTGTACAATCGGTTCATTTTTCACCTCGTGGCGGCCACCACTATTTCGGTGGCCAGGAATGGCAGGTTGGTCCGGTCTCCCCTGAAAATAATTTTTCGGGACAGGTTGCGCACCGTGGGCCAGGGAATCATATCCATGGGAGCGGTCATGTGAAATGTTTCGTCAACGTGAAAGCCGGCCGTTTCAAGCAGCCGGGTGATATCGGCCTGCCCATAAATGCGGGCCCGGGCCCAGCGGTCGTGCAGCTTTTTAGGCCACCAACTTACAAAGGGTACACGATTCCAGGGCAGCAGCGGCAAGTCCGCCCCATGAGTTTCGAAAATCCACCAGCGGTTCGGAACAGTCAGGATCAGGCGACCGCCGGGCTTGAGTAATCTGTAAAGATCCTTGAGGGCGGCCATCTCGTCCGGAACATGTTCCAGGACAGTGAACGATGTGGCCACATCCACCGAGGCGTCCGGCAAATCCACCCGGCGTCCACCAGTGGCCAGCAGTTGAACCTTGCCAGCCAGGGAATGGCCAGCCAGAGCCGAACGAAATCCCTTCAGGAAATCATCATTGATGTCCACCGCGGTGATCTTCTCGAAGGACGGAACCAGCAACAGGGTTTGCGCTCCGTTGCCGCAGCCAAAATCCAACAGATGACCGCCACCGTCGGGCAGGATCGACTCTACAAGACGCGCCCGGCGGCGCAGAATAAGCTGACCGGCATCGGCAGGCTTGCCCGCTGCCAAATGCGGCACCGATACGTGGTGTTGAGTTTTGCTGGAATTTTCGGGGTTCAAATCCGGCGTTTCCTTTGTTACATTCCAGTCATGGGTTCACACAAGAAAAACGATACCACACGGGACACGGAAATGGAAATCCGACAAAGCCGCAAATTCAGTGTGGCCGATGCCATCGGACGCGCAGGTGCGGGCACCCTCAAAGGTTCCTCTCCGATTCCGCGCAGCAAGCAGGCCCTGATGGAATTGAAGACACTGCTGGCAGACCGGCTCCATGATCCTGAAGGCTCCCTGGGAGCCACGCTGGTGATCCGACTGGCGCAGGACTTGCCCCTGCTGGACAAGCACCTCGATCAGCCGGCAGGCGCCCTGCGCATTTTGCTGGAGAATCTGCTTTCTTCGGACAGTGCTCTGCAAACACTGGTCCGCGATACCGATGCCCGTTGGGGGCGCGACTATCAAGAACGGCCCATGTTCAACAAGCCCGGCCAGGACGACCATCCCGATGATCCTTATACTCCCAAGGGAGTGAAGTCAGCCCTGGAGGCTCTGTTGGATCAGATCTAATCCGGTAGGATCAGATCCGTCTCGCCGGTCAAAACCCTGGCTAAAACTGCGCGGTCCTCGTCATTTCCACCGGAAATCCGAAGTTTTTCGGCCCCAATCAAAAGAAATCCATCTTCCTGATTCTGGTGCCAAAAATCTTCATTGGTGTAGAGCCGCGGTTTGATAAGGTGGGGCATACCCTCTTCCGGACAAAATGTGGTGCAATTACCACAATTATTGCAAAGCTCAGCCAGCACCAGATATTGGCTTTTGGCAGCCAAATCGGGCTCATCCCCGGTGGAGACTGCCCAAAAAGCATTATTCGGGCATACCGTCACGCAATTGTTGCAGGCCACACAATCGAACCTGCGCAGGGTGGCATCAACCCGACGCAGTTTCTTTTCGGTGGCTTCCCTGGTATAGTTCCGGCAGCCCTCGGTGGTGGCCAATTTTGCACTCAACGCCCCCACCGCATCCCGATACCCCAGGGCCTTGGCTCGATCCTCGGCCTGGGTCCTCAAATCAGCCAATCCATTGCCGACAGCATTGACTTCCTTGACCAAGGCCCGCAACCCCGCGGCCATCCGCCCATATCCACCCGGTTTGAGCAAATCACTGCAGATGGTCACCGGGCTCAGGCCCAGGGCAACCGCGTCGGGCAGATTATTCTTGTCGATCCCGGCGCTGAAAGCCACTGGCACCGGACCGGCACAGGTTCCCAAACGCAATACTCCGGGCAAAGCCTCAGCCAGTCGATCCAGCAAAGTGATCGCCAGCACATGCAGGGGTTTGCCGCTGAGGTACATCTGGTAGCCGGGCATCACGCCACGATGATTCTTCACCACCAGGGTATTGGTCAGCTTGATGCCGAATTCCTGTCCTTGGCCCGCAGCAAAATCCTTCATTCTGTTGATCATTTCCAGAGCGCCGTCGAAAGTCTGGTCTTGGTCGAAAGCCTGGCGGACCAAAGGAATGTCCGTATAACCAAGGCGGTCGTGCAGGATTTCCTTCACATTATCAAAACCCAGCAGGGTTGGGTTGAGTTTGACGGTGACATCCAACCCGTGGGCCGTCATCAGATACCGGACAATGCCTTCAACCTCGGCGGGAGGACAGCCGTGGAAGGTGCTGATGGTCGCAGTGTGAACAATTTCCGGCGAAACCGGTACCTCGCGCAAGGCAGCAAAAGGCCCCCTGATTTCAGGCCGCAGGGTTTCGATGATACCGGAGGCATCCCGCAAGCCCTGAATGAGACGGGTCATTTTTTCCGATTTCACACCCGCGAGGTCGTAGCCCACTGACAATTCAAAAGCATGCCCGCCAGGTTGACCCAGTTTTTCCAGAAGGGGTTCCCAACGACCCAGAACTTCCAGTATGACCGCTGATTTCACATATTCCAGCAACGACTTTTCCAGACTGAGCTCCTGGCTCCATTCAATATTGTAGCCCACGTTTTGCATATCGATGCACGGGCGCTCAATGTCCAGGTCGTCGAGGATTTGCACGGTCTTCAATTCGAAACTTCGCCCCCCGCCCAGCCAGGACAGAACGATGTTCTGGGCCAACTGGGTATGGGGTCCGGCGGCCGGTCCCACAGGTGTGGCCACCGGTTGTCCGCCAAGAGTATCAGCCAGGGGCGAGGTGCCGGCATGTTGAAAGAAGCGGCGGCTGGGCAAACTGAAAACACTGTCGTTCCGGTCCAGTTCACGAGCCACCCGCCCCAACAGGTGGGAAAGCGACCAGGGGTGCAACGGGGCAGGGTTCTTGCTCATGATTTCTCCAGGTTTTTTATGGGGAATTGCCGGATTAATTTCGGGACGGAAACAGATCCGCAAGTTGCTCCATGCGATCAATCACAAAGTCAGGTTTGGCGGCTTTGACCATTCCAGCCGGAACCAACCCGAAAGTGCATCCCACCGACACGGCCCCAAAATCCTTGGCGGCGTTGATGTCGTTGGGGCTGTCACCCACCATGACCACTCCCTGGGGTTCGACCGACAGTCCCTTCAGGCATGCGGCCAAATGACTCCCATCAGGCTTCCGGGCCGAAATAGCATCTCCCCCAATGACCTTGCGAAAGGCGCCATCGAGATGCAATCCCGCCAAGATCGTTTCAGTGAAGACCTGGGGTTTGTTGGTGGCCACGTGCAAAGGAATGTTGCGAAAGCGGGCCAGGACTTCTAGAACACCGGGGTACAAACGGGTATGGTCCAGAAGATGGCGACCGTAATGATCCGCAAAAACCTTCATGGCCTCCTGAAGACGATCTTCGTCCACGGGCAAGCCCTGCTGCCCGGTAAGTCCGGTGTGGATGTTGTGGCCGAGGCTGCGTATCAGCAACTTGGCGACACCATCTCCCACGTAGGATTGAACGGTCAGAACCGGCAATACAGGGAGCCCAAAATGCAGCCGGGTGAAATTGGCGGACAAGGCAATGTCGAGACCCGAGTCCACCAGGGTACCGTCGAGATCAAAAATGAAGGCCGAGGCGCGGCGGCCTTTGTATTTTCCTCTGCCCATGGATTGTATCCATTCCAATGGCCTGCAAAACAAGCGTTTCTCTCTCTGGGCTGCTTATCCTCCTGCATTGTAGCTTCCAGCATGGGGTTTGTCACCCTTCAGAGGCAAAGGCTTTATGAAAAAAGGTTTTCGGAATCCATCCCCCCAGGGGAGTCAAATGTTTTCACCCGCAGATTCTGCCTACAACCAAAATAAATGCTGATTTTACCCCCTTCCTCCCCTTATCATATCCAGACTCAATAAATATGCACCAACGAGATCCATAAAGAAGGCGGACATGGCAAAGAATTCCCGGGCCGATGGCGAATCCAGAAAAAATGGCACCAGCCGACGCACCCGCGCCGGAAACAGCGGTCGCAAACAAAGCACTCCCCGCATAATGCTGGTGGCCCTGGTGGTGGTCGTCATGGGAGCGGCCCTCCTTTTCTGGCCCAAGGGTGGATCCTCCCCCACCGGCATTGGAGAACAGCACTCAGTCGTCACAGCTTCCGATAGCAACGGATTCGGCCAGCAGGCTGGGCTCACCGGTGCGCCTCCCTCCGGTGATGTGGACATCAACGAACAGGGTTTGAAAATGACCCCGGAAAAACCGGTGGGTCAGACCAAGGAAAGCAGTGGGGACCATTCGCCTGCTGAAAAGCCCGTGGAAAAAGAGTCCACACCCAAACCAACCCCCAAACCCCCGGTCCAGAAAAAGACCCCTGCCAAACCCGCAGCTCCTGCCATCGAACCGGCTTCCGAAGGGCGTTGGGCTGTTCAGACCGGTAGTTTTGGCCTCGCCGCCAATGCTGACCGGGAAGCCGAACGATTGAGCGAGGCAGGTTGGAATACCATGGTGAGAACCAGCAACAACAGCCGTGGGGAAATGTTGTATCGTGTCTGGATCGGCTATTTTTCTTCCCGCGACCAGGCCACCATCTTCATCAATCAAAACCGAAAAGCACTTCCCGACGCCTTCGTTGTGCATCGTTAAACAAATCGCTGGAAATTGGAGAACAAATGCTTCGAGCCGTTATCCTCGGCACTGGTTTTTATGTGCCCGAAAATATCGTCACCAATGATGACCTGAGCAAAATGATGGACACCAATGATCAGTGGATCACCGAACGCAGTGGCATCAGGGAGCGGCGCTGGCTGGCCATGGGTGAAGACAATCGCACCATCATGACGGGTTCCGACATGGGAGCCCGGGCTGCCGAGATGGCCATTGAAGCAGCCGGCATCGACCGCGGTGAAATCGATCAGGTGATTTTCGCCACTCTCAACCCTGATGTGGCCTTTCCAGGCAACGGCGTTTTCATCGAAGAATTGCTCGGGCTGAACACCGCCGGCGCCATGGACATTCGCAACCAGTGCACGGGTTTTGTGTATGGTCTGGCCGCTGCCGATGGGTTCATTCGATCAGGCACCGCACGCACGGTTTTGGTTATCGGCAGTGAGATTCAATCCACCGCCATGGACAAAACCACCCGTGGCAGTGACATGAGCGTGCTTTTTGGTGATGGCGCCGGTGCCGTCATTGTTCAGGGTGTTGATGGTGACCGCGGCATCATCGCTTCGGTGCTGCACAGCCAGGGTCGGTATGCCCGGGACCTGTGGCTGGAAGCACCCATCGCCACCATGCCCGAGCGCATCAATGCCGAGATGATGGCGGAAGGCCGGCACTTTCCCCAGATGAATGGTCCCATGGTGTTCAAACACGCCACCCGGCGGTTCTGTGAAAGCATCAACGAGGTTCTTGAGAAAGGTGGGTTCAAACCCCAGGACATTGATTTGCTGGTGCCCCACCAGGCCAACCAGCGCATCACCGACGCGGTGGGGCAGCGCATGGGGTTGGGTCCGGACAAGGTGTTTTCGAATATTGCAAAATATGGCAATACAACTGCCGCGACTATACCCATTGCCTTGGCTGAAGCTGAGCTGGAAGGTCGCTTGAAAGAAGGTGATCTGGTGGTTACCGTTGCGTTTGGTTCGGGATTCACCTGGGGGGCAAATTTGATTCGGTGGTGATGGTGGTGGGTTGTTGCCTGCGTCTTGTCTGACGAAAAAAACAGGGCAATCACCAGCCCGATGATTAGTAATGGGCGAAGCATGATTTCCCTCTACGTGGCCAAAGACTTCACCTACAAACTCGCAGTATCCTCTTCCGCTTCTCTATTCTCCAGAATGCATTTGACCTTGAAACTCAGCGACATGATCCCCACCGCCAGACGCTCATTCCGCACAGCCACCGTATCAGGTACTTTCAAATCCGTCGGCGCAAAATTGAAAATCCCCACAATCCCGGCTGCCACCAGACGATCACCCACCGCCTGGGCATGAACCGAAGGCACAGTCAGAATGGCGATTTTTATCTTTTCCCTCTTGATGACCTCTTCCATCTCGTCCATGTCCTGAACGACGGTGCCTCGGAAATCCAGGCCTATCAATTTGGGATTCACATCAAAAATCCCGCGCACCGGGAAACCCTGCAGATCGAGATTTTGATAGTTGGCCAAAGCCTGTCCCAGATGACCAGCGCCAATGATGGCAGTGGGTACGGGTTCCGCAATGCCAATAATTGTTTCCAATGCCGGCACCAGTTTGGCAACCTGATAAGGACGTCCGGGGCGGCTGAATCCACCAAAGTAGTGGAAATCGTGCCGCAATTGGCTGGCTTTTATGGCCAGGGATTCCGCCAGTTGACGGGAGGAGACATCCTCAACCCCAATGGCTTGCAACAGCTTCAGTTTTTCAAGATACAAAGGAAGGCGTTGAATAGTAGCATCCGGAACATCACAGCCTTTTATCTGTTTCTTCACATCAAAGCCTCCAAAATAATGTTAAACAATTAACCATATTAGCAAAAAGTCCACTGAACTTGTTATGCAATTGTCATTTGTAGAATAGTTCCGTGGAAAACATACGTCAACCCGAAAACCTGTTGATTCAGCCCAACCTAGCCTTCCGGCCAAGATTCCCTCAGTTTGTGGACTCTTTCCTACCTATCGAAGTTGTCATTTCAGACTCATTTACCCCGGCTTTGCTGTCTTTTCCAGGGCAATGATCAGTGCTGGCATTTTTCGTAAAAAAATCCTATGTTCTTCCGGTTCCAAACCTCGGTTTGTGGCCCTCACGGCACAAAACCATGACTCCGGGTTCTTCCGAAAACACCAGGTGCCGTCCATGGACAATCCCCAAACCCTAGCCGATCCCTGGCTGCTGACTCCACTGCCGCTGTACGGGCATATGACCGCCGACGACTACGCCGATCTGGGCTTCATGGTAGGACTCGAAGTTCACCAACAGCTGCTGACCAAGCGCAAGCTCTTTTGCCGTTGTCCTGCCGGTTGTTACAACAGCAGCGTGCATCATGCCGAAGTTTTGCGGCATATGCGACCCACCCTGTCCGAAATGGGTGAATACGACGGCACCGCCTTGATGGAATTCAAAACCAAAAAAAATATCGTCTACCTGTTGAATAACGAAACCGTCTGCACCTACGAAATGGATGATGCCCCGCCTTTTGAGATTGACGATTTGGCCCTGGACCAAAGCATCGCCATAGGTATGCTGCTCGGTTGCAACATCGTTGGTGAAGTGCACATCACCCGCAAACAATACCTGGACGGCAGCATCCCCACCGGTTTCCAACGCACCGCCATTATCGGCACCGATGGTGATATCCCCTTTGGCCACAAGAACATCCACATACGGGCGGTCAGCATTGAAGAAGACTCCTGCCGCGAAGTCAGCGACAAGGGACACGAACGGGTTTATCGCACCGACCGATTGGGCATGCCCTTGATCGAAACCGTCACCGACCCGGATATGAAAACCCCTGAAGAAGCCCGTGATGTCGGCCAGGTCATCCGGCATCTGGCTCGAGCCAGCGGACTGGTGCGCACCGGTAGCGGCGCCGCCCGGCAGGACGTCAACGTTTCGGTCACCGGCGGAACCCGCATCGAGATCAAGGGTGTCTCCAACCTGCGCGCCATCCCTCGTCTGGTGCACAACGAAGCACTTCGTCAAAGAACCCTGGTGGGTATAAAGGGCGAGCTGGCCCGTCGAGGTATCACTGCCGAATCCATCAGTGACCAGGGTTTCGATGTGACCTCCTGCGTGAACAATACCGAGTGCAAATTCATCACCAAGGCCATCAAAAAGGGTGCCACGGTGATGGCTGTTCCCTTGCCTGGCTTCCAGGGTTTGTTGCAATTGCAGACTCAACCCCGGACCAGCTTCCTGAAGGAATTCAGCGATCGAATCCGGGTCATAGCCTGCATTGACGATCTGCCCAACCTGGCTCTCAGCACCCAGGAGGTTCCCACTCTCAGCAGTGGTGAATGGGATCGTGTGGTTCGCTCTTGCGACGTGGCCCCGGACGTTCCGGTGCTGGTGGTCTGGGGTCGCCAGAAAGACGTGGAAACCGCAGTGAGGGAAATTGCCATCCGGGCCCGCGAGGCCTGTGAAGGTGTGCCTCAGGAGACACGGCAGGCCCTGGACGATGGAACCAACGGCTTCGAACGTATCCTGCCGGGAGCCGATCGCATGTACCCGGATACGGACCTTCCTCCCATCCCGCTGCTGGCTGATCGAATCCAGGGAATCCGCAGTTCCCTGGGCCTGCGCCCCTGGGAACGCATCTCGCGCCTGAAGGAGCTGGCAGTCGGCGATGACCTGGCTGAACGCCTGAGTCGTCATCGCGCCTGGAGTCTTTTCGACCATTTGTGGGGAAAGCCCGGCACCGGCAACGGCGGTTTGACTGCCAACCAATTGGCCTCACTGCTTCTGGACCGTTCCTGCCCACGCCCGGCAAGCAAGGACGCGGCCGGTCAATGGTGGCAGGAGACCCTGGCCTTGATCGGCACCGGTGCCATCATCCCGGAAGCCGTTTGGCTAAGCGACGAGGTGCTGCTTGCCCGCCTCAACGAGGACGAAGCCCGGGGAATTTTCAACAAGGCCCTGGAAAACCTGCCCCCTGGTGGACCGACTGAGCAGCAAAAGAAGGAAGATTTTGCCATGCAACATTTGATGAAGGATCTGCGGGGACGCGTAGCCGGCCGAACCGTACGGGCTTGGCTGGTGGAGGTGTTGTCATGAGTCCCAATCAGGAAGACTTCAAAGGATATCGCTCACCCACCCTGGACCTTTTGCAGGGCCAGGAGGCTCCGGTGTGGAGCGAAGTCACCCTGCATACCACCGGCGGCGATTTCAGCGGTTTGATCCTACCGCGCAGCGAGACAGCCGACGCCGATCACATCGTCTTGAAGCTGATCACCGGCTACAACATCGGGGTTAACCACGACACCGTGCAAAAAATAAGTGTTTTTGGGCGCAAGGTCGCCAACTATCAAATCCCCGAAAAGGAATTTCCCTTTGACCCCGGAAAACCAAGGGTGAAGCTGTTTGGAACCGGTGGCACCATTGCCAGTCGCCTCGACTACCGCACAGGTGCAGTGATTCCAGCCTTCAGCCCCGGGGAGCTTTACGGGTCGGTCCCCGAGTTGGCGGATATCTGCAACATGGAGACGGAAAAACTTTATGGTGTGTTCAGCGAGAACATGGGCCCTGAACAATGGATCGGCACCGCCAAAGCCGTGGCCGAGGAAATCCGCAAGGGCGTTGCCGGCATCGTCGTGGGTCACGGCACCGATACCATGCACCACACCGCCGCCGCCTTGAGTTTCATGCTCCAGGATTCACCCGTTCCCATCGTCATGGTGGGCAGCCAGCGCAGCAGCGACCGACCCAGTAGCGACGCGGCCATCAACCTGATCAACAGCACCCGCACCGCGGCCACCAGCGACATTGCCGAAGTTATGGTTTGCATGTTCGGCCCCACCAGCGACAAGTACGGTTTGCTGCATCGGGGCACCCGGGTGCGCAAGATGCATTCGAGCTACCGCAGCACCTTTCGCACCCTGAGCGATATCCCCCTGGGTAAAATCGACGATAACGGCGTCACCCCTTTCCGCAGTGACTACAACAAACGCCGCCAAGACAACGAGATCAAGCTGAACGCCGTCTTCGACGACCGGGTTTCCCTCGTCTACTACTACCCCAGCATGAAACCGGATATCATCGACAGTCTGGTGGGAAACGGCTACCAAGGCATCATCATCGCCGGCACGGGGCTGGGCCATGTGAACAAGCCCCTTTATCCGGCTCTTGACCGGGCTCGCAAGGCCGGCGTTCACATCTACATGACGGTGCAGACCATGTGGGGCTATGTGCAGATGTACGTGTATGAAACGGGTCGGGAAATCATGGGTCTCGGAGTGATTCCGGCAGCCAATATGCTGCCCGAAGTCGCCTATGTTAAACTGGGCTGGGCCCTCGGTCAAAGTCATGATCCCCAAGAGGTGGAACGCATCATGCTCACCCCGGTCAATAGTGAAACCACCGATCGTGAGCCGCACAACGGGTACCTTGTCTTGCAGGGAGGCATTCCCGAGGTGGACAAGTTCATTTCATCACAATGGAAATGAATTCGCTGCTCCGGTTGGATCAGGAGGCTTCCCAGGTGACATAGAAGCCGGTACCATCGATTTCGAACAGGAATTCCTCGGAATTTCCCCACTCCCTGTTGGCAACCGCATCACCGATAACCCGGCACTCGGGCAGACCCAGTTCGAATGATTCGCCAGCCGGCATCAGGTTGGTAAGCAAGCTTCCGGCCAGGGTATTTGTCACTTCGCTGAGCACATCCATCACTTCGAACTCGTCATCTTCCATGTTGAAATCCAGCATCATCATGGCTCCGGAAAGTTGCAGAGCCAGATCCTGGGGGACCACCAGGCCCACCATGGCCGGAGATGGTTTGTAAATGGGAAGATGGGTGTAAAAAAACGGCAACTCCATTGCCGATGGCATTCTCAGGTTGTCCAACCATGACTTCCTTAAAGGCCATGGACTAAAACACTTCGGCGACGGCTTTGGATATGGCCAGGCGGCAGATTGCTAATTCCATCATCTTACCATCCTTCAGAAGTAGTGAATACGGCATCCAGCCCTTCGGCAATTATCATGGGATTGACCGGTTTGCGCAACACGACCTTGGCTCCCAGATCCATCAGCTCCTGCTTACGGGCCTCGTTGCCACTGCTGGTAATGACCATCACCGGCATACTTCACCTGCATGGGCACCAGGTCATTGAGTCGTTCGGCAAAAAGCTTGGTAAATCCCGCCGGCATGTGCTGCACGATCACCACCCCGGCCGTGGTCACGGGGAAACGCTCGACCACATCCTTAATCGCTTCGGTGCCACCGGTGGAGGCGCCAATGACAATAGTTTGCATGTTGTCGGCGGCCGGGCAGCGGGGTTGGAGCGGTTTGACTTGCTCAACCCGTTTGAGTCCCTTCCAATTGGAAACGTTCGCAGTCGACGCGACCTTTACCTTGGCAATCAACAGGGCCATCATGGCCTGCAGTCCATGGGCCAAATTGGTTTTGGGTTTGGTGACAAAATCAACCGCCCCGGCACCCAGGGCATCCAAAGTGATCCGTTTGCCGCGTTCGGTCAGGGCGCTGACCATCACAACCGGGAGAGGAAATTGGGGCATCAACTGCCGCAGGAATTCCACACCGTTCATCCTGGGCATCTCCACATCCAAGGTCAGAACATCCGGCTTAAGCTTGATGATTTTATCCCTGCCATTGAAGGGGTCGCAGGCAGCGCCCACCACTTCGATACCCGGATCGGAATTCAACCCTGCAGCCAGGACCTCCCGTACCAAGGCCGAATCATCAACAACCAGTACTCTAATTGGTCTTGCCACCATCGAATTATTCCTCCAAAAAACTCAAGATTATTCCGCTTCAATATTCAAAAGCCGTACCAGGTCCAACAGGACCGTGACATGTTCGCCTTCGCGCCCCAGGCCGATTATGAATGTTCCATCCTCGGCGGCTATCCCGCCCTGGGGCGGTGGGGAAATATTCTCTTCAGGAATCACCCTGACTTCATTGACCCGATCGACGATCATGCCGATGGTCGATGTCTCCAGGGTCACCACCACCACGCAGGTTCGGTCATCGTATTTTGATTCGGGCAGTCCGAAGCGCAAACGAACATCGACAACCGGGATCACGTTGCCGCGAAGATTGATCATGCCTTTGACGAAGTGCGGCACGTCAGGTACCACTGCAATGTCGTTCAAACCCACGATTTCCGTCACATGCATGATATCCAGGCCATAATCCTGACCGCCGATTTCAAAGGTCATGTAACGATCCTTCTGGGCGTCCTCGTAGTACTCGTCCTCCAGCTCATCGTCCATATCCATTGCGTATTCAAGTTCCTGAGTCACGTTCGACCTCCGGTTTTCCTATACCACGGCCACAGACGTGGTGGCGGTGTTGGCCAGAATCGTTGCCACGTCCAAAATTAGACTGTTGCGACCATCACCAAGAATGGTGCAGCCGCTGTCTTTGCTCAAATCAACCACGCCTTTACGCAGGGCATCGACCACCCGCAAAAATAGGTTCAAGGCGGTTTCGTCGGCACTGATTTCACCCTCCACCACTTTTTCCAGGGTGGTTTCGGTTTTGTGGGTGAGCTTCTCAAGATGGGTGTAACCCATGAATCCGGAGTTGCCTTTGAAGCTGTGCAGGCATCGCGGGGCTTCAGCGAGGTCGACGCTGTGGGCTTCACCATTGAGGGCCTGCAGGAGATCCTGTTCTGAAGAATCCAACAGTTCCTCGGCTTCTTCCATGTATTTGGCCTGCATCTCGGCAGTGATGGTGATCTTTGGAAGTTGGGCTCCTGGATCTTCAGACTGATCCGGGTTGGGATCTTCAGCCTCGGCAACGGGCTCAGCTGCACCATCGATGGTCTTGGATTCATCTGAAGCACTGTCCGGGTTAAACTTGGCTTCAATGGAAACCTGCAGTCTGGCCACCAGCTCATCCACCTCGGCAACAAATGTATCATCCTTGCCGGAATCGACCAGGTCATCCATGATCTGGCGCAGCAGATCAATGGTTTGAAGCAAAAGTTTTACATCCGAGCCACCTAGCCGGGCTTCTTCCTTGCGAAAAATATCCAGGAGATTTTCAGCTTTGTGGGTCAGCTTTACGATGCAATCCAGTTCGAGAAACCCCGCACTGCCCTTCATGGAAGGAAACAGGCGAAAAATGCTGTTGATCATGTCCAGATCGACCTCACCACTGTCAGTGGAACTCTGTTCCAGTTCCACAAGTTGAGGTTCGACGTCATCCATCATTTCGGCGCCTTCTTCAACAAACGCGGCAAAAATTTCAAGGTCCCCGTCATCAAACACGGCAAAACTCCCCATCCAGAGGTTTCCTTTGGTTCCCGGAAAGCCTCAAGCCTCCCGTTAACAGGTTTTCATGAAGATTTTTTAGGCGATTTTGATTTGGACTTGAACAACTTCTAATGAATCACGGTAATCTTGGTCACGGAGCGCGATCCGCCAATTTCCATAGTGGCCCAATAGACACCGGCAGCAACCTTGGCACCATTGTTGTCGCGCAGATCCCAGACATATTCATTAAAGCCAACGTCAGGTGAGACCACTCCCAGATCCCGACTGGCCACCTCGCGGCCTCGGGCATCCAGAATGCGAACCGCCACGGGAGCCGTGGCGGTCATGCGGTAACGCAGATAAATATAATTGACGAGGGAGGGGTTGGGGTAGGCAAGGATCAGCCCTTCAGACACGCCCGAACTGGAGGAGGGAGTCCACAATACGCTGGGGTCCGGATCCAGCACCACCAATTCAACCGCCGATAACAACTCGACAGTGGCCGTGGCCGTGCGGCCACTCAAATGAAGAGTGAAGGTTTCTTCGCCCGCTTCAGTGGTCACGACAATGGGGAAAATGTTATCAAAAATCCGGCTCTGGGTTTGGCGCAGGGACACCTCAAGTCGGGTATCGGGACCGGCATTTCCTTCGCTGATCTGATACTCGAAGACAATTCGGGGCAACTGGGTGGTTTCCAGATACGGCCAGAAAAAATTATTCAGCTCCTGTCCGGAAACGGATTCAGACAAATCGATGAATTCCTGGGTGGTGACATTTCCACCGGGACGATTACCCCCACCGGTCCATTCCTCGAGCAGGGTGAAGAAATCTCCATCTCCCAGGCGTTGGCGCAACATGTGCAGGATCCAGGAACCCTTGTCGTAAATCACCCTTCCGGGAAAAACCGGCACCGGATCGTATACTGGTCCCTGAATTGCCCAGACAGCATCGTTTCGATCGAAATTCAGGTAGGCCAGATAGGCATCGGAGCCCAGCTGGTCCTCCCGCCACAGGGCTTCGCTGTAGGTGGCGAAACCCTCATTCAACCAGATATCGGCCCAGATTTGGGGAGTCAGGCTGTTGCCGAACCACTGATGGCCCAACTCGTGAACAATGAGCCAATCCCGGGAACCGTCTCCCAGCAGGGAGCCGTGCCCGATGCTGGTGACGGTGGTGTGCTCCATGGCCCCGGACCAGAAGAATTCCGCGTGCCCGTATTTTTCACCCAGAAAAGGGTATGGGCCGAATCTTCTTTCACAGAAATCCATCATCTGGCACATGGGCTCAAAATCAACCAGGGCGTTGTCATAATCAGGCGGGATGACCCAGTGGCGCAAAGGAACATCCGAACCCAGACTTGTGGAACATTCAGAAGAAATCAGCAGGTAATTGCTGATCGCCACCGAGACCAGATAGGTGGGCATGGGATAGGCTTCTCGCCAATGGTAGGTTTTCCACCCCGCTTCGGAAATTTCCTCTCCCTCCAGGGTTCCATTGGAAACCGCCACCAGGGTATCGGGAACGGTGATGCTGACGGCGGTGAAGGCCTTGTCGCCAGGACGATCCTTGCAGGGCCACCAGTACTTGGCATAGGCCGGTTCACTCATGTTGGCCACGTTGGGAGCTACGTAATCCCCCAGGCTGTACGTACGGTACATGAGTCCTCGACCAAGGGATGGTTCGCGAGGTTGCCCGGAGTATTCAACCACCAGGGAATCCACCGTGTCCATGGCCACGGGTGCTGGAAGGTGCACCACTACCGAATCGCCGACCATCTGGTTGAACGTCAACTCGGAGTCATGATAAATAATGCGGTCAATGCCCAATTGGGTGTCCAAATCGAAGACGAAACTTTGCAAAGCAGGCACCAGACTGGTGAATTTCATTTTCACGGAACCGACCAGGCTGGTGGCTGAAGGATCAATGCGCAAATCCAGATCGTATCGTAGCATATCGTAACGACTGCTGCCGACGGCGGCGTCCCCAAGACTGCCATCCTTGTTACCGGATGAAATTTTTGTGGCCTCAAAGCGGGCACGGGACAAGCCATGAATATCGGTTCGATCCTGACTCTGGGCCAGAGGAGCCATCAGGATAAGCACGAACAGCAGACAAAATACTTTGGAATAAGCCATGTAACGACAGCCTCTTTCTGAAAAACAAAAAACAGGAATTCAGGCTTGGAATCCAACACAAGTCTTGGCAGAAACTCCAGATTCATCCTTGGAGACCGGAAGTCACTTTTTGTCCCGCAGCCACTGATTGGGTAATCCAGGTGCCGCCGCCAATCACTGCTCCCTCGCCAATAACAGTATCGCCACCGAGAATGGTGGCGTTGGCGTATATTGTCACCTTATTTTCGAGAGTAGGATGACGCTTTCCCCCCTTGACCAGACTGCCATCGGCATTGCGGGAGAAACTGA
Organism: Candidatus Krumholzibacteriota bacterium; assembly: GCA_024275485.1. GTDB lineage: Bacteria > Krumholzibacteriota > Krumholzibacteriia > LZORAL124-64-63 > LZORAL124-64-63 > LZORAL124-64-63. The sequence continues at coordinate 69,555 of JAJRZA010000032.1, read as the reverse complement.
GGGCCCCCAAAGTCACGCTCTGATAAATTTTGACCCTTTCACCTATATTGGTTGTTTCACCGATGACCACCCCGGTGCCATGATCAATGAAAAAATACTTCCCAATGGCCGCCCCCGGATGAATATCCACCCCGGTTCGCTGATGGGCCCACTCATTCATGATGCGTGGCAACAGCGGCACTCCCATGCGAAAAAGCGGGTGGGCCAGACGATGTACGGCAATGGCCTGAACTCCAGGATAACAAAGGATGATTTCTTCTGTGTTGGTCGCCGCCGGATCCCCTTCGAAGGCCGCGGTCACGTCCGTATCAAGCAAACGACGAATCTCAGGTAGTTGTTCGAGATACTCCAGCGAACTGCGCCGGGCCATGGCAGCCAAGGCCCCGCGAGTATCGTTGTTTTCCCCCAGATCCCAAAGAGAGGTGCAATGACATCCCTTTTGGTAGCAAAAGACAAGGGTTTGCTCGATCATCATGGTCAGATGACGATTCAGCCGATCCAATCTTCCTCCAACCAGCATCGCGAGATCAGCATCCCCAAACACCAAATCACCGTGGTAACCAGGAAAAATAATGGCCAGCAATTCTTCCAGAATAGCAACCACTGCCGGTTGGGAAGGCAGGTCCTTCTCACCCAAACGATTGATGCCACCAAGTTCCTGATAACTGTCAACTACCTTGCCGGTCAGTTTTCTGAGCCGGCCCACCCTGTCTTCGTTCGTCATCCTGTATTCCCTTGATGTATCGTTCAGTTCATGAATTGTGCAAACAAATCGGTGGTCAGGTAACGTTCGCCAAAGTCAGGCAATATGACCACAATGCATTTTCCATCAAAGGCTCCACCAGATGCAAGGCGCAGAGCAGCCACCATGGCCGCCCCCGAGGAGATGCCCACAAAGAGGCCTTCTTCCACGGCAAGCCGACGAGCCATGGCCATGGATTCGTCGTTGCCGACTTTGACCACGTCATCGATCAGGTCGGTTTTCAGGTTTTCCGGAATGAAACCGGCCCCGATGCCCATGATCTTGTGTGGTCCCGGATCCCCGCCCGAAATCACCGGGGAATCTTCCGGCTCCACCGCCACAATCCTGAGGTTGGGATTATCTTTGCGCAAGCCACTGCCGCAACCGGTCAAGGTCCCGCCGGTGCCCACACCCGTCACAAGCACATCGACCTTGCCTCCGGTGTCGTTCCAGATTTCCCGGGCAGTTCCGTCGCGGTGGGCCTGGGGATTGGCTGGATTGTCAAATTGACGAGGCACAAAGGAGCCGGGATCCTTGGTGTGCATCTCTTCAGCAACCTCCACGGCACCCTTCATCCCCTTGGCCGCATCAGTGAGCACCAACTCGGCACCCAGGGCCCGCAATACCGCACGCCGCTCCATGGACATGCTTTCGGGCATCACCAAGGTTATCTTGTAGCCCAGCGCCGCCCCTGCAAAAGCCACTCCAATACCGGTGTTGCCACTGGTGGCCTCGATAATGTGCCCACCGGGTTTGAGCAACCCATCGCTGACGGCCTGTTCCAGCATGGCCACCCCAATGCGATCCTTGACGCTGCCCATTGGGTTGAAGGATTCAAGTTTGACCAGTATATCGGCACCTGTATCGTTGATCCGGTTCAACCGGACAAGGGGTGTATCACCTGCCAACTGGGCAATGTTTTCGTAGATTTTGTTTCTCATTTTGGCCTCCGCGAAGTCCCGGCCGACATTCTATAGAATGGTCGACTCCAGGCGTTTCATTTGATTTCGGTCTCCGAGCACGATGAGCTGGTCGCCCACCTGCATGACGATTTCAGGGCCGGGGTTGAAGACCATCCGGCCGCTGGGTTTCTTGATGGCAATGACGATCACATCGTAATCTTGCCTGATGCCCGAATCCCTGATGGCCATTCCATCCAACTTGGATCCCTCACTGATGGTCAACTCTTCGAACATCAGATCCATGCCGCTACTCTGGGTGGCCACGTCTACAAAATCATAAACCGTAGGCCTGAGCAGAGCCTGGACAATACGCATCCCACCGATAGCATAAGGTGAAATAACCCGATCGGCCCCTGCCCGGGTAATTTTTTCACTGGCGCTTTTATCGGTGGCCCGAGAAAGAATGTACAAACCGGGATTGTCCTGCCGACTCATCTGCCGGGCCGAAAGAGTAATGTAAAGATTGTCGACATTGTTGGAGACAACGGCCACCAGCCCCTTGGCCCGGCCGACCCCGGCCTTATCCAGGACGGCATCCTCTGTGGCATCTCCTCCAACCACCAGATAGCCTTTTTCCACCAACTTCTCCGCCACCAGGGGATCACCTTCGATGACCACAAAATCAACACCTTCACGCTGGAGCTCCTCACAAAGGATGGCTCCCATGCGTCCGTGCCCACAAACCATGTAATGATTTTTGAGTTTTTCCACTTCACGCATCATGCGCTGCCTTCCGAGATATCGCTGGATAGACCCTTCGATGACGACTCGGCCCACCGCACCAAGGGTGTAGGTCATCACGGTCAATCCGGCGATGATGAGAATCAGGGTGAATATTCGGCCCGAGGTGTCAAGGGGTTGGACTTCCTTGAACCCCACCGTACTGATGGTCACGACGGTCATGTAGGTGGCGTCCAGAAGGGACAGATCTTCCATGGCCGTGTACCAGAATACCCCCAACAGCAAAACCAGGAACAAAAGGCCGATGCCTTTGCGCACGCTGTTGAAATTCAAATCCGTGTTGAGCATTGTGCCTCCATTCAACGAATCCCATCCTAAACCCTTGCCAGCCGGGAGAAAAGAACCAAATTGTGTGAGGTGCCATTAAAACCCATATAATCAGGAAAGATGCGGAACAAGCCGGCATTTATCGGTTATAATGGTGCCGGAAAATTGATTTTACCCGGGCAGGCCCCGTTTCTACAGGAAGGTCCCTCATGCGCAAAGTTTCCCTCTCGCTGGCCACCACAGCCGTGCTCGGCCTCATGCTGGTCGGTTCCGCTGGTGCCCAGGTCATTCATCTTGATAAAAACAGCATCAACCTGGGTGACATGAATCAACACGAAAGCCGCGATATTCAGGTCATCATGACCAACAAGGGTGGCGGAATATTAGTCGTCAGCGAGGTCAACGCCGACTGTGGCTGCACCATTCCAACCCTTTCCAAGAAGCAGTTGGCCCCGGGAGAATCCACTCCCATCGATATCAACTTCAACAGCAAGCAGTTTCACGGTAATGTTATCAAGGTCGTGCATATCCTGAGCAACGATCCCAACAGCCCTGATACTTCCTTCATTATTCAGGCCAATGTTTTTTCGCCTTTGCTTATTGACCCTGAGACCCAACGAATGGGTTTCAGCCAAACGCCCGTCGGAACCTCGGTGACCAAAAAAGTCATCTTCACCGCAACGGAGGCCCCCAAACTCGAAATCCAGGCCAAGAAAAGCCGCAAAGGTCTGTTCCAGATCAGTACCGTCAACAATTACGAAGGCAATCCCCAGGTCAGTGCTTTGGTCATCACCGTTCCGGAAGAAATGCCGGCAGGCCGTCAGCGCGACAATGTACGGGTCAAGACCAACATCGAAGGCAAGGATTTCGTGGACATCGATCTGTCCGCCTGGCCCGTGCTGGCATTGCGGGTCAGTGTGGACAAGCTCAACTTCCGCTACAAAAAATCCTTCAATAAAATCATTCAGATCTTCCCCCATTCCGGCAAACTGGAGTACAAAATTACCGGCGTGGAATGCGACCTTCCCGAAATGAATGTTACTTTCGAGGAGGTAACTCCCAACCACCAAAACAAGATCCTTGTATCCGGATCGCCCATCAGCAAAGACGACCCCCGGGCGGTGAAAGCCAAAGGACGGATCAAAGGCACCATCAAAATCCATACGACGCTGGAAAGTTTGCCCATCATGGAAATTCCCGTGTCCTACATGGTCAGGATGTGATCCTGACATGGACATAAGGTATCTTCATTCCGAACCCTCGAATTTTTCCGCTGGCCTGGTGGCAGGCCAGGCGGCTTTGCTTCTGCTAATATCGTTGCTGATTGCCGCCGGCAGTTGGTTGTTGCGTTCGGACTCCCTTTCCTGGCAAGCGGACCCCACGACCTATGACCTGGAACTCAGCGCGCCACTGGTGGAATTGGCCGACGCCCTGATCCTGTTTGAAGAGGGTGACCATCTTTTCATCGATACAAGACCCGATGCCGCTGAAGCCGCAGAAACCATTTCCGATGCCTTCATCCTGCGCGAAGTTTCCTTCGACAACGATTTGCTGGCCCTGATGGACGATGTCTACCCTGAAGATCCCATTCTTCTTTTTGGCAACGGAGAACTGACCGGGGTTTCCAACGTTGCCGCCAGGCTGCAGCAGCGCGGTTACGAGAATGTTTCCATTCTGAGGGTTGGTGTGAACGGCTGGAAAAAGGCCGGCGGTCTTGTTTCAGCTCCCACCATTTTGGAAGCGTGGGACGATAGCGGAGAAACGCCATGAACGACTCTGTCAAAAGCATGGTGGTTCTTGTCTGCCGTCTGGTTGTGGGTGGAATATTCATCTTTGCATCATTGGACAAGCTGCAAAACCCTCAGGCCTTCGCCCTGGTTATTCACCATTACCGGTTGGTTCCCTTCGCCCTGCTGCACCCATTCGCTGTTTACCTGCCTGTCCTTGAGTTCGTGGTGGGTGCGGCGCTGGTGCTGGGTATTCAACAAAGGGGAGCAGCCCTAGTCACTCTTTTGCTGAACCTTGTTTTTATTATCGCCATCAGCTCCGCTCTGTACCGGGGCCTTGATATTTCTTGCGGATGCTTCAACACCGACGGGGGTCACGGCGTTGGTTTGAGCCTGCTCTGGCGGGATGCATTGCTGCTTCTGGCCTGCCTGCCACCCTTGCTGGGTTGCAAGACAGGACCGTCAATTCTACAACTATTCAAACGGTAATTTTCCAATTGACAATGAAAATCGTCGTCAATTTGACAAGTGCTTTTCATTGGCTATTTTGGCAGGGTTCTAAGCCGCTGCGGTGGCTTTCCAACTGAGTTTTTTTCTGGAGGATCCGAAATGCCTGCCCTGGTTGACCCAGCAAAATGCAACGGCTGCGAAGCCTGTGTCGATGCCTGCCCAACCGAAGCCATCAACATGATTGACGGCAAAGCCTTTGTCACCGCTGACGAATGCACCGACTGTGAAGCTTGCGTTGAAGAATGCCCCGAGGATGCCATCGCAATGGTAGACTAGTTCGGGTTCCGATTGAATCGGCCTAGTGCAGGGAACTGACGGCAATGTGCTTTCAGTTCCCTGCTTTTTTTCGCAGACCCAAGCCCGATTACCCTTCGTGGCACTCGCTGCAGTTGATTTCCTTCCACTCCTCGTCAATATCTTCGGGATGGACGTATTCGACGCTCTCGAGCGAGACGAAGCGTTCCCCGTCTTTTCGTTCCTGGGCCATGATGGTGTGGCATACGTTGCAGTCGCGGGACAAGACCTCACCGTCCTCGGTTTCGTGATTGCCGTCGTGGCAACGGAAGCAACCCGGGGTAGTCAAATGCCCGATATGATCGGGAAAATGGCGCCAGCTGACCTTCATCTCAGGAAAGATGTTGGTGGAGAAAAGGCTTTGAACCGTGACGATGGTAGTTTCAATGGACTCGGCACGAGTCTCGGCAATTTCGGGGTGTTCCTCTGCGTAATACTCAATAACACCCGTTCTGATGGCCTCCATCGCCTCCTCGTTCGTGGCGTAGGACGCACTCATCAAATCCACAACCACTCCCTTGACACCCGGCAAAGTCGGGTCGATCCGGCCCTGGCTCATGGCTATGTTGGTCAGTCTAGCCGGTGGATTGTAATGGTGAGTGGGACGGTTGTGGCAATCAATGCAGTCCATGTGCCGCACGTCATGACCGGCCAGGTCCTCGTCCTTGAAATCAGCTTCCGTATCCCGGAATATTTTTACCGTTCCATCCGAGTGGGTGGACCTAACCCAGGGAATTTCGTTGCGCTGATGGTCGGTCGCCACGTATTCGATGTCGTTGTTGATGTTCATGTGCCAGTGGATTCCCTTGGCCGGGCCATCTTCTCCCCCACCACCGATTTTCATGAGCAGATGCAACTTCCAGTGGGTGTTTTCATCCTCGTAGCCGTAATAATCGTGCACCACCAGCTTCTCGTTGTAGAAGTGGGCGGGCCAGTGACACTGCTCGCAGGTGTCTCGGGAAGGACGGAGGTTGGCGATGGGAGTTTCGATGGGCCGGGGCACTTTATCCATCAGGACGGCGTACACCTGACGCAAACCCGAGATTTTGGCTTTCACAAACCACTGAGCACCCGAACCGATGTGGCACTCCACGCACCCCACCCTCGCGTGCGGCGAAACTGAATAGGCAGTGTACTCGGGTTCCATCACCTCGTGGCAGAGCGTGCCACAGAATTCGTCGCTCTCGGTGTATTCATAGGCCTTGAAACTGCCAAACCCGCTCATGGCCAGAAAGAGAATAAAAGTACCACCCACAAAAAGTGTGGCCCTCAGGTGAGCTGGATTGTTGAGATCCACTTTCGGCAGTTTTTCCGTGCTGGACAACCCCAACCGTCGCCGTCGCTGTTGACGCAGAACGCCAAACGCCCCAACCAACAAACCCATCACCAGGAAAACCGGCAGGATGATAAAAGTGATGATCCCCAGGTACGGATGATGGCCACCGGAAGTGACTTCCAACACCGTCAGAAAGATGATGAGTGCCAGAGCGGTTCCGGCCAAAACCGTACCGGCGAGGGTGATGGAATTGTGGAAGGATGAGGGTAGTTTTTGTTTGCTGTGTTGATTGTTCGGGGACTCGGGCATCGGTAGCCTCCAAAATTCAGGAAGAAGAAGAACTGGTCGCTGAACCAATTCCAATTTCAGGTTGCGGGAACAATTTCATAGCCTACCCCTGGGGTTTCTCCAGAACCTATTGGTAGTCAAGGGATTGCATCGGCATATCCCGCAAGTCCATATCATCGGTAACTTATGGGAAATGTTACGTTCATTCATTATGGTAAAATTGTCAACATATTAACGACTTGACACACATTAACGACTTGGCCAGGCCCTTTTTGCAAGGCAAAGGAACTTCGATTCAGCCTGTACCATCCTTGGGCCGTTTATTTTTTCACCATGGAAAATGAGTCCCTGGCAAGATTCCCAATATTGAGTTTATTGATGGCCGGGCCGTTCGCCGCCATCGGACCGGGTAAGCCTGGAGCCATGTCGTGACAACCATTGCAAAGATCGGTGACCGTTGGAAAAGGAACCAGGCGAAACACCGTTGGAGCGGGAATACGATGGCAGGTAGTGCATTCCATTTGATCGTCAAAGAGCTCAAGATCCGTTGCGATTTCTTCTCGAAACCCACTAAATTCCCATGGAGATTGTGGTGGAATACCAAGACCGATGGGATGACTGGCATGGGCAGGAAAAGCCGGAGTCGCCGGAGGAGTGTCCGGATTTTCGCTATCCTCGTCATGGCAATTCATACAGGCTTCAGACAAACCAACTATCAAAAGCTGGTAAGAATCCTGGTGATATTGCTGGGCGGCAGCCATCACGTGGCCATCGGAAATGGTGTCCAGACCATTATCATATCGATGGCAACTGGAACAATGGCGCAAGACCTGAGCTTCACCATAAGGTCTCTGAAAGAAATTTCCAGTCGCCTTCAGCATTTCCGTACTGTGATATCCGTGACACCTGGAACATGACCGGTCGGTAGGATCATGAAAGACGCCAGCAGCAGCATCATGTTCCGGCAGCCAGGTTTCGTGGCAACCCATGCATGCCTCATCCACTGGAAGATCTCCCCCAGGATGCCAATCATGGCAGGTGGCGCACTCCAAAGAAAGATGCTCGGGTGGCTGATCGGCCCAAGCGTACCCCATCATTAGTCTGACTAAAATGGCTATAGGAAGAAGAATTCTCCAAAATGTGCCCATGGCTGCTGACCTCCGGTGTTGTCAGCATTGTCGGCACGGAAATATTAAAGTTTAGCAATAAGTCTAATTTTTGTTCTTTAATGACAGGGCCCGTTATTGACAAAGGCCCCCGTCCTATATCGAGTTTACAATCCTACCTACTTACCAAAATGGGAACCATCGTTATACCCGACATGGCAATCCCAGCAAATTCCCCCCCCAAGTACCGCAGGACTTCTCAATCCGCTATTATTCGTCAAATGACAAGCGTTGCAACTGCCGTTCCAGTGAAGGCTACCAATGGCGTATTTTACGGCAACCAGGTAATTCTCATGGGCTGGATAATCACCTTCCACGATGGCCGGCAGGTGGCAGCCGGCGCAGTTGGTGGCCATCACCTGGTCGCAGGCGAAATATCCACCATCCAAATAATGACGTTGGTTCCAGCCGTTGTGATAAACCATCAGGTGCCAGGGTCCGGTATGACAATCGACGCAAACTCCACCACCCGGCAAGGCCGTCACGTCATAGTTTCCTCCCGCACCCACAAAAAGCATACCATCATCTTCATGACAGTTGAAGCACCCACTGTGGGACTTGGGATCGCCAGGATCCACCAGATTGGTGTTGGTGTGGCATCCTACGCATTCCGGACCACTGGTCACCACGATGGAGGCATGATCCACCGCTTGACCATGCACCAGCCCAAACCCGCCTTCATGGCAATTTTCACAATTCACCGTACCGGTGTTCGTTCCGAAAGCAATGGTCGTTTGCACCTGGATCATATTGATGTTTGGGTTGGTGCCCTGGTAATCGTGGCAGGTGGCACAAGTGGTGTGGATGGTATCGATCTTGGACTGGTCGAAAAACCCGCCGGTGGTCACATCATGGCAGCTGGAACAATCGGCAATGAGACCACCGAGAACCCTGTTGTTGTGCAGAACCGCGGTGTCGTGAACAACGCTCTCATTACCGTGGCAATCAACGCAGTTTCCCGGCCCATTTTCGGCCGATCCGACCAAAACCATGGAAGGTTCCATGTGGCAGCTTGAGCAGCCGGCATGACCGGCGTTGTTCAGGGGTTGAACCATGGCATCGGCCAGGTCCACATGACAGGTTTCGCAGGTTCCGTCGGTTGTTGCTTCGACCTGTCCAGTATGCGTGCCAATATTGGGGTACATTTGGCTGGAGGTGGTTTGATTGGAGGTTCCATGGCAGGTAAAGCAATTATTGAATGGATTGGTTTCCGGCACGTATTGGCCCGTGGCATCCCCGCCATACAGCAGGTTGTTGAAACCTGAAATCAGGGTGACAGGTGAAGTCACCCCATCATGGCAAATCAAACAGCTGTCATGGACTTTTGGGTTATTTTCATCAGTGCCGAATGAAGTCGAATGACAATTGGCCGTACAGGTTGCCGGGGTGGTCGAGGGAACCCCGTTTCCATCATCGATAAAAGGACTTACAAACAAGGAATGATCAGGGAACCCGCTTGGGTGAAATTCGTCCGTGTGTGAATGACATGAGACACAGGACGACCCGGCATGGTGGGCGTGATCGCCATTGTCGCTGTTCTGATGATGGGAGCTGCTGGTATGGCAGACTTCGCAAATGCCATCGTAAACGTTGTCACCGTCGGCAAATGAGTTCGCACCGCTTGAAGCAGTGAACACCACCGAAAGATCACCCGAATTCGGGGTGCTGATGGAATCCCTGACAAACATCAGGTTGTTGGAGCCGTTGCGGAAATCGTGGCAATCGGCGCAACCAGCAACATGATGAAACAGGCCGTCACCATCCATGTCCTTGTAGGCCCCGACCGACTCCGGGTCGAATTCTTCCGGGAGAGGTTCAGCGTCCGGTGCTGCTGGAGTCGTTGGTGGGTCCTGGAAATCGATACAGCCCGAAAAACCAAAAAAGAGAATCAGAACTATGAATGAACCACACCCGCCGCAAGCAGCGGGGTATCGCTAGATTTTTTGCATACCAGCCAGGAGCGCCCCAAGGGGCGGGGAATTAAACCCTCCTTCGATTAAATGGAGACGAGGGGTAAATTGTCAATCGGAAAAGGTAAGCACGACTCCATTGCCACCTGCGGACAGCACTTCTGCCGCCCCGTTCCCAGATATGACATAAAGCCTAAATTCTGGCCGGTCCTCGGTTACATACCAACGATTTCCCTCAAATAGGAAGAGGGTTCCCCTGTTAGAACAGGCTCGTAAATTCCCGTTTTCATCCACCGTGATGTCGGTGATGAGGTCGGTGCCCAAATCCGCCACTTCACCCAGAGCCTGCCAAGTGTACCCGGTTCTCTGAAAGACCTGATAGGCAGCCCCTCCACCATTGACCCTGCCAAGGGCATAGATCTCCCCAGCCGGGCCCAGGGTCAATTTCAATAGTGTGGCTTGGGTGCCTGTTGGTTCCGCTTGCCAAGAGCTTCCATCCCAAACCAGAGCCGTCCCTTCATCACCCACTGCAAGGGCGGTAGCAGGCCCTAGAAAGCAAACATCCTGGAGGTCTTGAGCTGTTCCGCTGACATGTTCCGACCAGTTGCCCAGGGTGCCATGAATGATGCGGCCGTGGCGGCCAACAATCAGCAGCGTGCCGTCGGCAAGGCCGTCGATCCCCCGAGGAGTCATGTTCAATCCCAGGGGTTCGGTCAGGAACCCACTGCCAGTCAGCACTGCGATCTGGTCATGAACACCGATGGTGACGATGCTGCTTCCATCGGCGGACCAGGCTCTCGAAACAATGGTGGCGGGGTCCGGGCGCACGGCAGTCCATTGCCCGTCCACAAATTTCCAGATCAGGCCCGACTCCGCCAAAAGGATTCTCTGGCCCAGACCTCCGGAAACCGAAGTGACAATATCATCGGACCAGTAACGGTGGATGATATCCCAATCTTCAGCAACGGAGGCCATTTGCAACACGCCTGCTTCACTGCCCACGAGGTAGACTTCACCATCGAGCCCCGTGCAAAGTGCGGTCGGAAAAATAGGAAATCCAAGGGAGACAGCCACTTGCCATGAGCCTCCGGTCCGGGTCAGGATCCTGCGATCCTGGGTGACGGCGATGGGGTCACCGTCCGTCCCGATTGTCATGGAGACGAAGGAACTGGCCGAGGGACCATCGCGATCGATGATCCAGGAGGATCCGTCGAACAGAAGCACCCGTTCGTGGTCTCCATAAGCCAGAATAAAAGAATCGGAGAGACCAACGACACCAACGAGTTCCTCAGGAATATAGTCAGGGATTCCAAGGTCGATGCGGGTCCATCCCTGCCCGGAATCGGACCAGATGTTTCCTTCCACCGAAACAGCAAAATACACACCCGTAGGACTGCACCAGACGTCCATGAAGGTTTCACCGGGAAATACTGAACGGTTGTGCCAGGCCAAGCCGTCGAAGTGAAGGATGGTTCCTGCATCGCCCACAATCAGCGCATCGGAACTGCTGCGCCCGGACACGGCCCTCAGATCGACGGTGGTGCCTACGTCCAGGACATTCCAGCCATTGGTGTCGCGGCTCAGCAAAAGGCCATTGTCTCCGACTGCCAGAACGAGACCATCGGTGGCCCAGACATCCCTCAAACCAACCTCGCCGGCTAGCCTTGTATCGGTCCAAACCACCGGTCCACCAGTGAGCACCCGGTCTCCCCCCACGGCAATCAATCCTCCAGCCGGATCCCAGGTGAGCCCTTTGATATCAAAGGACGATTCGGCTGCAACAAGCCAGGTTTCGGTGGGTGCCTGGGGAATTTCCGGACCGGTGTTGCCATCGTCTCCGGTGCTGCAACCGGATAGAATCAAAATATTTAGAAAACAGAAAGATACCCAACAACGTTTAATCACGTTGCTTCCTTGCTCTTTCGATCTGTTGCCGGATTATCCCATTGCACCTCAACGAACAATCACCATTTTCAAGGTTCGACTTGACTCACGGGTGGAAACCCGACAGAAGTAAACACCAGATTGAACGCTGTGTCCCGCGGCATCCAAACCGTCCCAGAAGAGTGTGGCATCATCCGCCCCTCCATGGTCGAAGGAGAGGTCACGAATACGGCGACCGGAGATGTCGTAGATGGTAACCTCCACCCACTCACTAACCTGGGCCTTGTCTGCCTTTTCTCCCTGCTGCAAGACAATGGTGACCGGGCCACGGCTGGGAACAGGATAACTCCTGGCAGAAACGAAGGGGCCAACGCCCTCCACTTGCCCGGACAAGTCCCTCGCCTGAAGGACCAGATCCCGACGATAATCCTTGGGAGTATGGTCCTTGCCATGACAAGCTATGTAGCAGAAGCCCGTATTGCCCGAGGTCCAGAACGCGGTGGAGCGCGTGTAGCCGTCGATCAGTTGAATGTCGAAGCCGTTGTCCAGACCGTAGCTGAAATCAATATTTCCGGCTTCACCATCATCGAAGGGCCCATGGGGCTGATGGCACAACACACAGGCCGAGTCCTCACCGACAACGTGCTTGTCGTGCAGATCCTCGAAGGAATTGTTGCCAAAGACGATGGTATTTTCATTGTGGCACTGCCAGCACAGGGCGTAGCGGGCACTGCTATAATTCAGATAGTCTTGGCGATCGTAGCGAGCGGTCAACATCTGCTGGTTGTCTCCACCGTGTCCATTGGTGTGGCACTCTCCACAAGGTGCATTGTTGGCGGTACCATGGGCTGATGATGGCCAGGTTGCCAGAACGTTGGGTGGAGTATTGCCGTCCGAAAATGGCGGTGAGGCCGGAGTGCCGTCGTGGCAGGCAGCACAGAAACCGGTGATCGATCCGGTTGAGCCATCGTAGGTGATGGTTGGACCACCAGCGGGGTCTTCCAGAAGTACGGACACGCCATCGGTGAAGGTCATGTGTTGGGACTGGTTGTGGCAAACCACACAGTCGCCCTCGGTGACGATCTCGGTGGTCGAGCCATCGCTGACATGGTGGCTGACGCGCACGAAATCACCACCTCCGTCATTGTTGTTCTCAACAACCTGGCGGCGGTATCCTCCGGAGCCCTGGGTTGTGTTGTGGCAAGCGAGGCAAGAACCGGCCTGGGGTGAAAACCCGGTATTGTGATCATGGCACGCCCGACAGTCGTTGCCTGAGTTGTGCCCATGGTTGCCGGAAGCGTTGTTACGATGGTAAGTCGTGGCCGTGTGGCAAACTTCGCAGATACCGTCGTAGATACCATCGCCATCGGCCATGCTGTTGGGGCCGGTCCAGGAGGTGAACACTACCGGAAGCACACCATTGTTGGGTGTCTCTATCTGGGTTCCGATGAGAGCCAGGTTGTCGGTTCCATGCCCGTTGGTGTGGCATTGGGCGCAGGTGGAACCCGCCGGGCTGTGGCTGGCCCCGTTCCATCCCGACATGTCGGGAGCCGGATTGCCATCGGAGAAGGGTGCCGTTTGGGTACCATCGTGGCAACCCAAACAAAATGGTTCCAAGGTTGCAGGTGTGCCGTTATAGAGTACGGGACTTCCTGTGGAAAGATCGACCAGCAACACCGAAACACCATCACTGTAGGTCATGTGATTGGTCTGGTCATGACAAACCACACAGTCCGAGTCCTGGACTATCTGGTTTTGGGTACCGTCTGAAACGTGGTGACTCAGCAGGACGAACTCGCCGTTTCCGCCAACCCCTGAAACAACTTGGCGCCGGTATCCGCCTGGGCCCTGTTCCGAATTATGGCACTGGGTGCAGGAGCCGGCAGTGGGCTGGAAACCAACATCATGCCCATGGCAGGCTGTACAATCCTGGGCAACAAAATGGCTGTGGTCGCCGGATGGATCGTTTCGATGGAAAGCAGTGCCGGTGTGGCATACCTCACAAACGCCATCATAGACAGCGTCGCCATCGGCAAAGGAACCGGGTCCGGTTAGTGACGAGAAGTTCACGGGCAGATTGCCGCTGTTGGGTGTGGCGATGGTGGTAGCCACCATGTGCAGGTTACCGCTGCCATGGCCATTGTCGTGGCAATCGAGACAGGTGGCTGAAGTCGCTCCGTGGGCCGATCCATCCCAGGTCGACAGATCAGGGGCAGGCTGACCGTCGCTGAAAGGACTGGTGTGGGTGCCGTCGTGACAAGCCAGACACCAGGTTTCAACAGACTGGGGAGTGCCGTCGTAGACAATCGAAGCTCCGCCGTTGGGATCGCGCAAGTAAACCGACACACCGTCTCCATAGGACATGTGGTTGCCCTGATCGTGGCAAACGATACAGTCGCCTGCGGTCACCAACTCGTTCTGGGTACCATCAGTGACATGATGACTCGTCAGTACGAAATCACCGCCGCCGTCCCCGCTGTTTTCAACAATTTGGCGACGATATCCCCCGGAACCACGCGGAATGGAATGGCAGTCGAGACAACTACCGCCCACTGGTGAGAATCCTTCTTCATGAGGATGGCAGGCAGTGCAATCGGTTGCGGTATTGTGGGCCTGGCTGACGGATCCATCATTGCGATGATAACCCGTCATGGTATGGCACACTTCACACACACCATCGTAGACGGCATCGCCGTCGGCAAAGGAGTCCGGACCAGTGCGGGCAGTGAAAACAACTGATCTGGTACCACTGTTTGGCGTCTCGATTTGTTCGGGTACAAAACTCAGATTGGCAGGATTAGAATGGAAATCGTGGCAAGTCAGGCAAGAAAGTCCCTGGTGGTTGGCAGCCTTTTCACCGGCTTGACCGGAGAAAGCCCGCACATGACCCGCATGACAGGAAATACAATCCCCTTCGACCAAATCCCGATGATCCACCGTGGCGTAGGAATCGGATCCCAGGACAAATAGACATGAAACTACCAGGATAAAAAAGGTGGTGGTTCGCATGGGATTTCCTTGCTGATTGGGGAATGCAGCATACAAATCTTGGGATATCCAAGGTTGTTGCTAGGATTATAGCATATTGTTGCAACAACCTACAAGAAAAATAACAGAATTTGTTTATTTTTTGACTTTGAGTATCATTTTTATCACGCATCTGACATGGTAATATGGAGGATTCCCATTGAAATCCTCCATATCTGTGGCCCACAGGTTAAGGCGCACACCAGGCTCATCAATGAGCCCCCATGGCGCCCACATGGCACTGAACGCACAGAGCCCGCCCCTTTTCATGGGTCAACAGCTGTTTTATATCCGAAGAGTGGGGTGAGTGGCAACTGACACAGGTCAGTGGACCGTCAGTCCGGGGATCCTTGTACTCTCCGCCCATGGGGTGGGGATGGATCTCATGACATTCCAGACAAAGGTCCATGATGTCGAGATCCAACAGAAGTGGTTTTTCTCCCGTATGTGGGTTATGACAATTGCTGCAGGCCTCTTCCATGGGTTCGTGCCGGTATTCCCATTCAAATTCCTGGCGATCATGGCAGCGCATGCAGGTCTCCTTCTCTGAAGAGCGATTGACCAAACCCTCGAAGCCCGCATGGGGAGAATGGCAGGAAAGGCAGGAATTTTCGCTTTTAAGAGCCGCATGAACTCCCTTCGTCTCCAGAATTTCCGAGAATTCGTCGTGGCATTCCAGACAGAGTTGAGGCGCAGGTTGTGAAACCAGATTGCTCCCGGACTCATGGCACGATGAGCAGTCGCCATCGGCAAACGGTTCGTGCCTGACCGGTCGCAGGAATTTTCCGCCGTCATCCACTGAAACATGAGGATCATGACAGATTACGCAATTGGCTTCCTTGACCTCGAAACCGGAATGAGCCGTTGTGATTTCCAGACCTTCCACATCGTGGCACTCGGCGCAAAGCAAACTCACCGGCTGGTTGAGCAGGGCCTCCTGGGCTGAATTATGACCATTGTGACAAACGGTGCAATCGCCATCAGCCACCGGGGCATGCGGGGCTCCAGTGTCGAGCCTCTGCTTGAGAGCCTCATGACAGCCGAGACACAGATGGTCACCTGTATCCTTTAGAAGCGACTTGTGATCACCGGCATGGGATTGGTGGCAATCGAGACACAGACCCTGTTCCACCGGCCGATGCTGGTTGATCCCGTCAGCAGGATAAACGATCTCATCATGGCACTTGGCGCACAGCTCCGGCACAGCAGAACGCAGAAGTAGATCCTTGCGAGCGGTGTGGGGGTCGTGGCATGCGGTGCAGTCGCCCTCGGCAACCGGTGAATGGATTTGACTTTTCTCGGCAAACTCATCCGGCTGATCATGGCAGTCGCTGCAAAGGCTGGCCGTTTCAACGGCAAGCTGCTCAGGAGTATGGTCGTCGTGGCAGGAAGCACAGTCCTTGTCTTCAAAAGGTGAATGGACCATGCGGTTCAACAGCATGGGGTCGGTGGAACCATGGGGGTTGTGACAGGCAGTGCAGCGGGAGTTTCCGTTGGCCAGACCGCCGTGACTGGTGAAGAACTCTTCGGTGTCCACATCGTGGCACTCGGCGCAGAGTTCCGCCACCGGGGCGGTAAGCCCCATGGGGTTGTCCGACCCATGAACTTCATGGCAAACCCGGTAGTCGCCATCGCCTGCCGGTTCATGCACCACAGCCAGCTGGGTGATCTCGGCTATTTCCAGATGACAGCCCAGACACAACTGGGAACCCGAGGCAATCAGAAGCGAGCCTCTCTCGCTGTCATGAGGATTGTGGCAGGCAGTGCAGTCACCACGGCTAACGGGTGTGTGAAGGTGGGAACGGGAAAGCTCCCCATCCAGATCATCATGGCAATCGGAACACAATGCCTGGATGGGAGCAACCAACAAGGCCGCAGGTTCCGCCGAGAAGTGAGCCGCGTGGCAAATACCGCAATCTCCCTCAACAAAGGGGTCGTGCCCCTTGCCCGCCTTGAAACTCTTTCCCAGCGAGGTATGGCAACGCACACAATTATCCGCAGGTGCCATGTCCACCAACATATTCGATTGATTGGACCCGTGAGGATTGTGGCACTCGTTGCAGGCCCCGGCCTGGAAAGGCACATGCTGCAGAACTCCAACAGGGGCCACTACTGTTTCTTCGTGGCATTCCCGGCAAAGGGTTCTCTGCTGGCCAGCCAATAATCTACGTTCGTTGGAGGCATGTGGTTGATGACAGGAAATACAGCCCTCGTCCAGGGCGGGGTGTGAGGTTTCCGCCTGCTCCGCCTTGGTCATCAGCTCTTGATGGCAGGCAGCGCACAGCCCGTCACCCTCAGCCGATAGCAACAGTTCCCGGTCGCTGCCATGGGGATCATGGCAGGAGGAGCATTCACCATTTTCGAACGGCTGGTGCACGCTCTGGATTCCCTCTTCTTCAGTCGGGTCGTCATGGCACTCAAGGCAAACTTCGCCTTGCTCGGCCATTAACAAGGTGGAAAAGCTTGATTGATGGGGATCGTGGCAATTCTGACAATCTTCGGTAACCGGCTCATGAGCAAAGGCCAGTCCGGACTGCTCTTCAATATCGTCATGGCATTCAAAACAAAGTGAGGGCCCTGATTCGAGAACGTCGCCGGCAACATCACCCGTTCCCTCGGCATGACAGTCGGAGCAACTTCCCTCGGCAAAGGGCGGGTGAGCGTCACTGCGCAATACCGAGTCCTTCGTGGCCAGGTGAGCATCGTGACAATCGGTGCAGGACTGATCGTTTGTAGCCACACCGAAATGGTCCGCAACATCGATCTTGGCATGACAACCCAGGCAAACATCTGTTTGGGGTACGGCCAGCATGACGGAATTGTCGCTGCCGTGGGCATCGTGGCAGGCACTGCAATCGCCATCCATGAAGGGTTTATGACCCTGGGGACCATCAAGATCGTCTTTTACCTCGATGTGACAAGGCAGGCATACGCCTCCCGGACGGCTTCCTCTGACCAGGGCAGGATAGTTGGATGAGTGGGGGTCATGGCAGCCCGTACAGTAGCCTTCAGTGACGGGTGCATGAGGAACGGCCACATCAGCGGCAGGCATCTGATCGGTGTGGCAGTCGGCGCAAAGTTCAGGAGGGGAACTCTTGAGCACCAGATTCTGGGAGAAGCCATGGCGCTTGTGACAATCCATGCACTTTTTTTCCTTGAACGGTTCATGCACAAACTGACGGTCAATCAGCGGAATCATCTCATCATGGCAATCCAGGCATTCCTTCCGTTTTCGTTCGGCAAACCCGGGGTCGGCGATCACAAGGAAAGTCACCATCACGACTAGAGCAGCAAAAAATGGAGTGCTGTATCGAGGGATCAATTTACAAAACATTTACTTGGCCTCCCGAGGGATCGGTTCGGTCAACACAACACCGTGCCAGGGAAAAGAAGCAATATCCACCGACAGGATGGACTCACGTCGGAAATGAGGTGCACCCGTTCCGAAAAACGACCAGACCCTATCCTCCTCAACATCATCCTTGTAAATAACCACATGGCAAGCGGGGTTGTGGGCCTCGGTGCCGCGCTCGATTATTTCCCCCGTCTCGTTGATGCCGAAATCGGCCACGAAACGCTCGACCTCAAGGCTGTACTCCGTATCGCCGATCCAGTACAGTTCACCCGTTCCCCAGACGACCTCTATAGTATCGGCAAAATCAGGAACCACCCGGTGACGCACCACCACTGTGATGGTAGATGGATCTCGCCCGGATTTTCCCTCGGGCGTTGTAACCTCTTCGGCTCCGCTCACAACAGGCACGAAAAGGAAAAGACCCACCAGCAGGCTGAATGCAAATCTCATCAAGATGCCACCTTTCAACGCAAAGTTTCGACGATGTCGTGAACCACCATGGAGCCAAGTCGGGGAAGGGATTTTTCCAGGCCAATTCCCAGGAGGAATTCGCCGTCGGTTCCCACACGAGTCTGCATGGCGACCCAGATGATTTGCCCCTCGGCCACATCCACAATCCGTGTATGCAAAGAAACCATGGGCACCGGACCATCCTCCTCCTGGCGATACTCGTAGGCATGAACGGCACCCACCAGAACTCCATCCACACCTAGTTCCCCACCCAGGGCCGTGAACTGTTCCTTGTTCATTCTATCCGCATAACGAATTCTGTGACGACTGAGAGCGGAATTGACAACCATGGCGTCAACCAGCTCGAAGCCGGAAGTATTCAAAAGTTCGACGGCAATGGCGTTACCCAGAACATCGGCAGCACTGGGGTCAGTCGTTAGATTTGTTAGGGGCAGCACAGCCAATCGGTAAGGCCGGTCCCCGGGAAAATCGTGAACGGTGTTGTGCCGCACACCAGACCCACAGCCGGTCAAAAAAACCAGCAGCGAAAGCTGCAAAAACAGGGTAGTCCCAAGGGACAAGTGGCAACGAGTTCCCATATCAAGGCACCCTTGAAACGAGATCTTCGACAACCTTGGCCGCCAATTCCGGCAGGGTACGCGTCTCACCAAAGCCGAAGAAGGGGAAACCGGGACCGCCTTTTTTGGTCACCGTAGTAGACCAGACCAGTCGTCCGGTCTGGGCATCGATCATCCTCAACTCCACCGAAATAAGCGGGTACTGGTTTTGGCCAATGCGAGTCATCTCGTAGGCGAGCACCGTTCCTTCGAATATGGCCTCGACCTTGGCAAGCACCCCCAGTTCCTTGACCATCTCAGGCTTCAACCCACGATTGGATGTGCTGGTCTGATCGGCAACATCGTCAAGCATATGCCGAAATAGGCCCGGCTCCTCAACACCGTACTTTTCCGAAATCATGAGGGCCGTAACAAAGGCATCGGAGACCAAATCGCTTGCCCCCCGATCGCCATTGGTAACCCAGAAGGGCGTAACAGCAACCCTGTCATAGAAGTCGAGGTCCGCTTCCGGCTCGATGAACACCGGAGGTGATCCGCAGCCGGCCAGGAGGCCGAGCCCGATCAGGCAGACAAACATCGTTCGTTTTACAAAGGTAGCCATATCTTCTTCCCCAATCTGTAATCACCTGTCCAAATCAGAACGTTGCCTGAAAAGATGCTGAGAACGATTCGTCACCTTGTCCGCCGTTCCTACCGGAGGTTTGCCAACCTGCGGTCACAAAGGCGCTTCTGCTGAACCTATAATTCATCCTTGCGTTGTAACTGGCCGCACTGCCGCCAAGCACGATGGCCGATTGTTCGCTCCAGGTACCGTCGAGGGTGAAACTGAGATTTTCGGTAAGGCGACCAGCAATGTTCAGGCCGAAGAAAGTCTGACTTCTACGGTCACCCTCAAATAATAACGATCTTCGCGCGCTCCCAGACAAAGAAAATCCTGCCGGATTGGTATAATTTAGATTTGCCGAATAATTATGCGAATCAATTTCAAAAAACTCGAAGGCTCGCGAAGTCTGAGATCCCCTATAGTCGAGGCGAATAAAAAAAAGCCGGGAGAGCTGGGATTTTATCTCAAAAATCTTGTTGACGGCGTGTTGACTCAAGAATCCACTGTCACGATGCTGCTGGCGGTTGTACGTCAATGAGGCTCGAGCAATGACCCGACGGAATATATTAAAATGCAGGGTAATATCCGTGGCATCGGCTGGAGTGCGCGAATTCTCGGTCTTGATGGTAACATTCTTCATCCCGGTCAAGCGAGCCCGCAAACCTCTGCGCAACATCCCCGAATATACAGCCTGCAAACGCAGGACGTCGAAAAAGGAATTGTTGTCAGGCCGATTGATATCCCGAATGTCACGCTGCACGGTCAAGTCCAGCTCCGGTATCGGCCTGAAGACGGCTCGAGCGGCCAAAGTACGGTTCGCATCAAACAGGGATGGTCGCCCGCCGCCCTCGCTGAGGGATTCTCGATAAAAACCGCTCACGCCAACCTGAAGTTTGTCCAGAATACTCCAGACCGCGTTGCCACGCAGGTTGCGAGTGCGGCCGACAGATGTAGGGGAACTTCCCTGATCCACTTCGGAGCGCTGCACGTCACCCCCGACACTGAAACGCAGACTGGGTGAAATTTTCTGGTCGAAAGAAGCCCGCAGGGTGGCCGTCCCAGCGTCCCGGTCGCCCGCACTGGAGGAGGTGCTCGTATTGATGGTGTGGCGATACGAGCCGCCGAAGCGAAGCCCGCCAATGCTATGATCCAACTCCGCCAATCGCATCCGGGACACGGATGAAAACGTATTGAAGTTGATCACAGCCTGGTGGCGTTTGTCTTCACGGTATTCCAATCTCACCCGGGGTAAGCCGTCGTGCCAATACTGCCAGGCCGCCTGCAGGCCTTCAACCTTGGAGCCGGAGCTGCGTCCTGCGGGCGAGGTGTACTGGAGAGGGGCATAACGCATGGTGAATTCATAGGTGAGCCCGGTCAACATGGCCCGCAAGGTGGGGCGATCAACCGAATTGTCAATTTCATAATCGACCAGGCGTTCCCACCGAAAATCCAGGCGGAGCCGGTTGGCCCCGAATATATCGTCCTGGCTTGAAACATTGTACTCCTGGAAAATCTGGCTCGTTTCCATTCCCAACCGGCTGGATTCACTATAGTTCAAACGGATACGCCCGGAATTCTCAGCAGCCAGCACTCCGGGTGGATTGCCAAAGAAAAGGCTGTACAAGGCGAGTTGTAAAACCAGCAACTCACGAGCACCAAGGCGCCGCATCCGCAGGGGGCAGTTCCCAATTGGGCTTTGGCAACAACTTGGCATCATTTCCAGAAGTCTTCCAGTCCCCGCTTCTGCTCATCAACAATGTTGTGGATGTTAACACTGCTCGGAGTATCATACAGGGAGCCGTGCACCTCGGCACAGCTACGGGCCGAACTCATTCGATGAGGGCCTTTGTCCGGGATAGTGTTCATGACAATGCCCATCACCACACGCGACCCGGGAACTCCATCAGAAGGGATATGACAACCAAAACAAATAGTGCGCGAGTCCTGGGCATTGCCACGTGGATCGGTCAGACCAGACCAGCCGGGGCGCCCGTCATTGAGCATAAAAGTATTGGGTGAGGAACCATTGGCTCCCCTGGAGCCATGAGGGTTGTGGCAAAGATAACACGGCAACTTGTCCCCAACCTGCACCGATGTCGGCCAGGAAAGAGCAATATCGGGGTTGCGCCTGATTTGGTGCCCCGCTGTTCCAGGGTTTACGCTTTCGTCGAAGTAGTCGGCAATCAACCGACCGGAACTGTTCATCCCTCCCGGTCCGTTGGGACCATGGCAATCAAAACACAACTGCTGATTTGGAGGAGTGCCGAAGTCTGCATGACCACCAGCGTTGGTGTAATTGGCAGTCAAAAGATCGAATGCATTGTCCGTGCCATGGGGAGAATGACAATTGAGGCACATTCCTCCACCCAGATTGTCCTGCAGTGGCATGTCGGGGTCCAGGTAATGGGGAGAATAGTCGCGCCCAAGATACTGCCCGCTGTTCTCATAAACGCTGGAACCCGGCCACCGGCCGCGCAAATCCACACCATGGGTTATTTCACCACCGGCATTGGTCTCGGGGTAGCCGGGATAGAGCGAGAATTCGGGCATGAAATCCGAATCGGGCATGGGGTAGTTAACCGCAGGCTCATTGTGGCAGCCTCCCCCACCGGAGACATCAAAGCACAGGGCGTTGTTGTTGGCTCGAAATAAAGCGGGTTCCTCGCCGGTCACCTGTCCACTGTCCATGGCGTGCATATCATGACACTGCACGCAGGTGCCTCGAGATGAGGGAATGGTTACCACGCGCTCGACACCATGCAGAGGGTCGGTATGTGCTCCATCCTGAATTTGTCCTTGAGAAGGTGAAAAATAAAAAACAACCACCAGAAGGGCAGTCACCACAAAAACCAGGCGAGAAGAGAAATGAGCCTTCATGATGCATCTCCGAATTCAAGTCTTAAACAAAATCCACCACACTGGATTAATGGGATGGAGGGCGAACCCTCCATCCCATTCTAGCACAACCCCTAAGAGCTGTTAATTCAAAACTTTATCAGCCTTGAACGTGGCACTGTCCACACAAGGCCTTGGCGGCAGTACCGTTGTCGCCTTCTTCGGTCACGGTGCCGGTGCCTTCCATGAAGATCAGGCCGAAGGCATTCTGATTTCCATGGCCTTTATGGCAACTGAAGCAGGATGGCGTAAGGTTGGTCCCATCGGTCTGGACCAGAACATTATTGGTGTGGGAGCCAAACACAGCCGAGCTGGAGTGCCCCCCCCCAATACCGCCAATGATTACGTCTGTAGCCGGGTGACGAATAAAGCCACCGCTAGCAGAGCCGCCGATTTCCGAGCCACCAACAGCGCCATGGAAATTGGTGTGGCAACCCTTGCAATAGTCGGCATAAGCAGACAATGTGGGGTTAAGGGTGGTCTTGTTGAAGGTCAGATTGTCATATGAGTAGTTTAGTGAGGCAGCCTGGGTGACATCAAAATCACCGGTCGGAGTGGCTGCTGTTTCGTAACTAATGACTTGACCGTTGGCATACAGATTACGCCAGGGATTCGTACCCCCACCGTAACCATGTTGATTGTGGCAATCGACACACTTGAGACCGTCTGGGAAATTAGCTCCATTTCCACCGGGTACAAGCTCCGTCGAACCAAGAGTATGGCCGTCAGCGTTGTAGTAAGGGGCAGTGTCCGTACCGTCATTCAGCGCACCGGCCGCCCGAATGACCGCACCGGTCTGGTTGCCCATAACATCTGGATAAGCGGTCTGGCCGTCATGGCAACCCAAACACAGTGCGTTGACCTCGTCCCGCAGCAGACCTTCGTTTTCTCCGTTGGGAGCACCAAAGAAGCCCCCACCATCCGCATTGTAGCCATGGGTTTGGCTGGCGTGCATGACATGACATTCTGAACATGTCAGGGTTGCGCCGTTATGATAGTCGCCGGCAAAGGCTACGCCGGCAAAAGCGATAGCAAGCACGGTGACCAACAGGATTCGTTGCATTCTCACGATGTAACCTCCACGTGAGTTTCAGGAAATGAGTGAAAGCGATGACTGAATCATCAAGTACCTGAATTGCTTGCCGCACCACCTCCTTCGGGCAGGACAAAAGCCTGACAGCGGCGTCCGACTTTTTCCAGCACGAGTATGCGATCCCGGCGATCTCTGGCGACCGCGCATGGATAACTCATTGATCCAGGGCCGATCCCCTTACCTCCGATATAACCAAGGAACTTTCCTTCGGCATCAAAACTGTTGACGATCTGGCGGATCTGATCGACAACCCATATATGGCCAAGAGAGGTCACGGAAATGGCGGCGGGGAAAGAGAAATTCCCCCAACCGGTGTCATGAATTCCGAAGGCCAATTGGCGCTGTCCCTGTCGGTCGAAGACCTGCACGCAGGATTCTGCAGCCAGGTCGGACAGGTACACGCGTTGCGCGTCCACCGCAATGCCGGTGACTTGCTTCAAGTCTCCGGCCTGTCCCATGAGCACACGACCAATAACCTCCCCGGTATTGGTCATCTCAACCATGAAATGGTCATTGTTTGCCTTGCAAATAGCAAAAATGTGCCCTTCGGGCCCCAAAGCAAGGCAAACTCCCAGAGCGGGCTCGTTTTGATCCGGCAGCAACTCTGCCGCAGATATATTGCGCAGGGGCAATCCCCGAAAATTCACGATGGAAATATCGAGACTCAGTATGTCGATGATGAAAATGTTGCCGTCTGGGGTAGCTGCCACTGCGCCTGGTTCACCCTGGATGCGTTCACCGTTGCGTTCAACCCAATGAATGAACTCGTATTTGGGCCAGCCCTCCGAATCAAAAATCTGTATCCGGTGCCCCCCGGCATCGGCCACCAGGATTTCATCCACCTGCAGGTCACAGAACAGCCCGCGTGGCGTGAGGAAAGGCCGACCGCCATCCATACCGTATATAGTAAAAGGAATGCCGATCATTTCCTCACCCGAAACATCAACAGGCAGCAGCACCACAAACAGCAACAACGCTGCCAGTGAAGCTCCGAAAACCCGATATGATGCGCGAGGTAGATTCACAGCTTAACGCCCTTCTCCCAAATGACACTGATCGCAGCCCTTGTTGTCGATGCCGCCGTTGATGGTCCAAACCAAACCGAAGGCGCTGGCGCTGCCGTGAGCCTTGTGGCAGGAAAAGCAAAGCACACCGTTGGTTGAAGAATCGATGACATGAGCAGTGGCGTAGTCGGTGCCGCCCTCATTCACATAAGGTACCCGCTCCGTCCCATCGAATCCCTGACCCGTGCCTGCAACCCAGTGGGCAGGGTTGGTGGTTCCCCTGACCAAACCCTGGTCGATATCGTTGGGGAAACCGCGTTCGCTGTCATAGGAAGGGTGTTTCTCGTGGATGCCATTGAGATCCTGGTCCGTGTAGGAGCCCGTTAAAGTATGATGGCAATCTGTGCACATGTTCGTTGGTTCCCGAAGGCTCAGGTCATTGGTGGTACCGTAGGCAACGTTGGCGCGTTCGTAACGACTCATGCCGGAGGCACCCGAGGCAACGAACAAGCCAAGGGGTGGAGTTCCTTCAGGATCGCTCGCCCACTGAAGGTTGCGTGGATTTCCGTTTCCGTGAGTATTGTGACAATCGAGGCAGGTAACTGAGGCCGTTGCAAAATCTCCCCCGAAGTGACACCGCAGGCATAAGTTTGAGCCAGAATTATCCAGGCCACGACCCAGGTTGTGCCCTCTGGGGTTGAGAACATCGACTTCATCGAAGAACCCACCGGATCGCTCAGTTAGGCCGTTAATGTCGCCCATGATTACATCGGGTATGCCGGCCACGCCGTCGTGACAGGACACACAAAGATCCACGGGATCGGCAAACTTCAACAAGGAGGGGCTCGGAGTGGTCGACCACGGGAAGGAAGCAATATTGCCAACACCCGAGGTTGTCCCTTCATAGTTGTGTTGCATGCTACCGTGCATGACATGGCAATCGGAACAAATAAGAAGATCACCGTTGTGGTAATCACCTGCGGCTTTGTCTGCGCGTTGCATCTCAAGGTAGGCGGAACCATCATCTTTGTGGATCCGACTCAATCCCTGTGCACTAGCAACATTGGACGAGGCCAGAAATGTCCCCACAATCAGGGCGAGGCACCCGATAAGCCAATATTGATTCGCGACCAATTTTTGAGATTGCTTTCTCATGTACTTCCCCTTAGAATCAGGCGGAATCCCCGCCAACAATTTGATTGCCCGATTTTTCCTGACCTGGAATCCCCAAGACCCAAGCCCATCCGAAGAAAAATCATTCTTCCGTCAAGGCCTAGATTGCAAGGGGCAAGACCTTGATGCCGGTTGTTACTTTTTCAACAGTACCATAAAATCAATGCAATTGCAATACATAGTTTTTTATTGGGATATATAGCAACTCCTTTGTGCAAGGTAGTTAAGGTATAATTTTGAAAGAAATGCAAAGTGAGAAATACCCCCCCCCGATGACAATAAGGTGACATTTGAGCCTTCGGAAATTCATTATTTGCATTGGATTAAAATGGTTTGAATGTGGTTTTCATTATTTTTTTCATGAAATTCAACGGTGGATCAGACTTCAAATCATCAAATTACCAGTAATTAAATACTACTGAAAAAATAATTTCATTACGTGTTAAAAAATTTACAGCAAACCCTACCGACGAGGTGGGTCTTTTTTAGTCCTCTTTTAACCCGGTCATTTTTCAGTTTTTGGGAATTGCATCTAGCGGGTGTATTTGCGGGTGTTTCTAGCTCTTACAGCCTGTGATTCGGTGAATGTCCCGGGATGATCGACTAAGGGGACTTCACCGCTGCAAATAACACCTATTGGATCCCATATGTCTCCAACTCCTGATGGGATTGGACCAGAATCTCCGTCAATAACCCTGTTTTTTTTGGGTCAAGGTTGTTTTGATGAAACCATATCTGAAAAATAACCAAAGACCAAATCGAATGCCACTGGAGGGACATTGCTTTCTTCCTTCCAGTTAGTGAATTAGGCTTCACCACAAGAAGAACAGAAATGGCCAGCAATTGTATTGATGATCCCTCAATTGTACCCTATGCTCCAGGTCACAATCCCTATTCCCAAAAAGGAGCCTGGATGAGATTCCCAATCAATCGGTGGACCACTCATGGTATTCTGCTTCTGGCAGGTCTGTTTGGACTATTCGGTTGCTCGTCATACCGTCCGACCCCAAAAACCCCCGAAGCTGCTGCACCTGTGATCCGGGTCGACGGTGAATCGTTGCCGACAGTGTCCTTCGACAAGCTCTTTACCGATATTCCGGGCGGTCGGGTCATTGGCTACTTCTATGAAGGTTTGGATTATGCCCGGACCTTCGCCTACAAGTGGGACGAAAATTTCGAGAATGTTACGAAAGAACTTAACTTCATGGCCCAGGATATTCTGGTAGATGCCGGCTATCGGGCCAAGGATGGAGGCCTCGGCGAATTGCAACTGAAAGGAACCATAAGAAAACTGAGCTTCAACACCTATTCCTATAAAGCCAGTTTTGACCAAGCCGAATGCGAGTTGAAGTGGGAGTTGTACCGGACTGGAGAAAAGGACCCTTATTACACCAGGTTGACCAATGGTGCAGGCCGGGTTGACAGCACCCAGTCGGGTGCCATAAGGGCGGCTTTTGAACTGGCCCTACACAGTTTGCTGGCCGAAGAGGAATTTGTGGATGCAGTAGGTAGCCAAAAATAGCTCCTCACTCATCCTCCAGGACAACCGCCGTCCCGTAGGCCAGCAACTCCGCCGCGTGCTCCATCATCTCACTGGTAGCAAACCTGACGCCCACCACCGCATTGGCACCATTGGCAGTTGCCTGGGCAATCATCCGGTCCAGGGCCTCTTCCCGGCATTCGGCAATCATTTTGGTATAGTCGCTGATCTCCCCACCAACCATGTTCTTCAGTCCGGCCATGAAATCATGCCCCAGATGACGGGCCCGAATGGTGTTACCCTTGACCAACCCAATGGTGCGCACGATTCGCTTGCCGGCGACGGTGTGGGTGGTGGTCACAAGAATAGGATTGGACATGTTGTTCCTTTTCGAAAAAGCCCGGGTCAGCGAATGACATCTTTGTAGCGAGTTTTTGACCGCTTGTGAATGCGTTCGCGGACAACTGATATCAAGAGAACCAAAATACCGGCCGCACCGGCGAAGATGCCGCCCTTGACGTACAAAGGCAGTGCGTCGGAGCTGATCAGCGCACCCAGCAAAATACACAGGGTCCAGATACCGACGACAGTCACGCCGATGGTCACCAGAATCCATCCGAAGCTGCGTTCGTTTTGGTTGCGAAAACTATCCCAGAAGCCTTCCCATTCTTCGGCAGGCGCTTCTTTCAGACGTAAGGCACTGGTCACCTGGTTGAAACGACGCAGACGCTCCACTTCACGGCGGGAATCATCGTTCTGAGCCAGATGTTTATCAATGCGCTCTACTTCGTCGCCAGACAATTCACCGTCGACGTAGGCCGATAACAAGTGGGCTTCCTTGCGGGGGTCAAAGGGCCCGGTGCTGTTCACTGTTCATCCTCCAAACCGGTCACTTGACGCAACCTCGTTCGGGCAGCGTGCAACCGGGACATGACCGTTCCCAAAGGGATGCTGCAGGCGTCGGCGATGTCCTTGTATTTTCTGCCCTGGAAATGGTAGAGCATAAATACTTCGCGCATTTCGTCGGGCAACTCCTGGATGCCATCCCACAAACGACGGCGCAGATCATCGGCCACCATCAGTTCGTGGGGATTGGGTCGACCATCCGATTGCTTCACCCATTCGAGGGGAATTTCACCTTTGTGCCGTTTCTCGTCCCGACGCTGATTCAGCGACGCATTTTTGACGATGCGGTAAAACCAGGGAAAAAACGCGTCGCCAAGACGGAAACTCTGCAGGTTCTTGAAAATGCGCAGAAAAGCCTTTTGTACTGCATCCATGGCCACATCGTGGTCGCCGGTGACGCTCAGGGCAATTCCGTATGCTCGGTGACGGTAACGATTCATCAAATTCTCGAATCCACTGGTATCTCCTGCCAGGAAACGCCGGATATCTTCCGTATCCTGGCGACGGGCGGCCTCATCGTTGGCCGGGAGGTGACTTGCGGAACCGGTGGATGAAGCCTCAGACGGGAGAGATACACCGTCGGGTTGAGAATTATTCGAAGGAAGTGAAGAAAAAATCCCGAAAAAGAACATCTGCTTGGCTTTATCCTTCCTCGGGTTTGTTCTCGGAAATCCAGGGCACATCCGGGCGGCCGGCAGCGGCATTAACCGCACGAGCAGCAACGAAAAGAAAATCGCTGAGGCGGTTGAGCCAGATGATGGCATCCGTCGGCACCGGTTCGGTCTTGGTGGCGGCCATGGCCACTGCCCGGCGTTCCACCCGTCGAGTTGTTGAGCGGGCCACGTGCAATTGGGCACAGGCGGGATGCCCGCCCGGCAGAATAAAGTTATTCAAAGGCGGCAAGTCCTTTTCCATGGTGTCGATCAGGTCTTCCAATCCCTTGGTGGGAAATGGTATTTCGGTGGCCGATTTGACAGGATCGGATAGCACAGTGCCCAGGTCGAACAACCTGCTTTGTATTTCTTCCAGCACTTCCGGCATATTCACCTGGGCAAAATTGGACAAACTGGAATCCTGGCGATGCAAGGCTACGGCCATTCCCAACAAACTGTTGAGCTCATCAATGTCACCATAAAGTCCGACTCGAGGCGAGTTTTTGGCAACCCGGCTGCCGTCGCCCAGGCTGGTTTCGCCCTGGTCGCCGGTTCGAGTGTAGATGCGGGACATTTGAAAGCTCCTTAGGCATGTGTGAAGTGAATTAATAGTGCGATAAAAGGCGGTTTTTGGGAAGAGGATTTCTGGGTTACCCAGGAAAATCGGTGGGATAAATCCGAGCCCAGAAGGTTTTGGCATTTGGGCTCCGGGAATTCCAGCTGTACTTGAATCGTGTACTTGTGTGTGTTTCTTGACGATGCCGTCGCGTCCCGGTATGGTGTCGAAAGGATCTGTCCTGCGCCAATTCTAAACCCATTAAAAAAAGGGATTTCATGTTTAGCAGAATTTTTGTTTCAATGTGGCTGCTGTTCCTGGTGGTGCCAGTAGCTACGGCTTCCCCAGACCCTCTTGATGAGTTTGTCAAGGAAGGTCGAATCCAGGCCGGACTGGCAGCCTTCAAATCTCCCGCCAACAATTCCGAGCGTTTCTCCCTGGCGGTATTGCAGGCCCTTGAGGGGCTGGAGCATTTTAGTGCCGGTTTCAATACCCTGGGAATTGATCCCAGTTTTGCCATGGGCGGGCTACCGTTCTTGAGGGTAGTAGTCCCCAATGCCCAGTTGGACTCTGTGCAACCGGCGACACCCGAAAAGGTCGCCGGTCTTTTCCGGTCTCTTCGGACTTCCCTGCGCAACGCGAATTCCACATTGGCAGGTATTGACGAGGAAGAGTTCGGCGTCATGCTCAATCTCTCCAAAGCCCACCTGGACTTCAATGGTGACGGCACAGTGGATCTCGATGAAACACTTCTGGCATCGTTGGGTCAAGTCCTGGGCCAGAACGCGCGGACTGAGCCCGGCATGGACCTGATCGTTCGTTTCGATAGCGCGGATGCCATGTGGCTGCAGGGATATACGCATTTCCTTTCGGGGTTCCTGGATCTCTTGTTGGCTTATGATTGGGGTCCGGTTTGGGATCAATGCGCCCACGTCGTCTTCCTCGACCCTGAACCTCGGCCGGAAATCGTTCGCTGGTCCGATTCGAGTGAAAATTTTGGGGACTGGGCCGATCTCATCGCCGCCGTACATGACATGCGTCTCGAATTGACCGACAAGAAGGCCTGGCCCAGGGCTCGGGATGAGTTCAGGAGCATGATTTCCTGCAGCCGGAAATGCTGGGAAAGGGTCGATGCCGAGACCGACAATGATCTCGAATGGCTGCCTTCTGCAAGGCAAACCGGCCCTGATGGAGCGACCATTTCCCAGGCACAAATCGATGGATGGCAGCCAGTCCTGGATGAATTGGACGCCATTGCAACCGGGAAAAAGTTGTTGCCGCACTGGCGAATGAGGCCCGGTGTCGGGATCAGCATCAAGAAGATGGTGGCTTCGCCCCCTCAACTGGACCTGGTGTTGCTGATCCATGGCTCGGCCCTGTTTCCCTACCTCGAGGAAGGTCCCGTCAGCGATGGGAGTACATGGAACAACCTGACCGCCCCCTTTGGACGAGGATTTTTCCGGTTTGCTCTCTGGAGCAACTGAGGCCCAGGCCAGCCTGAATTCTAGGGTGGTCTATTTGACCAGAGTCAGGGACCGGGCTGCAAACCCACCGCGGCTTTGGGCTACGACCCGGTACAAACCCGCTGGCAGGGCAGCCCCGACAGCGTCGCGACCATCAAATCGAAATGAGGCACGGCCGGAAGAGTCGGTGCTCATGGTTGTTTTCAGCACCCGACGTCCTCGCAAATCAAACACCGAAACGGAAACCGAACGATCGGCTACGTCTTCGATGACCAACTCCGCAGACGGATTGCAGGGGTTGGGAAAAGGCTGTCCCAGATTGAGGGTGCCCGCCAACAAGCCGACTTCAGGTGTGGTCGAAAGATCACTCCCGGTTGGCATCACGAACTGAAAGGGAGGCAGACCCGTGCCCACCACTCCACTGGTCAATTCAGCTCCGGTGACCGTGTCGAAGACCCGGAGTCCTGCGGCACCAACAACCCGGTCAGCCACGAATAGCAGGAAACCACCATCTGAGGCCAGGTCCGCCAGATCGTAACCACTGCTGGTGACGATGGAATCAATGCTGCCGGTGTTCAAATCAACCCGGACAATGCTGGTGACAAATGAGGGGCTGCTGATCAGGACATGCAATTGGTCCCCAGCGGTTGGTACGAAATTGACCACATCACCACCCAACTCCTCTTCGGTTATCAGATAGCCCTCACTTTGTCCAGTAACCGGATCAACCGTTTCGAGGCCACCGTCCAACAGGGCCCAGTATCCTACACAACCGACCAGCAGTTGCCCCTGGTCGTCGAGACGGATTTTTGTGTAGGGGTTGGCACCCACCAGGTCGATGGGATCCAGCCATTGCAAGGTATCAAGGTCCAATACCAAAAGCTGGCCCGGGCCAGTGGGCGAGTACCAGTTTCCGCGATCCAGTTTTTGATTGGTGATGTAAAGACGGTTTTGATGCACCCTCAGCCAGGCGGTTTCAGGCAAACCATCGGAATCGGCAAAAGACGATGTATCAAAGGTTTGCACTACTACACCGGCTTCGGTATCGACCTGCAGCAAGACTGCTTCATCGTAACAACTCACAAAAGCGCGACCCTGAACATCGAAAGCAATATCCTGGGGATTGCGACCGGCCCCGATGGAAAATTCACGCACCAGCGCAAAATCCTCAGAGGGGTTGTAGATTTGGATCAGGTTCGATCCCCCACGCCCGACAATGTAGACCAAACCATCAAAATGCCTGCCGACTGCATCACCGGGAATCACGGCAAGCTCACCTGAAGCACTCCAGGGGGCTTCGGTATTGAACGACTCGATGCGACCGAACAAGCCATAGTCTGTGGTGAGAATCCAGGGACCGAATTCGGCCACGGCAGTCACCGGTAGAATCATCAATGTGATCAGGAGAACCAGGGCGGTGTTTTTCATTTCGACTCCATTGTTCACCGGTTAACGCGCATGGCCACTTGCCATGTTCTACCGGGTAGGGGAAATTGCACGACATCGTAAGTACGGTCGTCGGTCAGATTTATCACTTCTGCGGAAATTTCGAGGCTATTGCCAATCAATCGGGTCACACCCAAATTCCACCGGGTTCGGGCAGGGGCTTTGATCAGTTCGGTATTTGCACGATCCCGGTATTTGGAACTTTCATGGGAGAGTTCCACCCAGAGACGCCAGAAGCCCACCGGTCTGGTCAGGCGGGCATCGATTTCCACATCGCTGAGGTATGGCAGACTGTTGCCGTTCAAATGAGGTATCTCTCCAAGATCCACTGGATCTTGCCAGGTGGCATTGGCCTGCAAATGCAATTTGTGAGGCAGCAAAAACTGTCCTTCCCATTCCAAGCCACGGTTGCGGGTCGCGCCGATATTTTGGGCGTGACTGGTTCCAGGGCTGTTTTGTACGAAAATTATGGCGTCGTCGGTTTGAGCCTGAAAGGCCGAAAGGCGGGATGAAAAACCGGATGAAGGCTTCCAGACCAGCGCCACATCCAGGGCGGTGATTTCCTCGGGTGAGAGCTCACGGTTGCCGTCAATTCCACCGCGATGTCCAAACAGCTCCACCCAGGTAGGAATGCGTACGGATTGCCCCGCATGAGCTTCCACAAACCAGGTATCGGGTTGCACTTCCCAGACCAGACCCACGGATGGGGAAACATCGTGACGAATATTTTTCACATCTTCGTCCTCAGGCAACCAGGGTAGGGCGGGCAGGGGTGGGAAATCATCGGTGTTTCGTTGGAAACGCCAGGCCGGCGTCAGTTGCAGGTTGTTGTCGAAAAGGACCATGGGCAAAGCCGCAAAAGCAGAATCGGTGTGGCGATTGCGGCGCGGATCTTCATCGGCACCATACCACTGATTGTACCATTGACTGCGGCGCTCCACCCCTGCAGTCAAGTTTACCAGGGAAATAAATGAACCGGATGAATGACTTTTCCAGAGGTTGGGCGTCCAGGAGATGCGGCCCGTCAAATCATTGTTGAGCGAGTGAATATCCCCGCCAAACCCATCATCAATTTCATTATTCGGATCAAAAAGGAATTGTTCCACCTTGGCGGTGGAAAATTCCAGGGTCAGTTGCGGGGGCAACGATATTTGCACCTGACCATCCAGACGATCAAGACGCACGGTTGCCGATGGGGAAGGATAGTTGATCGGCCCGGGCCGGCCACCATCCTTGCGAAACCAACCAGCCACCGCACGAATATCCAGCGGTCCACACTCCATCCGACTGCTGCCCCAAAGACCCCACTCTTCAAACCAGGCATTTTGGCGTACACGAACAGTATCATCACCGGTTTCCAGGAAAGTCTGGTTGTTGTCCAGATACTGGTAGTCGTTGTCGGCCCGGCGACCGTGTCCCATCAGCAGGATGGATCGATCTCCCTCGTTCGAGGACGCACCCCAAGTCATACGACCGCCAAGGCTGCCAAAACCACCGGCAAAAACACCTGCATCCAGGCCATCGGCCTGTGAGCGGGTGATCAAATTCACGGCGCCAGCACCACCCATGCCACCCAAACCACCCGGCACCACCCCCCGATGTATTTCAGCACGGGAGAACCGCTCTACCGGCAACAGGGACAAATCAACCGTTCCACTTTGAGCATCATTCAAGGGCAGGCCATCAATAAAAATTCGAATTTGGGCCGCCGAAGACCCACGCAACGAAGGCACCCCGGCAAAACCCAATCCACCATGGTGACGCACCTGAAAACCTGCTGTGCGTCCTAGAATTTCAGCCAAATCCTTACTGCCGGATTCATCTTCCAGATCAATAATCGTCACCATACCGGCGGCCGAGGGAGTGATCGCATCACCCATCGCCCTGGCACGGACCACTACGGTATCGCTGACGGTGTATACCATGGTGCCGGCATCCACGGCACGGGCTGGCCCAGTCCAAACCATCAGGCACAACAAAACCAGCGGCAAAACAGCCGCATTCTTTTGAAAGAAACCCGTTCCTGGAATTCCCCTGCCGGGATGGAGAGCCAAAGCCATACCTCGCCCACGAAGGTGGTGGCAGGCCTTGAACCGGTCTCCTGGCTTACGGGTCTATCTACTCCCTGCGCCTTCCCGATCCGCCCGTCCATCCTTGGTCGGTCACCTCTGGCGAGGTGGGATCAGTGGCTCAAATGCAGGTTTCGTCACCGTTTACAGTGGCGGGGCCGCGCCGGACTTTAACCGGACTTCCGCTGGTTCACAGGCCGCAATCAAATTGTTGAGCAGGAAGATTCCGTCTTCCTGACCAGGCGGACTCTACCCGGTGGGATAATCCCTGTCAAGGACACGCCGCCAAATCACCTCGTGATCGGCAGGATCCTTGCTGGCAAAAAGTGCCAAATCGCCCCCGCCCTCGACATCATCAACCCTAGCCTGGATCAATGATTCAGGGTGCTGTTGCAAGAATTGTTCTTCGGTCAAGGGGCGATGCCGATGCCAAAAATCCCAGTGCCAGAGAAAAAAGCGACGCACCCGGCCAAGGCCTTTTTCATCGTCCCCAAAATGCTCCCGGCCGAAATCAACATACCATCGCAACACCGTCCAACGCTCAGCCGGATTTGGATCCCAGGGGACATCGTCGGCCAGTTCCTTGAAAATCCAGGGTTTGATCAACGCGCCGCGCGCCACCAGGAAGGATGAGACGGCAGTTTCAGATCGACGACGCCGCAAATCCCAGATAGTCAGCAGATCACCGTTGCCGATGACAGGAATGTTTACAGCCCGGGCAACCTCGTCAATCGGCTCCCAGCGGGCACTCGAACGATAACGCTGAGCCCGCGTCCGTCCATGGACCGTGACCGCATCGGCCCCCGCATCTTCCACCAACCCGGCAATTTTGACACAGTTGATTTTGTCGTTCGAAAAACCCAGGCGGATTTTCACTGACAAGGGAACATCCACTACCGAACGCACCGCCGAGACGATGGCAGCCAACCGTGCAGGCCGTTTCAGCATGGCTGCGCCCGAACCGTAGCGAACAATCAAATCGATGGGGCAGCCGAAGTTGAGATCGATGAATTTGGCTCCATGCTCCACGGCGATCACCGCTGCCTCGGCCATGATTTCCTCACGCTTGCCCGCCAGCTGAACCCCAAAATCCGTTTCACTTTCGTGGTGACGAATGAGAGGGCGTTCGCCGCCCTTGACCAGTTTGTGGGCCATCACCATCTCACTGCAGGTGCGCACGGCACCAAATTGACGGCAAAGTCGGCGATATGGCAGGTTCCCGCCGGTGGCCATGGGTGCCATGATCACCACATTCCGAAAAAAATCCCGGGCTGCGTTTCGATCCACTTTTTCAGCCGCCGTCCAGCATGGGATTGCCGTCGAATCCGGCGAAGCCTTCAGGGTCGGCCAGGTAGTCACAGGTGTTTTTCAGCAGGGAGTAGTGGTTTTGCTCTTCGGCAGCCAGATGCTGGAACAAGGCCTTGGCCCTGTGGTCTTCAACGGACCTTGCAGCATCGTTGTAGAGATGGAAACCACGCCGCTCCACTTCCATGGCACCGTTGAGGATTTCCAGTTCCTCCAGTTGGTGCTCATAGGGATCGTTGACCTCTGCCATGGATTTCTCAAAGAGTCCCCGCACGTTAAGAATGTGCTCCTCATCCACTTCCGGCAGCACATCGAGGGTATCTTCCTTCACCAGATCATCTCGCATACGCACCAGATGAGCCTTGTGACCGGCCTCGTCCTTTGCCAGGGAGTTGAAAAGGTTGCGCTCCAAAGCCGAGGGGGCGTTTTGTGCGCGGTCCATAAAAAACGTTATTCCTTCTTCTTCAAAGGCAATGGCCTTCTCCAGAATTTCGACGCAGTGTTTCACTTCGGCGTTCATATCATCCTCCGGAT
The DNA here is from genome assembly GCA_024275485.1 of Candidatus Krumholzibacteriota bacterium. Taxonomy (GTDB): domain Bacteria; phylum Krumholzibacteriota; class Krumholzibacteriia; order LZORAL124-64-63; family LZORAL124-64-63; genus LZORAL124-64-63. Next base: position 33,197 of record JAJRZA010000032.1, on the reverse strand, counting down.
CGATTCGGTGAGGGCTTCGAGGGCTCTGATCTATCAAAAGTTAAGCCCCTTTTGCGGTAAATTCCATGAAAATTCCTGATCAAAGACAACGATCAAGTTGAAATTCCACCTCCCAATTGTTAGGTTATCCCTTGAAATACAACAGAGGGCGAGAATTTGAAAACTCCTTGCAAAATCATGGGGTTTAAGGATTTGCTTCGCCAACCATGGCAATTGATTCCAGACTGCCGCCTCCGATGTCATTTTGGAGAGCGGGTCCACAATTCCAACCCCCAAGGAGGGCGTCATGGCTAAGCTCCAAAATGCGCTTGAAAAGAAAATCCCCGTATGGCGAGACGAGATTCGAACCCTGATCAAAGAACATGGTGGCAAAAAGATCAGCGACGTGTCCATCGCCCAGGCCTATGGTGGCATGCGTGGTGTCAAAGGCATGGTTTGCGACACCTCTGAAGTTCCCCCCGACGTCGGGTTGCTGGTCCGCGGTATCCCTGTGGGCGACCTGACCAAAAAAACTCCTGAAGATACCTTCTACCTGCTTTGCACTGGTGATCTGCCCAACGCCCGCGACCGTCGCGCCCTGACCGAAGAGTTGAACAGCCGAGCCAAGGTTCCTTCCTACGTGTGGAAGGTTCTCGAAGCCATGCCCAAAAACTCCCACCCCATGTGCATGCTCGACACTGCAGTTCTGTGCATGCAGCGCGAGAGCAAATTCGTCAAGGCCTACAACTCCGGCATGAGCAAGATGGACTACTGGAAGCCCACCCTGGAGGACAGCCTCGACTTGCTGGCCAAGCTGCCCGCCATCGCTGCCGGAATCTACCGCATGCGCTTCAACAAGGGCAAACGCATCAGCCCCAAAAAAGGGTTGACCTGGTCCGAGAACTTCGCGCACATGCTGGGCCTGAACGACAAGAGCGGCGAATTTGCCGACTGCATGCGGCTGTATCTGGTGCTGCACTGTGATCACGAAGGCGGCAACGTCTCAGCTCACACCTGTCACCTGGTTGGTTCGGCCCTGAGCGACGCGTATTATAGTGTCTCGGCAGGATTGAACGGACTGGCCGGCCCCCTGCACGGTTTGGCCAACCAGGAATGCCTGAATTGGATTCTGGAACTGAAGAAAAAGTTCAAGGGCGTGCCTACCGATGAACAGCTCACCCAGTACGCCTGGGATACGCTGAACGGCGGCAAGGTCATTCCCGGCTACGGTCATGCGGTGCTGCGTGTCAGCGATCCCCGGTTCACCGCTTTCCGTGCCTTTGGCATGAAACATTTCCCCGATGATCCCGTGATGGCCTTAGTCAACAAGGTCTTCGAAATCGTTCCCAAGGTGCTGACCGAGCAAGGCAAAGCCAAGAATCCCTGGCCCAACGTGGACGCCGGCAGTGGCGCCCTGTTGCATCACTACGGTATGCGTGAATACAGCTACTACACGGTGCTGTTCTCGGTGAGTAGGGCCATGGGTATGCTGAGCCAGATGGTGATTGATCGAGCCATGGGATCGCCCATTGAGCGGCCCAAGAGTGTTACCACAAAGTGGCTGATGAGTCAGGTGAAGTAACCGGCCATTTGATTTGCATAGAAAATCGCGCCCCGTTTTTCCGGCTTTGGCCCTGTAAATTCGGGGCGCGTTTTTTGCGTCAATGGCGGCACGCAAAGCCCTTTTGTTACGCAAACTTCTGGTATGTCCATCAGCTCATCGAACCAAAGTCATTTGCCGAGATTCAATCCTCTGCCCTGATTCCAGCTGGTACAGATAGGTTCCGGAAGGCAGATTGCGGCGTTGATCAGACCGACCATCCCACATGATTTCGTGCCATCCCTCATCTTGATTGTCATCCACAAGAGTCCGGACAAGATGGCCCCGAACATTAAAGATTTGCACACGCACAGGCCCTTGCCGGGACAACCGGTAACGAATGTTAGTGGCCGGGTTGAATGGGTTCGGTTGGTTTTGCAGCAGGGCGAAGTTCCTGGCCGGCGGCGTTGAGAAATCATCAACAACCGGTTCCACCGCGGAAACGAAGCCATGGGGCATAATCCCCATGCACACCTCACCGCCGGCGCCGACCCCCGCAAAGCCGTTATTGTCGTCAGGGAGATCCGTCACATTCCCCCAGGTAACCACCGATCCATCGGCTTTCAGGCCTATGGCGTGATGGTATCCTGCTGCCATGGCAACAAACCCCGAGTTGGGCTGTGGCACATCCCATTGACCGTAGGTATTATCGCCCCAGACTGCAATGCTGCCATCGATTCTTAATCCCATGAAAAAGTCGCAAAACTCAACGTGATACTGATCACCCCCGGCGGCCACGGCGATGAAATCACCATTGGGTACCGGAAGAGAATCAACAGGCGGGATCATGGAGATGGAACCGTCTTCCTTGAGAGCCAATCCGCTCCAGGCCGCGCAGGCAACCGAAACAAAACCCGTGTTGGGCGATGGCATTTCCCAAAATCCGTACGTATCAAAGCCCCAGCCATGCAGCGAGCCGTCGGCTCTCACTGCCAGGCTTCTATTGATGGTAACATCCAAGTCGATGTAATCGATATTGGGCAAGGGTGCGTCCAATTGGCCGGCGTCGTTGCTGCCCCAGCCAACAATGGAGCCATCCTCTTTCAAAGCAAGGCTGTGGTAATAGCCTACTGCCAAGTCTTTGAAACCCGTGGGTGGTTCTGGAAGATTGGAGCCGAGATAGGGGCTCAATCCCCAGGGGACCAAACGGCCTTCACTGGTGAGGCCGACAAAGGATTGATGGGTTCCTTCGACAATTACAAAATCTTCGTTGGGAGTGGGAACAGTCAGACTCCGTCCCCAAATTTCGATGACCCCATCGGCACGACGGCCATAGCTGCAGGTATAGCCGGCGCTCAGTTCCACAAAACCTTCATTGGGTTCGGGCACATCGCACTGACCAATCCCGTTTTCGCCCCAAGCTACGACAGTGTTGTCGGCCTTCAACCCCAGGATGTGCCCTTGGCCCACCGAGAGGGCAATAAAACCGGTGTTGGGCTCCGGGATCTCGCCCTGCCCGCGTCGGTTGTCGCCCCAGGCAACCACACTGCCATCAGCTTTCAGTCCCAACGAGAACTGCGAGCCCGCTGCCAGGGAAACAAAATCCTGGTTGGGTTCCGGAACATCGCATTGGCCGAAAGAGTTGTCACCCCAACCCATGGCGCCGCCGTCGTGGCGGATCCCCAAAACGTGCCTGGTCCCTGCCTCTATGGAAACAAACTGGTCGAGTTCATCTCCACCAGACCTCCACCCGCCCCACAGAAGGGTCGGGCCAGGGGTGTCCGATATCTGGGCTATGGTATCGGCGGCAGCAACCAGTATGTAGACACAGAGCAAAAGGAAAGTAACGTGGCGAATAGTTTTTCCTATGATGGTCATGGTTGAAACCCCCAAGTTTGATTCTTCCTGTATTTGGATAAATCTCGTTGATCGTGTCAAACGGGCGACCGAACAATCCATATCATAAATCATGATTATTTTGGGGAAAATGACTTCTGAAGGCAATGAAATGCCATCACGATATTGACCACCACCACGGCGGTGACGAGGAAAGTCATGGGGATGATACGTCCGGGTTGGGTGGCAGCACATGGTATTTTCATATACTATTAAATAATCTTGTATGACTTCATCCTGTATCAGCCTGACGAAAATAGGACTCGGCCGAACCGGCGAGGACAATCATTCTGTGGAAAAACCGATGGCAGCCGGCCGCTGCCGATTTCTAATTAGAGGACAAAATCTTGAAATCAACTCTTTCCCTGCGCCCGATTGTGGCCGTGCTGACCATCGCCTCCACCTTCTTCCTGATCGGTTGTGCCTCCGTGCCCAAAACCGAAACCGAAGCACCCCTGGTAGCCGGCACGGTCCGCACTTACGAAGTTTTTGGCATGGATTGTCCCAGTTGCCACGGGGGTCTTGAAAATCTGGTCAAAGCCGTTCCCGGAATTGTTGGAGCCAAGGCTTCCTGGCAGGATAAACGCCTGACCCTGACGGTCGCCGAAGGCGCCGACGTACCAGACGAGGCGGTTCAGGAGGCCATTTCCAAGGCCAATTTCACGGCCGGCGAGCGCTTGCGGTGAGAATATCACGATTTCTGGAATTGTGCCTCTTGACCTTGTTGCTGTGGCTGATCCCCGCGTCCGATGCCGCTGCCTCCGGTATCAGCATCGACGCAGGCCTGACCCCACCGGAGGGACGTTGGATCATCCGGGCCCAGGTGCGGTCCATGTCCCGACAACCCCCCGAAGGGATGAACGATTCGAGCATGGATCTGCTGAGGGTACCACTGGTGGTGGTACACGGCCTCAGTCCCGCAATAACCATCGGATTGCGCCAGATCTTCGACTCCCGGACGATGACCATGAACGGCATTGAAAACAACGCTTCCGGGTTGGGCGACCTCTACCTCTTTGGCAAGTACAAGGTATTGCGGGTCAACACCCGCAGCTATACCATTGGCATCGCGCCAACGGTGGGGGTGGCACCGCCGACCGGCGCCGAAGACATCTCCAGCGAATCATGGAATCTCAAGGCCGGCCTGTTCATCTCCGGCCGGGCCGGCGTTTGGGGTATGGACTTCAACCTGGGTTACCTGTTTCGCGGCGTTGCGGGGGTGGCTGAGGGCAATCCCGATCCGGGTGACGAGTTTGGCGTGGACCTGGCCTTCTCTCGTCAATTCCCGGTTGGCAACTCCGGCCAGGTCGCCATTGCTCCAGTTCTTGAGCTGACCTGGCGCGATACGGGTTCCTATACCAGCGATGGAGTGGATTTGCCCAACACCGGCGAGTCCATCTTCAGCCTGGCCCCGGGCCTGAAGTACACTGTCGACGACTTGATCATCGAGGGTCTGGTGCGCTTCCCCGTGGTTCAGGATCAGGTGGGTCTGCAGTTTGAAGCTGGGCCCATGGCCCTGTTGGGAATCCGACGAATGTTCTAGTTCCCCGTTGTGCCTTCTGGGCTACAATGCAATGATGGCCCTGTCAGCAAATGGTCGAGCCAGAAGCAACACGCCCAGCAGCTTGTTCCCTCCCGGATGAATTGAAAATTTCATCCCTTTTGGAAAGGGAATAAATCAGGGGATCTTCAGGTGAAATTCCGCCGCCAAATCCTGATCCACCTCCTTTGGTTGCTTCCCGTCGCCTTCTGGCCGCACAGCAACTCCTATGATGCCGCCAAGTTCACCATTCTGGCCATGGCCGTCGGCCTGTGGTTGGGCCACGCCGCCTGGCTGGAGTGGCGTGGTCATTCTGGTCTACCCATGGGTAACCGCGGACTCACCATCTGGGGAAGCCTGGTATTTCTTCTGGGCATTGGATTGTTTGCTTCCGCAAATCCCACCCTTGTGGTGCGGGCCGGCCTTCTGATCTCCTTGTTTGGGATGGTGACCCTTCAAACTTCCAGACAGATCGGCGGTCTTCAGGGACAGAAACCACTGCTGGCAGCAGTGACCCTTGGGGCGTCCCTGGCCGGAATCTATGGTTTGCTGCAAATGGCCCACCTTCTTCCAGGTGCCGCGCCTTTTTCAGGGTATCCCCCGGGAATCAGCACGCTCGGCAACCAGAACTACCTTGCGGGATTCATGGCGGTGGCCTTCTGGCCAGCCCTGGTACTGTTGCGACACACTCGGCAAATGTGGCACCGGGTTGTGATCATTGTTTCCATGACACTGATCCTGGTCACCCTGGCCCTGGCCGGAGCCACTGGTCCGCAGGTGGCCATCCTGACTGCCGGCGGTTTGGTAGCCCCATGCGTGGTTTTGGTCATCAAGGGTCGGGGACGTTTGGTACCCATGGTTCTGGCTGGGCTCCTCATCCTGGTGGCCGCATCAGGCCTCTGGCTCATGTTTGACGCGCCCCTGCATCACAAACTTCTGGCGGCAAACCATGGAGATATCCGCAGGACGGATTGGCTGGCGGCAGTCGACATGCTGAAATCGGATCCCATCCTCGGCGTCGGGGCGGGCAACTATTTGGTACAGTGGCCAGAGGCCAGGGCTCGTTTGACCACCAGCGGAGCCGCACCCGATATACCCTGGGGAACTCCCATCTCAACCCGGACCCACAACGACCCCCTGCAGTGGGTCGCCGAAACCGGTGCCATCGGGCTGTTCTGGCTTGCCAGCCTGCTGGTGACCTTTGCCGTGGCTTGGTGGCGGCGTTTCCTGGTGTTTTCACCACGAGACCAGGTTGACCATCTCTTGCTGACGGCCGGAGTGCTGACGGTGGCGGTGCACTCGCTGGTCAGCTTCCCTTTTCACCTGCCGGCCACTTCCCTGGTGTTCGCCTTCCTGCTGGGGTTGCTCTTTCTGAACGATGGCGCCGACAATCTTCGGGAATCCAACAGGATGGGAAAAATCCAGGGCCTCGTGCTGGCGATGGTGGCCCTTGTTCTGGTGGGCGGCAGTCTGCAGGAATTCCGTGGGGATCTGCTGACCGCCTCCGGTCGCCGCCATTTCACCCAGGGAAAAATAAAAATGGCAGTTACCCAATTGGGTCAGGGAGTTCGGCAAATGAAGTGGCCAGGACCCGGCCGTCTTTATCTTGGACTGGCCCAGACGGCCCTTGGCAGGATTGAGGAGGCTGAAGACAATTTCCGTATCAGTCTCAATGATCGGCCTTCTTTCGAAGCCCACCTGGCGCTGGCCGAGTCAGACGTCAACCGGGGAGACTATTCTGCCGCCGAAAGTCATTTGGATCTGGTGAAGAATTGTGGACCACAGCTTGGTTTTATCCATCAAGAAAAATTTCTCAGGGCTTTCATGTTGGTGCACCAAGGCCGTCTGGCTTTGGCGCACAAGGAATTTGAACAATTGCTGAAAGAAGACCCGAACCAGCACCGGGCCTTGTTGGGGCTGGGATATCTGGAAGCCCAGCTGGATCATCCCGACCGGGCAAAGGAATTTTACAACCAGGCACTTGCCGTCATCGACAAGCAAATGGCTGAATTCCGAACCAACCCCGGACAGGAATCCGCAGCCTTCCGGGTGCGATTGCAACAGAACCGTCAGGTGGCGAGCAGGGCTTTGGAAGCCTTGGCTCGCACACCATAATTCCTATCTGATCAGACTCATTTTTGCAACAGGTCCCACGGCCTTTCCGTCCACATACAACCTTGCAAAATATGACCCGCTTGGCACTTCACGTCCGGCGCGGTCACGTCCGGTCCAGATCACTTCATGCCTACCGAGGCCGGTGGCATCGGACTGCAGCACCGAGACCATCTCTCCACGCACCGAATAGACCCGAACCTCAGCCTCGCCCTCTTCAATCAACTCAAAAGAGATGGTGGTTTGGGGATTGAAAGGGTTGGGATGAATTCCCAGCTGGTAGGCCGATGCGGGAATGTCGCTGATTCCGGACATATGCGGAGTGCGGAACTGAACAACCAGGCGTCCTGTGGGTGCCGGCAGGCGCAGGCTGTTCTGGGACCGCATGGATTGCAGAACCACACGGTTAGCATTGGGAAGGTAGATTCGCAGATCCAGGTCGTCCGGCCAGTTCAGCCGAGTCCATTGCAAGGTCACAGAACCGGGTTCAGCCACTACGATTTCGGCGTTCCAGGCCACGGGCTCCCCATCCGGGGCCACCAGGTCACGGAAGATTTTATCACCCAATGGCAAATCCCATTCGGGACGCAAAAGTCCCAGGTAACCAAGGTTGTTCGGTCCGGAAGGAGCCAGGGGAATATCCGCAGCTTCATCAAAGTCGGGTGTGAAATTCAGCTCGACCATGCCAATCTGGTCTGTCTCCACCCTCAGTGGCCAGGTTTTGATTTCAAGGTCGGTGGGAAAATCACCATGCACCATGGTGCGAAAACGAGGACCAAAAGGCCAATCCTCCTGGGTGAAGGAGGCAGTCAGGTAGTTGCTGGGAGGCGGGCCCGGTTCAGGAATGTCGATATCCTCATCATAGCCGTCGGTCGCCCATTCGGCGGTGGCAGCGTGATTCCCCAGGTCGGCCAAACCGTTGCAAAAAACATCCAAGCCAACATCCAGGGCAGTAATCAGTGGATAAATGGTGTCGTATCCAATCACCAGATCAAAGATCCGGGACTCGCTCTGGTAAATGGGGAAAATGTGCAGATAAGGTTCTTCCAAAAGAGTGATTTCACCGGTGGTATGGTCCACCAGGGTCAGATAAATATTTTCGTCACCGGCAAACGAGGGCAGAAAATCCACTTCAACCATGTAAGGAGGAGTGTAGCCCTGGGGAAAAATTGAATTGATGGTCAAGGACCAGGTCCGCATCTCGGCATAAGGATCAAACGCGCCCATAATATCGTGGCGGAAATTGCCGCCATTAGGGGAGTCCCACTCCGGGTGAGCAAAGAAAACCACCGGGTCGGGCTCAGGGTCGTTCAGGTCGAAAGGGGGATCGTAGCCGTCAGTAGCCCATGTGGATGTGCCGGCCAGGTTGTCGTCATCACCCTGGCTGGAAATCTGGACGGTGATCCCATCCAGGCTGAGTTCGCCACAATAATCCAAATCCACACTTCCGTTGACCCTCGCCACCGGCAGAGCATAGTCCAGGGAGATGGGATCGGTGGCGACGATCATCATGGAACAATCGAGATAGGCCATGTGGCCTTCGATGGAAGCGGGAGTTGAGGGGGACATATAGAAATCCTGCACTTCACCCGTGGTACTCATATTCATCAAAGAAATGGTGCAAAGCAGAATACGGTTGTCCGTGGAGAGGTGGGCATCGCCAAACCCGACAATGAAGTTTCCTCCAGTCCCGAAGTTGACGGCGTCACCGGGAAAGGTGATTTCAAAAATACTGGTCTGGTCGGGAATAATGATCTCCAGTTCAAACCCACGCAGGCAACCAGGATCAGGATTCAAGAGGTACAGGTACCCATTGTATACCTCACCGGGACCTACGTTGTGGAGATTGATAATGCTGGCTTCCTCATCAAAGAAGAGGACAAATAGATTTGGCTCCTCGCAAACTATTTGGGCTCCCGCACCGGCCGGAATCAGGCCAAGGGAAAGAAGGATCAAGGCCATCAGCCAGGTCGCTCTTTTCATGATGTATTCCTCCGTTTATTAATATTTGTATCAGCGGTACAAACTTTTTACATCAGCCCAGGTTTTCTCTGAAGTGGCAATCTGATCATCAAGACGAAGCTCCCAGAAGAAGACCATGTGACCGCTAGTGACGGTGAAATCTACGGTGCCGGGCACATCCACCTGCTCGTGCAGCCCATCAGGCCCCAAAATCCACATTTCGTAGGGCAAACCGTTGAAAGCTCCTGTGGCGATGGAAATGGAGGCCGTCTCCCCATAGTGTGACGAGACCAAATGGAAGGGAAAATACTCGATCCGGTCCATGATCAGGTTGCTCACAGGCCGAAAATCCTTGTACCAGCGGTTGGGTAGAAATTCAGGCGGCTCAATCATGACCAAAAAACCATCCAGATCCTCATCGGGAGCGGCCGGCGGTGCGGGCTGGTCAAAACCATCATATCCGGGAATGGCATCTTCCCGCAGACCGAAAGTGCAATTGTAGGTTTGGTCCTTATCCAAGTGGAAGATCGTGAAGAATGTCATTTCGCCAGCCATGACACTGCCTGGAATGACTATGGTCAGCAGGATAAACAGATAATGGCTCGGAATGCTTTATAGAACAAAATGATCCCCCCTTGAAAATGGTGGCGAAGGGATCCGAGCACACTGAAAATGAATTTTCCATTACAAACGCCCCTCTCACCCAAAAACTTCTCCAAAAGGAACATCCTTTGTGATATGCTATTGTCAATGCGTCAATGATCAACTTATTTTTGGGGGACTCCACCATGCGTCAGTTTATGGTTCTTGTTTTGATCATCGCTTTTCTGGGTAGCGCTTATGCCTTTGATTTGGGCAACCAACAAAACCTTGCAAAAGACAGCAGCCACGTGGGCCAAAACCCCGGCACGCCCACATGGATGCATGGAATGGTGGTTGCAACAGCCCCGAATTCGGCAATCCCTTCTCGATTCTTCCTATGCCCAATTATTACGGCGGATTGATCTATTGTGGCCAATCTGGCTGGTACATCAATGCTGACGGTGGAAACTACCGTGACACTGACTGGTACATCGGTATGATCGGTCACACTGGTGTCCTCGAATGGACCCTTGACGCTGAGCAAGAGACCTTTGGTTTCCTGCTTGAGCCCCACGACTGTGGCACTGTTTCTGTGGCAGACCAGATTACGGCTGGCCCCTGTGCTCCCGCGACCATGGTTATCCAGAGTGCCCCTGGTGCTCTCGTGTGGCTGTGGGTTGGACCTACCACATTCGAAGCTCCTGGCGGATTTGTTGGTCACGAGTACATGTACATTTGTGACTTAGTAGGCCTTTCTGAAACTGTCGCCACCGAAAGCATTACTTTCGACGGCATCAAGAGTTTGTACCGGTAGATCTGGAAACAAAGGAACATACATCTGCATCAGTTTTCGATGCCGTATGCCGCATTTGGCCCCCCAAAACCATGGTCGATATGCGGTTAAATTCCTTCAATCATTATCCAAAACATCCCGAACCTTGGCAGTCAGCTCCTTCACAACAAAAGGCTTTGCAATGAAGTGCACACCTTCGTCCAGAACTCCGTGATGGGCGATCACGTTGGAAGTGTAGCCGGACATGAACAGGGTTTTGAGTGTGGGGCAAAATGTCACGAGTTTGTCGGTCAGGTCTCTGCCGTTCATTTCCGGCATCACCACATCGGTCAAGAGCAGGTTGATGGGACTGTCCGACTCTTCGAACAGACGAATTGCCTCGCTCGGGGTGGCAGCCGTCAACAGATTGTATCCCTGGAGTTCAAGCATGGTGGAGGTCAGTTTCAAGAGGGCTGGCTCGTCCTCCACAAGCAGGATGGTTTCCTGGCCACGGGCTGACAATTCAACAGTTTTAGTGGCATCAATTTCCCCGGAAATCTCGCCACCCCGGGGCCAATAGATGCGAAAAGTAGTGCCCTGACCCACTTCACTGTAAACATTGATGAACCCACCATTTTGTTTGACGATTCCATAAACGGTAGCCAAGCCCAGTCCCGTCCCCTGCCCCATGGCCTTGGTGGTAAAGAACGGCTCGTAAATATTTTCCAGGGTCTCTTTGTCCATGCCGCAGCCGTCATCGCTCACCGCCAACCTTACAAAATCACCAAGAACAACCTCCGTGTGGTTGGCACGATAAGCCTCGTCAAAAGTCACGTTTTTGGTTTCGATGATTATTTTGCCCACCCCGCTGATGGCGTCCCGCGCGTTCACACTCAGATTGACCAGGACTTGATCTACCTGGGACGGGTCCACCATCACCGGCCAGATTTCAGTTTCCGGCATCCAGTCCAATCCAATATCTTCGCCAATGAGCCGCTGCAACATGTTGAGCATGCCGGACAGGGTTTGGTTCAGGTCGATTACCTTTGGCATGATGGTTTGCCTGCGGGCGAAGGCCAGCAGCTGGCGGGTCAGGTCGGCGGAACGTTCGGAGGCGATTTGGATTTCCTTCAGATCGCCATGCAAAGGCAGCGATGAATCAACCTGGGCCAGGGCCATGTCTGTGTAACCCAGGATAACTCCCAGCATGTTGTTGAAATCATGTGCCATCCCTCCGGCAAGACGCCCAATGGATTCCATTTTCTGGGCTTGACGGTATTGCTCTTCCCTCTTGATCTCGTCGGTAATGTCTCGCTTGACCGCAACATAGTTCACAGTATTGCCGGAGGAGTCGCGCACCGGGGAGATGGTCGCCTCTTCGGTAAAAAGAGCTCCGTCCTTCCTCTTGTTGATGAGACGGCCAATCCAGGTTTCGCCTTTGATCAGGGCATCCCACATCTTCCGATAGAAGAGGTCATCGTGCCGGCCACTCTTCAAGATGCGAACATTCATCCCGATAGCCTGGTCGGCGGAGTAACCCGTGGTGCCTTCAAAGGCCCGGTTTACGAATTGGATTGTCCCTTCGACGTCGGTGATAACGACGCTTTCCTCAACTTGCTCAATGGCCAATACCAATCGCTCGCGCTCCGCTTCGGCACGTTTGCGTTCACTGATGTCGAAAAATGATTCCAGCAGATGTTTCCTACCCTCTAGCATGATCGGAACCACGGTCTTCAGAATTGGAATTTCACCGAATGGTTCCGTCAACAGCGTGTGCTCGGAATTGTCGATTTCCTGCCCGAAGTCCATGATGGGACAGTGATTTTCCTTTTCGGGACAAATGAACCGGTGGCACATATTTCCGACAATATCTCCTTGTGGCAACCCAATCATTTTTGCCGCAGCCGGATTCACTTCACGAATATTTCGGGTTTCGGCGTCAATGATCATGACTCCGGAGGGCATGGAGTCGAGCACCACTTGCAACAGGGCCCTGGCTCTTTCGCGCTCCTCCCGGGCCAGCACCGATTGTTTAAGCTTGACCTTCAGGTGTGAAGAGCGATTGAAGGAGAAAACTATCAGGAGAAACAGAACAAAGGTGCCGAACAACCAAAGCCGGTATTGTCGCAACACATCACGCAGGGTGACTTTTCCGTAGTTCTCATAAGGGCTCAAGCCCAGCGCCATGAGGCACTCATGAACTGGCCGGTAGTTCTGGGGAATGGTCCACCCGGCGCAACTGGCCGCCTGGGCGGCGGGGCTGTCGGGAGGCATTTCAATCAAGGCGATGGCGACCTTCTCCGCCAGAAGATCCGGCGTGTGTGGAAATTTTGCCATGGGCCATTCCGGATAATGCCGTGTGGAATGAATAAAGTTGAATTCATTGATGCAGCCCTGGTGAGGGTCGACCACCTTGAAGTCGGCCATCCGGATTTTGCCTTCCAGCACCATCCGTTCAATGGTGTCGCTGCGCACGGTTCCAGCATCCACATCGCCATCTCGAACCGCGTAGACCACTGCATCATGGGATCCCCCGAAGCGCACATCCTTGAAATCAGTGTAGGGATCGATCCCCTGATCCTTGAGCAAGCGCCATCCCATATGCCAGCCGCCGAGGGATTTTTGATCCACCGCCATGAAGGTCGCATTTTTCAGGTCTTGAAGGCTTTGGATGTCTTGGCGATCTGACCGACAAAAAATGACGCTGGCAAAGGACTTGTGCCATGAGCCCGCGGAGTGGAGATTTTTCAAGGTGGCAATGCGTTGGGCTCCGGATCGCACTTCCAGGTCGACGTAGAAAGATGAATTGGCCAGGACAAAGTTCACATCCCTCTGGTCAACAGCCTGTTGAATTTCGTCGAACCCCAAGGGAACAATAGTGAATGATTGTTCAGGGATTTCTTCAGTGAGATATTCGGCGGTGGCACTCCACTGATCAAGGCACCGCTGGGTTCCGCGTTTGGCCAGCACGCCAATTCGCACAGTCTCCCCGAAAGCAGAAGCCGCTCCGACTGCGAACCACAAGACACCAAAGACCAAGGTGAATGTTTTCACCATGGACTTAGAAGATCGCCGGGGCCGAAAGCAAAGTGAATTTGAAGAAGTTTTCAACCGCATAGTTCCCTTCTCTGGACCAGATGAATAATTCATTCTACCTCAAGGGGACCAAACAATCAATCGACCAACCACCCCTTCCAAACCCAGTAAATTTCAAGCATTTGCCAATAAAGATTTTTTCATCCGGTGTGCGTGGTTGCAAGAACATTGCCTTGCCAGGTTTGGTTCATTGACTCTTGAAAATTGTTTGATACCATGTGACAAAAGTGAATTGAGGCATCATTTGGTACCCATTCTTCATTGGGGGCCCTTGGAAATGAAATTAACGCCAGACAGTTCATGCAAAGATTTTTTCGACCCTTTCCTGTTCCTGGCAATCTTCTGGCTGGGATTCACTCTGTCCACCAATACCGGAGCCATGGCCCAGGGTGACGAGAAATTCTCCACCGAACCCGGAACCGATAAGACCGTAGTTTCCTCGCCACCCCAGATCACCTTTTACTGCGGTTTCCAGTCCCCCCACAGTGATATCCTCAATGCCCGCATCAAGGAAGCTTTCGGGCGGATGGGCTATGCCGCCTCCCTCATTGCGTTACCCAGCCAACGCGCCCTCTTTCTGGCCAACAGCGAGGGCGACGGCGACTTTTCACGAGTTTCCAACATCAAGCAGATCGCCCCGGACAACACCGACAACCTGATCATGGTGCCCGAAGAAAGCCTGGTTGCCGAACTTGCGGTTTTCACCAAGGGGCTGGAGTTTCCGGTGGAGGGATGGGGCTCTCTCGAACCTTACCGCAACGGGGCTCGAATAGGCGCCAAGATTCTGGAGAAAAATGTCCCGGGAGAACGAACCTTTCTGGCTCTGAACAGCCAGCTGTTCCAGATGCTCGATGCCGGACGCCTCGATACGGTGGTGGAATGGCGTCTTTCCGGACAAAAGGCCGTCAGGGATCTGGGTCTGACGGAAATCCGGGCCCTGGAGACGCCCATTGTCACGGTCAAATTCTACCCCTTCATCCACAAGAAACACGAGCGCCTTGTTGAGCAACTCGCCAAGGAATTGCAGGGCATGAAACTGGATGGCAGCTTCGACAAGCTTGCCGAACCTTGGTTACGATAATGCGGAGTATCCGGCGCGATATGGGTATCGGCCTGAGCATCACAGTCGTTCTGACGGGGTTGGTAGCCGGTTTCATCTACTATTCCTATTCGGTGGGGAGGGCCGAGCAGGAGCTGGAGGACCATGCCCAACAGGTGAAGGACAGCATGACCGGATCCATTGCTGTTCACTTGTGGACCTTCGACACCGATCAGATCCATGACATTTGCATGGCGGCAATGCAGTCCGGGGATATCTCCGGCTTGAAGGTGACCGATGAAAAAGGGGAGATCGTATTCTCCCGCGGTTTGTTGACGGGCTCGGAATTGATCTCCCTGAGCCACCAGATGAATCACAATGGCCACCCGGTTGGGAATCTGGAGGTGGCATTTTTTCGTCAGGGGATTCATTCCTCCCAGAAAAACATACTGACCACCATGCTGGTGGTGACCCTCTGCGTGGTCGGGTCGGTTATCATCATCATGCAATTCTTGTTGGGAAGATTCCTTTCCGGTCCACTGTCTCATCTTAAACGGGACGTCGAAAGGCTGAGCGAAGGTGATTGGAAAACCACACTGCTAACGGATCCTCGCACCGAAATAAGCAACATCATTTCCGCCTTCAATTCTCTCGCTGACAAACTGGCCATGCGAGACAAGGAAGTCCGAAAAAAAACGAATTCCCTCGAATTGGTGAACGCCGAACTTTCTCTTGAAATCAAGGAACGGAAACAAGTCGAGGAGGCCCTTCAGCAGGAGCTGGATCTCAACACGTCCCTGGCCGAGGTTTCAGGAAAGATGATATTCAGCTCCGGGAGTATCGCCCTGGTCTCCCATGTGGTGTTGGACAAGATTTTGCAGTTGACCGGGAGCGAACACGGATTTGTGGGATCAATAGACCCGGCGTCGGGAAATTTGGTGGCCGTAGCCCTTACCGAAATGTGGAAAGACTCCCTCCCATCCCCGGAAACAGACCAATGGGTCATTTCCCGGCCCCAACCTGATGGCGCGCACCCCACCCTGTGGGGCCATTCCATGAACACGAAAATACCCCTGATTTCCAATGACCCACATACCCATCCGGTTGCGCAGGAATCTCCTCCAAGACCAACCCCTCTCAGGAATTTCCTTTCCGTACCGGTTCTCTTCGAGGGAGATCTGGTCGGTCAGCTGGGCCTGGCCAATTCCATCGATCCCTATACCCAGCAGGACATCGATTCTCTGACCCGCTTTGCCGATCTGTGGGCCCTGGCCGTGAAGCAACAACGGGACAGCAACGACAAGGCAAGTCTCCAGGAGGATCTGCGGCAAGCCCAGAAGATGGAAGCCATTGGTACTCTGGCCGGCGGTATAGCCCATGATTTCAACAACATCCTGACTGCTCTTTTGGGATATGGCGAATTGGCCCTGGATACTCTACCTGAAAAAAACCAGGCTGCAGATTGCGTCGGAAAAATGCTCACAGCAGGAGAACGAGCCAAGGAATTGGTTCAAAAGATCCTTGCTTTCAGCAGACACGGGGAGTCGGTCTTTCAGCCCGTATATGTCCAAAAGATCCTCACAGAAGCCCTGGCCCTTTTGCGGGCATCCATCCCGGCCAATATTGAAATTCGTCAGGATATTTCAGCCGAATGTGGTCCTGTCAATGCCGACCCGACGCAGATCCATCAGGTTGTGATGAACCTTTGCACCAATGGTTACCAGGCCATGCAGGAAAAAGGCGGCCAGCTCACAATTTCCCTGCAGGAAACCGACGTGTCCCCCAACCAGTCAACCAGTTTACTGGAGTTGCCACCGAGATCCTACGTTCAATTGAAAATCTCCGACACGGGCCCCGGCATGGATGAAACAACCCTCAAGCGGATATTTGATCCCTATTTCACGACCAAGGAAGTCGGCAAAGGTACGGGGATGGGCTTGGCCGTTGTTCATGGCATCATCAAGGGCCACCAAGGAAACATCATTGTTCGCAGCAACCCCGACCAGGGCACTGTTTTTACCATCAGCCTCCCCAGGACCGAGAACCCTGTAGCGAATCCTGAGGAATTTGCGCCGGAAGATCTCCTTCACTGGGGCAGCGAACGAATTCTGTTCATTGATGACGAGAAGGACATTGTGGAAATGTCAAAAATCCGTTTGAGTCGTTTTGGGTTCTCGGTAACAGGGTTTGAAGACAGCCGTGAAGCCTTGAGCTTTTTCCAGGACCGACCCGAGGACTTCGACCTGATCATCACGGACATGGCCATGCCGTTCTTGACCGGGAAGGACCTGGCCCAGAAGGTCTTTGAACTCAGGGCAGACATGCCGATCATCCTGTGTTCCGGTTTCAGTGAGCAGGTCAATCGTAAAACTGCCCTGGAAATGGGCTTCAAGGACTACTTGGCCAAGCCCGTGGGCAAGTTTCAAATGGTTGCGGCCATCAGGAAAATATTTGGATAAACGGTAGCACAATGGTCAATTCCTTTCGATTTTGCCCACCACAAATTCACACTGATTTTTTCCAAAAATTTGAAGGAGACTTTAAGCTTATCCTGTTAAGTTGACCTGTTTTTTGTTATAATATCAGAAGAACTCAATCTTTGGACCCAAACGGATGGTTTATCCATGCAATCTGTGCGCTCCCGCATTGCAAGGTTGGTGATCTGCGCTGCCGTATTCCTGATATCAACCACCTTGATAGGATCCAATTCCTTCGCTGCCGGTGATTTGATCATCACGGTGATCGACGTGGGCCAGGGCGACGCTACCCTGATCCAGTCCCCCAGCGGTCGGACCCTCCTGTTTGATGGCGGCAAGAACGGCCGCGGGAGTTCCGTCATCGTACCGTACCTGCATTCCGTGGGTGTCGATACCCTCGACTACATGGTGGCCAGTCATTACCACGCCGATCACATCGGTGGCCTCGATGAAGTCATCCAGCAAATTCCCGTGCGTGAGGCCGTGCTCGATCGTGGTTGGAGTTACACCACCTTAACCTACACCAGCTACGCCAACGCCGTGGCCGACAAGCGGCAAACTCTCACCCAGAATCAAGTCATCGACCTCGGCGAAGGCGTCACCGTGACCTGCATCGCCCTCAACAGCAACCAGCAGCTTGCTTCTCCCTTCAACAACAGCTCCCGGGAAAATGAATACGATGTTTGTCTTCTGGTTCAGTACGGCGGTTTCGACTATTTCCAGGCCGGCGACCTGACCGGTGACAACGGCAGCAGTTCAGCAGACATCGAATCCAGTGTGGCGCCCCTGGCGGGCGACCTGGACGTGTACCATGTGAACCACCACGGCAGTTACACCAGCAGCAATCCTAATTTCCTGCAAGAGGTGCAGGCCGAAGTTTCAGTTATTTCCGTGGGAGCAAACAGTTATGGGCATCCACACCAGGTGGTTCTCGATCGTCTGGTTCAGTACGGTAGTTTCGTTTATCAGACGGAAGAGGGTGATGGCGGCACTTTGAGCAGCCAGGATCTGCGGGTGGTCAACGGGCACATCGCCATCGTCACCGACGGTATTGCCACCTACACCGTGGCTGATGACCAATGGGCCATCGACGAAGACAACCTCAGCGACACTCAAGGCACCCCGGTTGTTGCCTTCCAGATTCTTGGCAACCACCCCAACCCCTTCAACCCGGCCACGCAAATCAGCTTTTCCAACAGTTTGGCTGGTGACGCCCGATTGACGGTTTATGATGTGAAGGGACGCCTGATCTACACCAAAGAATTTGCTGCGGTGGAAGGTTTGAACACCGTGCAGTGGCGAGGGCTCGATAAAAGTGGCGCGGCTGCTCCCGGCGGCGTTTATCTTTACCTGGTGGAAGCCGCTGGTGGGCGTGGTTCCGGCCGGATGATCATGTTAAAATGAATTTTTTTTCTACGGGTTGTCCAGTGGTCGGCCCACACAACGCCCCCCTTGTGTTCATTGTTACGACGGAGAAAAGAAAACTGTGAATCCACCGTTTTGCCGATTTCAAAGCTTAATTCTCACCACCTACCTTGTTGCTGTTGTTTTTCTGGTTGTGGTCGTGTTGACAGCCCTCCCGGCTGCGGCCCAGTATCCCAACCCCAAAAGCCATGACTACGACCCTGATAACGGTGAAGAGATCAACGAATTGTGCGCAGGATGCCATGGCGAGTTTGGCCAGGGCGGTGGGGATGGCGAGTACCCGCGTCTGGCCGGATTGCCCGCCAAATACCTTGCCAAACAGCTGCATCAATTCAAAATCCAGGAACGCAACAGCGTGGCCATGTCCATGTATGCCACGGATCGGGAGATCTCGGCCACTGATCTTTTGGATATCTCCATCTATCTATCGGAGCTGGAACTGTTGACTATAATGCCGGACTTTGCTGCCGACACCAGTTCCCTGGAAAAGCTTCAAATCGCCCGACGGGTGTTTAACGTGGCGCGTCATGATGGTGATGTTGAAAGGGGGCGGGATATTTATGCAACCCAGTGCGCCAAGTGCCATGGTAAAGACGGCTTGGGTAAAGGTTCCATGCCTCAACTGGTAGGCCAGTACACAGATTATTTGCGGATCCAGATCGAAGATTTTCAGACCGGCAAGCGGATCAACGAACCCATGAAAAAGTACATCCAGCCCCTGACGGCAGCTGATATTGAAGCGTTGCTGGCTTTTTTGTCCGTGGCGGACGATTGAGCAGTCCCTACCTCAACCGGATCACCTGTCCCCGGGCTGTTTTATCCTCTGATTCCAGGTAAAACAGGTACAGTCCGGCAGGAGTCGGCCTGCCGTTGTCATCCAGACCATTCCAGGACAAAGAATTATCTCCATCGTTTCCGGCAAACTCTCCCAGATCACGAATCAGATACCCCTTGATGGTGAAAACCCTGGCTCGCACCAGGGCATCTTGGTTCAGGTGGTAAATCAGCTCCACCTCAACAAGGAAGGGATTCGGAGATGCCGAGACCAGATAAAGATCCAATTCACCCTCCCCTGATGGCGGGGGTTCGGGCTCAGGATCAACAACTCCCAATCGACTCAAGAACATCACTCCAGATCCTTCAGGATCCAGATAATCGCGCAACCTGGTTTCGGCTGTGCCGTCTCCTTGCCAGGAGATGAAAAGCCTTCCGTACCAATCCGAAAGGTCGTTGGTACAGGCCGCATATCCGCCATGCAATTGACCGACGATTCGGTGGTCGGCATTGAAAAGGGGCGAACCACTGGAACCGGGCTCGGTGGTGCCTTCATCCCAATCGATTACCCGCAGATGGGTGCTGTTGCCCGGGACCGGGTTCTCTAGGTAAGTGGTGATGGTCAAGGGATCGTTTTCGAAGCTGATGCTCTTTTCATCGGTTGATGGATGATGAATAGCCACGGCGCTGCCGGGTACGCTGTCGGAGCGATCCCAACCGGCATAGGTCACCCCAAAAACTGGATCAGGGCTTTCATCCAGTTCCACTAGTTTGAAATCAGAAGTGGCGCTGGCAGACAACAAGGCACTGCCATGGTTGAACTGGGTCAAGGTGCCGCCACCATGCTCACCACAGCTCGGACTTTCGTAATTCCAATAAACCACCATCTGGGCCACATTGCTCGCGTCGACTGAACAATGGTTGGCGGTCAAGAACAGTGGCCGCCGGTCCTGGGCGGTATTGTTGATCAAAACTCCTGAGCACCTTCTGATGCCGCTGATTGTGTACATGCCAATGCTGGCAATGTCGTCACGCCAGTCGTCGCCCTGGGCACAGATCACGTCAATATTACAATCTCCACTTTTGTCTGCAATGTCTGCCCCAAAGCCACGGTAGCCGCAACTTACCCGCCCCAATTCCAACCGCAAATTCTGGCGCTCCGATGCGGCGACCTCCAATTCGATGACCAACTCACTGGTCAGCAGAATCGGTGTCCACAATTGACCGCTGGATCGGTTGTCATCGGCGTCGAAACGAAAAACCGGGCCTGATCCATCGGCGGCATAAACCAACAGGGTGGCGCTCCGGGGCAGGCGGTAGCCGGTGAAACCCAAGTTGAGGGAAAGAACTCCAGGGCAGGCAAAACGATGTCGCCACAAAAGTCGGCCATCAGTCATGGCTTCCCAGGTTCCGCTGTTTTCCGGAGTAAGGAAAACATCCTGGGCCACGGCGAAACGATAGGGAAGACCCTCGTCATCCCCAATGATGTCTTCGGCGGCCAAACGGGAGGTATCCAGGGCGGGAAATGACGTCAGTTGGACCTGGTACAGGGTTTGGACCTGCACTGCGGGAACTCCACCGATACCACCCGCCAATACAGTGCCGGCAAAGGATAAAGCCAACATCATTGAGAAAACAGCGGCAGAGGTTTTGCGAATGTTCATGATGTCTTCAATCCTCATCTGAATGGGCAGGCATGACGACGGGCGGCAATTTTTCCAGTTCACCATCGGCCACGGCCGAGACAGCGTTCCAGGCTATGGTCCAACCCAGAATGATCTGGGACAGGTAATGTTTTCGATCATTGAGCCGGGACCAACCGGTCAGGACCGAAGCCAGGCGGGCAACCCGGCGCACCGGCACCAGATTGTGTCTTCTGGCCAGGGTCAGCCAGGGCACTGCGGCGATGAAGGCGTGACCGGAAGCCGAATTCGCGGCGTTCAAGGGGCGCCAACGCGGGTTGCCCCCATCAGACGAAGGCCGATTGGCACCAAGGCCACGTTGCAGGGTCCATAACACCGGCAATCCAACCACCATGGCCTCAAAATTGGCCCGGCCCCAGCGGCTGAAAGCGTTGCTGCGCACCCAGGCATCCAGGACACCCACCAAGGCCCAGTTGCCAAACCAAAAACGCTCTCCACCAAATTTGAAAACGTTGGCCAGATTGTCGCTCGACCTGTTGCGGATGGAGCCCGAATGCAGACCTTCGATGGCTTCATCAGCTCCCGAATAGGCCAGGATGCCGACTCCCAACAAGGCGATGCCCAGCTTGAGAAAAGCCCGGCGACCGTAGTTTTTTTTCCAATGTCCCCCTGTTCCCTTGAACAAGGGTCTCGCCGCAGTGCGGCGCCTGCCAAGGGCCGGCATGACCAGCAAGGCGCAAACTGCGGACAGGGCCAAAACAATCAGCACTCGGGAGCCCCGTTTCTCAGTTGATATTTTCCCGGTCAGTCAACATTTTCCCCACATGCTCGGCCAAGGCCGCAGCACTGGTCAGACCCGGCGAATCGATTCCAACCAGGTTGATCAATCCTTCCAGGGGCGAGTCCTCCCGCACCACGACAAAATCCCGAAAACCCCGACCGTCAAATTTGGGACGATAGCCGCTCATATCGGGCGACAGATCGGCAACTTTCAACCAGGGCAAAAAACGATGGGCACCCCTGAAGAAGCTCCCAGCACGGTTCGGATCAACATGGTACGACAACTGGCGTTCCGGTTCGAGACCTTTGTCCGGCAAACCACTGTCCAAATCAGGTATTTCCACATCGGGCCCCAAACGCAATTGGCCGGCCAGATCCAAACACAAATGCACGCCGAGGCTGGAATGGTCCTGCGGTGGCACCGGATAAACCAATCTGTTGATGCGCCCGGAATGTTTGGGATTGATGCGAAAGTAGTTCCCCTTGACCCAGGACAACCGCCACCGGCGGGCCTGAACATCCACACCGGCCATGGCTGCCACATCATCGGCGGTGAGGCCGGCGGCATTGACCACAAAATCGGACACGTGAGCCCAGCCTTCACGTCGTCCCTCCCCGGCCGGGAGCACTCCCACGCGCCAGGCACCGTCAAGGCGTTCCAGACTGTCGACTACCGAAGAAGTCATGACCTGGACTCCCGCTTCGGCGCCTGACCTGGCCAAGGCCTTGGCCGCTCCCTCGGCATCCACGATTCCGGTGCGGGGAGACCACAACGCCGCCACCGCCTGAATCTCAGGCTCCAGTTGGGCAATCTGGGCAGCATCGAGTATTTCAAGATCTTCCACAGCATTGGCCCGCCCCAGGGCCAGCAGGCTTTCCAGCTGGGAAATCTCATCATCCCGCACCGCAACAATCAGCTTTCCGCACTCTTCATAACCAACCCCCGCGCAGGCGCAGAAGTCTTTTAAAAGGTGTCGCCCCTGCACACAAAAACGGGCCTTCAGAGAGCCCGTTGGATAGTACATTCCGCCATGACTGACTTCGCTGTTGCGGCTGGTGGTGACCCGGCCCAGTCCGGCCTCTTTTTCGATCAGCACCGCCGAAAGCCCCAGTCGTCCGCAGACGGCGGCAATGGCGCAACCAACAATTCCTCCCCCAACAATGGTGACGTTGATTTCACTCATTTTCGGAGTTTGTTTTCTTTCCAGTCCTGATAGTCCCAGGATTCGTAGGCTTTGGTATTGATAAACTCCAACACCAACATCATTTTCTCGGGCCCTAGAAAACCATCAATCCTGGTCATGCTTATTCCCTCGGCATTCAAAAACCACAACGTCGGCAAGCTGTTCACACTGTACTTCTTGGCCAAAGCCCGGTACTGCTCCGTATCGACCCAGCCTGTGGCGAAGTTTTCCTGCAGATAGCTGGCCACCTTCATATCGGCGTAGGTCTCGCGCTTCATCTTTTTGCACCACTGGCACCAGACGGCCGTGAAGTGAAGCAGGATGGGTTTGGACTCGGCCTTACCCGTGGCCAAGGCGGCATGGTAACTCTGCCAGGGGACCTTGGGCAGTTTGTCCTTCTTGTCCTCACCTGATTCGGCCAAGATAAGGTTTGGCAGCGCCATCAGCATGACCAGGCCAATCAGGGTTATGCGCATTTTCATCTCGTAGGATTCCTTTCTATGGATCTGACCTGGGCCGGCCAGGGAAAATCCTCGGGAACAAGAACTTCATAGCAAACGGGCTCAGCGCCCACCGGGTGATTGAATTCCAATTTGACGGCATGCAGGGCGATACGATGGTCGGGCAAACGTTTCGCCGAGCCATATTTGACGTCCCCCAGCAGGGGACAACCAACCAACGCCAGTTGAGCCCGGATTTGGTGGCGCCGGCCCGTTACGGGTAAAATTTCCAGAAGCGAGCAATCCCCCTCGACAGCGAGCACTCTGTAACGCAACAAACTTTCCCTGGCATCGTCAAAAGTTTTGTTTTCAGCCCGGGTGATTCCACGGCCGTCACCTTTGGCCCCTAGCCAGGCTTTCAGATCGCCTTCCCGATCGGGGAGATTCCCGGTCACCACGGCCTGATAGGTTTTTTTTACTTTTTTATCCCGAAAAGCCGCCGACAAGCGGGACGCAGCCTTGCTGGTTCGGGCCAAAACCACCACCCCGGAAACATTGCGATCCAGCCGATGCACCAAACCCAGGTAGACGTTGCCTGGTTTCTCGTATTTCTCACGAAGATAGTCTTTTGCCACATCATTCAAGGATTCATCCCCGGAATGATCACCCTGGGCCAGCAGCCCGGCCGGCTTGTCCACCACCAGCAGATGATTGTCCTCGTAGATGATTCGCAGATTCATGGGCGACTTTCCCTGGTGACCAGGTGGAGATGGTTACTCGGTTATTATACAGCCTGGAGCGAGAAACTGACAACCACTCAACTTTTTCCTATCTTTCTGCTGCCCCAAATTCAAAATCCAGATCCAAGGAGACCCCATGCCCATCACCTTCCGCCCCCTGGCTCTCGCCCTGCTGGCCACCTTAGTGTTGGTCGGGTGCGGCGATTCCCCTGAAAACCAAGTGACCCCCAGCCTGATCCGGGAACACATCACCATGGAAAAACTTATCTATCCCGCCTCCAAAACCGTCGACCAGAAAGACGACTACCATGGCACCGAGGTGTCCGATCCCTACCGCTGGCTCGAAGATGTGGATTCCGACGAAACCCACGCCTGGGTTGAAGCCCAGAACAAGGTCACCTTCGGCTTCCTCAAGGGCATTCCCCAGCGGTCAACCTTCCAAGATCGTCTGACCAAAATCTGGGACTACACCCGCTACGGCACTCCATTCAAAAAAGGTGGTCGCACCTTCTACTTCAAAAACGACGGGTTGCAAAACCAGTCGGTTCTTTTTGTCCAGGATGATGCGGGCAGCGAGGCCCGCGTACTGCTGGACCCCAACACCCTGAGTGATGACGGCACCGTCGCCCTGGGAGGATTCAGCATCAGCAGGGATGGTCGGTGGTTGGCCTGGTCCACCAGCGTCAGCGGATCGGACTGGCGCACCTGGTACGTGCGCGACATAGCCACCTGCAAGGATCTGGACGACAAGGTTGAATGGAGCAAATTCAGCGGTGCCGCCTGGGATCACAAAGCCCAGGGTTTTTATTACAGCCGCTACGATGTGCCCGCTGAGGGAGAAACATTCGAAGGCAGCAACTATTTCCAGAAACTCTACTATCACCAACGTGGTACGGACCAAAGCCAGGACAAACTGGTTTTCGAGCGTCCCGACCAAAAGGAATGGGGTTTCCAGGGCGAAGTGAGCGAGGACGGCCGCTTCCTGATCATTTCCGTTTGGCAGGGCACCAGTCGCAATAACCGTCTCTTTTATCTCGACCTGCAAACCGCTGGCGCGGAGGTGGTCACCCTGCTCGACGATTACGACGCCGCCTACAACTTCCTGCACAACGACGGTGGTCTCTTTTACTTCAAGACCAATCTCGAAGCACCCAGGGAGCGAATCATCGCCATCGACATCAGCCATCCGGCACGCAGTGGGTGGAAAACCATCATCGCCGAAAGCGAAGATCCCATGGACGGCGTGGCGGTTCTGAACAGCAGCTTCGTCGTCACCTACATGCACGATGTGGTGAACGAGGTCAAAGTCTTTGGTTTCGACGGTCAGCCCAAAGGCGAAATTGCCCTGCCGGGCCTCGGCAGCAGCAGCGGATTCGTCGGCCAATCGTCCGATACCGAAACGTACTACGCATTCAACAGCTATCTGAATCCCAATGATATCTACCATCACGATTTCACCACCGGCAAGAGCACTCTCTTCCGCCGTCCCGAAATCGATTTCGATTTTTCCGGTTACGAAACCGAGCGCGTATTCTACACCAGCAAGGACGGCACCCGCATCCCCATGTTCCTGGTGCACAAAAAGGGCCTCAAGTTGAACGGGGACAACCCAACAATTCTGTACGGGTACGGCGGATTCAACATCAGCCTGAATCCCCGCTTTTCCATATCTATCCTGCCCTGGATAGAAGAGGGTGGAGTTTACGCCGTGGCCAACCTGCGCGGTGGTGGTGAGTACGGAGAAGAATGGCATCAGGGTGGCATGCTGAAGAACAAGCAGAACGTATTTGATGATTTCATCTCCGCGGCGGAGTACCTCATCACCGAGGGTTACAGCAGTCCCAACAAACTGGCCGTATTCGGCGGTAGCAACGGGGGAACCCTTGTGGGCGCGGTGGTCAACCAGCGGCCGGAACTATTTGCCGCAGCCATCCCCGCAGTGGGCGTAATGGACATGCTGCGCTTCCAGAACTTCACCATCGGCTGGGCCTGGACCAGTGATTACGGCAGCAGCGAAGACGCCGACATGTTCCCCATATTGTTCGCCTACAGTCCTTTGCACAACCTGAGGGAAGGCACCGAATATCCATCCATCATGGTCACCACCGCCGACCACGATGATCGGGTGGTTCCTGGACACAGCTTCAAATATGCAGCTCGGCTGCAGGCCTGCCAGGGAGGCAACCTGCCGGTGATGATTCGCATTCAGACCAAGGCAGGTCACGGGGCGGGCAAGCCTACGGCCATGGTTATCGAAGAAGTGGCTGATCGGTATGCGTTTTTGCATAAAACGTTGGGGATGTAGTTCAAAAATCCCACAAATATAACCGCCACCGGGTAATCCGGCGGTGATTATTCTTCACCCTGAAAAGACTAATTCCGGTTGGCCAGAACTTCATGCACCATGCTGCGGTCTTCACCCTGAATGTGGGAAACCAGCCAGTTGCTGAGAAATTTCAACAGGTCGTCCAGCAGGTCGGTGCGGCCCTGGTTGAACATATTGGAAAACTCCAAAACCATGGCCTCAAAAATTTCATGGCTCTGGCGGTGTTCTTCCAGGCCGGCAAAATCATTATCCTTCATGAACTTTTCTTCATCCCGAAAATGCACAAAAACGTACTTTCCCATCTCGCTAAGCACCAGGGAGATGGTCTCGGGCGAACTCTCCTGGTCCCTGGCTTCAATCAGTATGTTGATCATATCCAACAGGGATTCGTGTTGATTGTCGATATGTTCCACACCTGTTTTCAGGGCATCCACGAACTCCAAAGTCTTCAACTCAACCCCCCCAGGAAAGTTTTTGGTTACCTATTGTCATTTTCATCGGCACCAGACACCCCGGACTGAACCAATTTCTTTGTATTCTTATGGTCAGCCAAAAAGAGGCTGGCAACCACAATCAGCAACCCCAGGGAAGCCCGCAGCCGGTCGGCATCTTCCCCGAAGACCAGCCAGGACACCACCACCGCCAGGGGAATCTTCAAATTGTTGGCCACCGCCAACCATCCTGCCTTGACCATGGCCGCGCCTCGATTCCACCAATAGAAACCCAGCGCGGTGGGGACCAGGCCCAGGTAGAGCAGGGTCCAGCCGGCCGAGGGAGTCCAGGATTCAAGGTCCACACCGCCGCCCACCAGGACGACAAGCCCGGTTACCAGGACGGCTCCCCAATACATCCAGCCCACCATCACCACATCCTTGACGCCGGATTCCCTTTTCAATCTCGGATACAAAACCTGACCCCCGGCAAAGCAGAGGTTGGCCACCTGGAGAAGGAGGACTCCCTGCCAGGATGCATCCTGGGGCAATCCCCGCGCCACCACCAACAGGGCGCCCAAAACAGCTGTCATGGCTGCCAATCCATTGCGCCAGCGCCATCTGCGAGCCAACAGATCGGAAATCAGAACCACATAAAGAGGAGTAAATACGGTGAACAAAGCCACCAGCCAAGCAGGTAGGAATTGATAGGAAGCAATGTACAACCAGTACATGACGCCGAATTGGAAGGCGCCCAGCAGCAGAACCTGTCCGTGCTTGATCATCCCCTGCCTGGATTTCAGGATAAAAGGGGAAAAAACAAGAGCGGCCAGCAACAAACGGCCGGCCGCCACTTCAACAGGATCCAATCCGCCCATTTTACCCTTGATCAGACCAAAGGAAAAAGCCCACAGAAACGAGGCACCCAAGAGGTTCCGCATAACCCTCCGCCGGTTATTGGACCAGCGTAATCTTTCGAATACCGGTGGTTTCACCGGTGTTCAGGCGTACAAAGTACATGCCCGAAGCCTGGGGCGACCCCTGGGCGTTGCGACCATCCCACTGCACAGAGTGCAGGCCCGCAGTCCGGGAGCCGTCTTCCAGAATTCGCACCAGACGACCGGAGAGATCATACACTGAAATCCGCACCTGCGCATCCGTGGGAAGTTCATAGTTGATGGTGGTGCTGGGGTTGAACGGGTTGGGCACATTGGCCAGCAGGCGAGCTCTTGCGGCACCGGCCACCGGCACATCACTGGTTCCGCCATAATTGATCTGGCAAAGAACCCAGTCACTGGGATCCAAAACAACCCCGTCGACCTGGCCGTTGACCAGGAAACTGTAATATTGAACCCGCTGGTCATTTTCCAGAATCTTGATCTGGTTGCCGAACATCTGGGTGATTTCCAGCTGCAATGACATTTCAAAGACGGGAGCGGCCTGAGTCTGCTCGATACGGACCTGAATCAGGGTTCCCCCATCAACCGAGGATGAACTCCAGTTGACAAGGTATTGAGGATGACCGGGTCCGTAGATCCACTGCTGGAAGAACTGGTCCAGCTCCCAACCGCTGACCTCTTCGAAAACATCGCGGAACTGCTCGGTGGTGGCGCTGTCGTAACCATAGGTATCGAGATAGGCCAGCAGACATTCAAAGAAGATCGTATCACCCATCATGCCACGCAGCATATGAGGAATCCAGCTGGCCTTGTTGTAGGACAGGTTGCCATCGAAAATTTCCCAGAAGTTGTCGGGATTTTCCACGTAGATGGTGCCATCGCCATAATAGGCAGCGTTGTTCATTTCCTCGCGGTAAGCCGAGGTGCCTTCGTTGATCTCGCGCCAGTAGGCTTCGGTCCAGGTGGCAAAACCCTCGTTAAGCCAGATGTGATGGAAATCGGCACAGGTGATCATGTCACCGAACCACATATGACCCAATTCATGGCTGATGAGGTGTTGCGAATAAGCATAATAGGCCAGGCTGGTCAGGGTTTGGTGCTCCATGCCGCCGCCCCAGGGAAAATGGGCATGGCCGTATTTTTCGTTGATGAAGGGATACTCGCCGAACCCTCCGGCGAAGGCTTCAAGCATATCGACGGTCACCGGGTAGGAAGTCTGGGCTTCACTGAGATAGTCGGGGATGACGTAATAATCCACCGGCATGGTGGTGATGCCGTCGAGCCCGGTGTAGGTGTTGCTGAAGGTGGCAAAAGGATGAATGGCCAAGGAGACCAAGTAGGTGACGATCGGATAACGCTCTTCCCAATGAAAGGTCTTCTTGCCCGGCGCAGGAACCGTCTCAGCAACCAGCAAACCGTTGCTCGCCACGATCAGATCATCCGGAACAGTGATGTGCAGATCCACCGAATCGGCCTTGTCGGTGTTCAGATCTTTACAGGGCCACCAGTTGCGGGCGCCATAGGGTTCGCTCAAGGTCCAGATCAAAGGTTGGCCGCCGTAGCTGTCCCAACCAAAGTAATTGCTTTCCGGGTTGCCGTCGTATTGAACCACAACCGAGACCATCTCACCCGGCTGATAGGTCCGATCGAGGGTGATGGTCAAAACATGAGACAAATGTTCGTAGGTGACGTCGTTGCCGTCCACCGTGACACCCCGAACAATCATGTTGCTGCGCAGATTCAAATCCATGGTGGCCAGCGGGGAGTCCAAAACCTGGGCCAAAATCGTGGTGAGGCCATCAAGAATGTTGGTGCCCGGATCGAGATCCATGACCAGATCGTAGAAAGTCACGTTGTAGAGTTCCATGTTGGCGGTGCGGGCTTTGTCTTCTTCGTGCATAATGGCCACTAGGCGGGTTTTGCTTTCCGCCTCCTGCAGACGCTGTTGGTGGGCTTGGTAGCGGTGTGTGAAGGGACTCTCCTCGGGCACCGAAGCCAATGGAGTGGTGAGCATGGCCAACGTTGGCAAGGCAAAGAGAGTCATGAAAAGGTTCAAGACAACCACGGACAGAAGCGGGCGAACAATCGAGGGCATGGGTTTCTCCAGGAAGAATAAGGGCCAATCCGGGTACTATCGTAACCATAAGTATACTACAGAATTATCACAAAACAGACAAAGGCGCGGAAAAAAACCGCGCCTTTGCCTCATTTTTCCAACTTTTGGTCGGAAATACTGGTTTAGTCGATCTCTTTCATCATTTGCAGCAGATCACAAACCCGGTTCGAGTAACCCCACTCGTTGTCGTACCAGCTGATGGTTTTCAGAACCCTACCGTCAATCACACTGGTACAACCGGGATCAAAAATCGAGCTATGGGGGTCGCCCACGATATCCGATGAGACCACCATGTCGTCGGCGTAGCTCATGATACCCTTCAGATAGGTCTCGCTGGCAGTTTTCATAGCCGCGTTGACGCCTTCAACGGTGACATCGGTCTTCATGTTGGTCACCAGATCAACCACCGAACCACAGGGCACGGGCACCCGCATGGCCATGCCGTCAAGCTTGCCGTTCAGGTTGGGCAGCACCTTGCCGACGGCCTTGGCGGCACCGGTGGTGGTGGGGATGATGTTCTCGGCGGCGGCCCGGGCCCGGCGCCAATCGCTGTGAGGCGTGTCGATCAGACGTTGGTCGCCGGTGTAGGCGTGAGTGGTGGTCATCAGACCGTTCACAATACCAAATTCCTTGTCCAGCACAAATGCCAACGGTGCCAGGCAATTGGTGGTGCAGGAAGCATTGGAGACGAAACGATCGCTGGCCTTAAGGTCGGCGTTGTTCACACCCAGGACGATGGTGGCGTCGATCTCGTCCTTGGCAGGCACTGTGAGCAGAACCTTGCGGGCTCCTGCTTCGATGTGCTTCTCGAGGGAGGCCCGATCCCGGAATACACCCGTTGCTTCCACCACAAAGTCCACACCCAGTTCTTTCCAGGGCAGGTCGCCGGGATCGCGCACGGCGGTCATACGCACGCTTCCCTTGTCGGTGATCATGTTGTCGCCTTCGATGACCGCAGTGCCCTTGAAATGACCCATGACAGTATCGTGGCGCAGCAGGTAGGCAAGCGCCTCGTTGTCGGTTATGTCATTGATGCCAACCACTTCAACACCAGCACGCTCTTGCAGCAAACGGAATACCGTGCGACCGATGCGTCCAAACCCATTGATTGCGATCTTCATGGCAGAGACCTTCCTTGTTTGTTTCATTCAATCGATTTGGCCCCCGACTGGCGCCGCAGAGCCCTGACCACCATATTATCCGGTTGCCGAATATAACAACCGGGCTAAGAGCCGCCCAATTAAAAAGGGCAGAAGGAACCACTTAAAATGCCGACATATGAATATGAGTGCACCCACTGTGGCCTCATCACCGAGGAATTCAAGCCCATGAGCGCACCAAAACGGCAGCGCTGTCCCAAATGCCGAAGCAAGGTTGAGCGCCTGATCAGTGGTGGCGTCGGCCTTCATTTCAAAGGCTCGGGCTTTTATATCACCGATTCTCGTGTTAAAAAGGGAAGTGTTGCAGGAGAATCACCAAGCTCCTCCACCCCTTCCAGCAGCCATAATACCAAGAATGCCGATAAGAACAAGGGCTGACCTGAAAGGAATCGGGATGTTTTCAGAAAAATACGAGGAAACTCAATTGGACATGGTTGAAATCCTGCTGGACAACCAACCAGTGAAAATCCTTCCCGGCACCACCATCCTGCAATATTTGCAGAAAAAAGGCCAAATTGACCCCGGTCAGCAGAATCCCATCGTGATCATGTCCATCAATGGGCGACGGGCATGCCTGCACGAAGCCATCCATGGGGACGAGCGGGTGCGGTTGATCCGCCTGAAGGACAAGGAAGCCCAGACCACCATCCAGCGCACGGTGCTATTTGTGATGGCAGCTGCGGCTGAAGATCTTTTCCCCAACCACCGATTGCGGGCCGACTTCAGCTACGGGGGCGGCGTTTATTGTGGACTGGTGGGCAATGAACCCCTGAGTGTGAATCAGATTCGCGCCCTGGAAGAGCGCATGCACGAGCTGGTGGCCATGGATCTGCCCCTGACCCCCCAGCGTTTCGGCCTGCGGGCCCTTCTGAAAATGCTCCAGCGCGATGGTAAACACCAGCGCTTCACCTCGGCCAAATATCTGCGCCGCGACAACCTGACCCTCTTTCGCATGAACGGTTTTGATCAACTTTACTTCGGTCGGCAGTTGCCGTCCACCGGTTTTGTCCGCGCCTTCCGGCTGGTGCCCGAAAATCCCGGTTTTGTTCTGATGACCAATGTGAAGATGGAGCCTGGAAAAATTCCCACCTACGTGCCCCAGTCCAAGCTGCTGACCACTCTGCGGCAATACTCCACCTGGAGTGATCTGCAGGAATTGCAGGACACCGGCCACATGAACGAGTACATCGTTGATGGCCGCACCAGCGATTTGGTTCAGATATCCGAGGCCCGGCACAGCCGGTTTTTTGTGGAAGCCGCCGACCAGGTGGCGGAAATATCGGGTGAGAGTCGACTTATTCTTTTGGCCGGCCCCTCCAGCAGCGGCAAAACCAGCAGCGCCAAACGCCTGATGGTTCAGCTGCGGGTGCTGGGCTTAAGGCCTTTCGCCCTGAGTCTGGACAACTATTTCGTCGATCGGGAAGCCACGCCCCTGGATGAAGACGGCGACTACGATTATGAATCCATCAATGCCCTGAAACTGGATCTTTTTAATGACCATTTGAAAGCCCTGATGGCTGGTGAATCCGTAAAATTGTCCCAGTACAACTTCCACACCGGCATGGGCTCCATCAGCCCCCGGGCCACCACCCTGGAAAAAGGACAACCCCTGTTGGTAGAAGGCATCCACGCCCTGAATCCGCTACTGACTCCCGCAATCAGTGATGACAAGAAACTTCGCATTTATGTTTCAGCCCTTTGCCACATGAACATCGACAATTACAGCTACATTAAGACCACCGACACCCGGCTGTTTCGCCGCATTGTGCGCGATGCCCAATTCCGAGGATACACCGCCAGCGAAACCCTGGCCCGCTGGCCGAAGGTTCGGCTCGGAGAAGAGAAACACATCTTCCCTTTCCAAAACCACGCCGATCTGTTTTTCAATTCGGGGCTGACCTATGAGCTGGCGGTGTTGAAGTTGTGGGCCGAACCTCGTTTGGCGGCGGTGCATCCGGACGACAAGAACTACGGGTTGGCCCGGTCGCTGATTGATTTGCTGAGTTTATTGCTGCCGGTGGATGCCAGTCAGGTGCCTCCCACCTCATTGCTGAGGGAGTTTATTGGCGGCAGTGGTTTCCATTACTAGGAATATCAACCCCAACTGTGCAAAACCACGTTGAGGCGAAAGCTGTCAGGGTGTGCCAGCAGTGGAAAAAGTCAGGATTTTCTGGACCGTGGTGTATCCGTGATACATGAGGTCCAGAAAATCCTGACTTTTTCCGCTGATGGTGTACCATGGCAGCAACTTAAGTGGTTTCGGTCAACGTGGTTTTGCATAGTT
>JAJRZA010000031.1 GCA_024275485.1 Candidatus Krumholzibacteriota bacterium | reverse complement strand
CTGGCTGGTTTTGGACTGGTTCATCAGAGTTTGTACCACAGTATGGTGCCGAACTTCCATGGAGGCTTTGCTGTCATGCAACTCCCAATCGAGAGCGCGAATGTCGGCTTGTTGGCTCATGACCACCAAAACCTTGACTACGTCGTCGTTCTGCATGGTGCTCAGTTGGCTTTCTAGGCCAGTAGTGATGAAGCCGGCTTGGGCGCTCCCAACCAGAATCAGGGTCCAAAGGCCGAGCGTGATCCATTTTAACATTTTCATGGACTTGTCCTCATTTCGTCAAAAAACCGTGGCGAGTTCAGGGGTGAACGCATCGAAATGCAATCATATTGTTGCGAAATTATCCCAAAAGAAAAACCTCTATCACGAACGTGAGGCTTTTCAACATATTATACCACAATTTGGCGGAAATTGAAACAGGCAAAAAGTGGTATTGATTTGAGTATGGAAGTGGAATTTTCACGGGGTTGACAAGGGGGGGCGCCTCCAGGATCATGGAATCAAAGGAGTTGTCGAACATGGACCAGGCGCCGAAGGACTTTTTTTCAGACAATCATCGTGTCTGCGGCACGGTAGAGCGGGTGACTTTTCAAAGCCCCGAGTCGGGGTTCTGTGTCCTGAGGATCAGGGACAATCAGGGGGCACTGGTGACGGTGATTGGCATCGCCCCGCAGATCAATAAAGGAGTCATGATCGATGCCACGGGGGTATGGGTAAAGGATGCAAAGTTTGGGCGGCAACTGAAGGCCGATCAACTTCGCATTAGCCAACCGGCGTCCATCGATGGCATGGAACGGTACCTGGCCTCGGGCCTTGTGCCGGGCATCGGCCCTGCTTTCGCCGAGCGTCTCATCAAGGCTTTTGGCACCGATGTTTTTGAGGTGATCGAGAATGACCCCGAACGCCTTTTAGAAGTGGACGGCATCGGTCGTGGACGATATAAAAAAATTCTGGCTGCCTGGTCCGAGCAGAAAACGGTGCGGGATATCATGGTTTTTTTGCAGGGGCACGGGGTGAGTACGGGTTTGGCGGCACGCATTTTCAAGGAGTATGGGAATCAGAGCATGGAGTGCGTGGCCGGGGACCCTTACGCCTTGGCCAGGGATCTGCGGGGAGTTGGTTTTGTCAGCGCCGACCGCATTGCCCGGAACCTTGGTTTTGCCAAGGACTCCGACGATCGTGTGGCGGCAGGTGTTGAACATGTGTTGCAGGAGATTTCACGGGAAGGTCATACCTGCTATGCCCGTGTGGATTTGCAGAAACGGGCGGTGGAATTATTGGAGGTGGGGTCGGAGGCGGTTTCGCAGGCGATTGCTGCCGGGTTGGCCCAGGGGCGTCTGGTGAGTATTGAAGCAGCGGATCAGGTGGCTTTGCAGGTTCAGCATCGGGCGGAAAAGGAACTGGCCCGGGATTTGATGCGTCTGGCCCAGATGCCCGCATCCCAGGGTGTGGCCGATCCTGAAAAAGCAGTGGCCTGGGTTGAGGGTGAAACGGGATTGGCCCTGGCCGAGGGTCAAAAGGAGGCGTTGCTCCTGGCTCTGGCCCATCGCCTGGTGGTCATCACCGGTGGGCCGGGTGTTGGCAAGACCACTTTGCTGAATTCCATCCTGAAAATCCATTTGGCGAAAAGGAGAAAGGTGGTGGCCTGCGCCCCAACAGGCCGGGCGGCCAGACGTCTGTCCGAGAGTACGGGTTTGCTGGCCAAAACCATCCATCGTGTGCTCGACTTCAATCCCGGTACCGGTGGTTTTCGCCATCATCGCGAGAACCCACTGACCGGCGAAGTTTTTGTGGTGGACGAATTTTACATGGTCGATGCCATACTGGCTTGGCAGTTGGTGCGGGCCCTGCCCGAAAACGCATCGGTTCTGCTGGTGGGTGATGTGGACCAATTGCCTTCCGTGGGGCCGGGTCGGGTTCTGGGTGACATCATCGATTCGGGACGCCTGCCGGTGGCACGTCTGAATCAGGTTTTCCGCCAGGCTGCCCACAGCGCCATCGTCACCAACGCCCACCGTATAAACGCTGGTCACACTCCTTTGCCAGGCGGCCGTGGTTCCGATGCGGATATGGAGGATTTTTATTTTATCGAAAGGGATGATCCTGAAGCCATTGCCGATCTGGTCATCGGCCTGGTGGCTGAGCGCCTGCCCGCCCGGCTGGGGGTGGATCCCATCGAGGATATCCAGGTGCTGACACCCATGAAACGTGGGGAATTGGGCACCGTGAGCCTGAATCTGCGTCTGCAGGAGGTCCTCAATCCCGACGGCACTTCGGTTGTTCGGCAGGGAGTTTGCTGGCGTGAGGGCGACAAGGTGATGCAAACGATCAACAACTACGACAAGGATGTTTTCAACGGCGACATCGGCGTGGTGGAAAAGGTGGACCCCGCGGGGGGGGAATTGATGGTTCGCTTCGACCGCCAGGAGGTGGCCTACGATTTGACGGAACTCGATGAGTTGATGCACTCTTTTGCCGTCAGCATCCACAAGAGCCAGGGCAGCGAATTCCCGGTGGTGGTCATGCCCCTGCACACACAGCATTATATGCTTTTGCAGCGAAACCTGTTGTACACGGGTGTGACCAGGGGTCGGCGGTTGGTGGTCTTGGTGGGCAGCCGACGGGCGGTTCAATTGGCGGTTCGCCAGACGGGTGGCCGGCTGCGGGTGACGATGCTGAAGAATTTTCTGACTTCGATTTGACCAAAAGCAATTTGGCTGGCCAGGGGCCGGATCGCGGACCAGGGTTCCCTTCAAACTGAAAGCCTGGACCTTAACCGGACCGCCTGCAGAAATATTGAATCGGATTGCAGTCGATGGATTGAAACTGATCACCGTTGGTAGCGATAGTGGCCGGTGATGGGGAAATCCAACAAACAATCCTCCTGTCGCGGGCCCCGGCCGATGTTGTGGATCACCAGGTGTCGGTGCCCATCCCTAGATTTTTCCTTGGCCACAATGCCGATGTGGGGCAAATTCCCCGGCAACATCCAGGTCACCAAATCTCCTGGCTGGAAATCCGCAGGGTTGGATGTAATCGGCAATTCCAGATTCCGACCCTCGAAGTACCTTTGCAGGTTGGGGACTCGCCGATGGTCGATGTTTGCATCCGGGCGACTCAGGTTCCAGAGATTGGGGTAGGCCGGAAAATCCTTCAGCATATCCTCGTGAACTTCCTTTTGCAGGTCTACACCCAGTACCCTGAAACAGCGAATGATCAAATCGGTGCAAACGCCACGATCGTCAGCTACGTCACCGCCGGGATAAGCCAGGGACTGGTAGGAACCGTCATACACCACTTGGTGTCGGGTTCGTTCCAGGGCGACGGCCACCAGACTGTCGGCAAAAGTTGCTTGGGGGGAGGCGATTTGGGCCACGGTGGTTGAAGCAGTCACCACAACAATAAAAAAAGTCATCAAAAAGTTTCGAATCATGGTCCACTCCCGGTTCAGCGCAGTGTTGCGGGATCCTGCTGGGACAATTGTTCCCGGATGAAGTTCCTGGTCTCTTCATTCTTTGGATCCCAAACCGCTGGCCGGTTGGCGTACCAGGGGGCGGCGGAAGTTTCTACAAAGGGAACCCTTTCAGGGGTCAAAACCAGCTGGCGTGTTAGTTTTTCAAGGGATGATTTCTGCTGCTCAGCCTGCCTTGCCGCGAATTCCCAGCCGGGCAAAGGTTGCAGGGAAACTTTTACCAACAAAACGGTCGCCAACATGGCCGGTGCCAACAACATCCAGGTTTTTATCCTCCACCGCCGTCCGGCCCGGGCAACCAGCGACCCCAGCAATCCCGACAACTCCCAGCCCACAACAGGGTACATGACCAACAGGTGCCGCAGACTGTGATCAAAAAATGAATATTGAATGATCATTAAAATCAGGGTCAAACCGGTAACAGCCAGGGGTCCAAGAGGCGACAAGGCCGGAACAATGCTCATGGGGTGCTTGGCCTCGGGTGGAAAAGGGCTGGGGGGTTTATCGATGCAGCCTCGCAGATAAACCATGAGGGCCAGTGCCATAATCACCAGGCCGGCCCAGGGGAACAAGCGACCTAAATCCCGGAAATAAAACTTCAAGCCCCGCACAAATTTGCGCAACAAGGGCCTCGCATTTTCTGCCAAAACTTTGCTCACCGGCTGTGGCTTGAGCTGCTGGTAGACGGAATACCCCGGCCAGGTGCGGGTGTCCTTGGCCAACTCGGCCTGTCCCTGCAGGGTGAAAAATGGGCTGCCGGTCAGGCGCACGTTGCGCACTGCCCAGGGCAGATTGACCACCACCACCATTAATAGGGCCAGCAGCAGTCTTCGATTCCAAAGCGGGACAATGGAGCCCGAAGGACCCCTGGCGGCAACAACCCTCAACTCCTGGCGTCCCCAAAACCACCAAAGCAACGGCAGCCAGACCAGGTCCCAACGCAACAGGGCCAAAAACCCCACCAATATTCCATCGATCCAGCCAGGGCCCGATTTGGAAATATCCCGGTGCCGTAGCCAAATCACCAACAGCAACGGGCCCGCCGGAAGTTCCACAAAGGCCCAATCCACGGCAAAGCCCAACAATGGGCTCATGCCGAGCAAAACCAGCCATGCACCGCCGGCCAGGGGGGTTCCGCGCCGGAAAAATGCCATGGCGCCGATGCCGGCCAGAAAACCGAGGAAGATCATCTGCAACCACCGAACATGGGTCACCACCAGGGTTGGATCATCTGGTGAGGGTGCCACCGCAGCGGTGAGCAACAGGGCGAATCCGGGGCTGCGGTGAATCAGGGGCTGGGGCAACTCCTGGGCAAAATCAAAAGCAAAGGACAGGGGATAAGTGATGTCGGTGACAAAACCATCTCCCTGTAACAAGTGTCGTGCAACCGAAAGATGGGTGAACAAGTCGCTGGTTTCCATGTGGGGTCGAGCAGGGTTGAACTGACTCCAGACGGCAATAAAAAGCAAGGCGACCAACAGGCCTCCCCCAATTTCAGTCAACCTGCTTCGTCGATTTAGCGACGAGTGGGATGGCTCTGCATTCATGCCCGGCTGATTGGCAAAAATCATGAGCGATCAGTTGCCCCGGCTGCCGGGTTTGACAACTTCAAGCCCTTCCTGGCACAAGGGACACTCTTCAGGTTTCCAGGTTTTGACCTGGACCCGGGCCAGGGAGTTCAGGGGCAGGGGCAAACCGGCGTCGCCACCGGTGCGGTCGATGATGCTGCATACGCCTACAACTTTTCCACCGGCGCCTTCCACACACTTGATCACTTCAAGGACACTGGTGCCCCGGGTGACAACATCTTCGGCGATGATGACTTTTTCGCCTTCTTCCAGGGTGAATCCGCGCCGGATGCTCATCACACCGTCCACCCGTTCGGTGAAGACAAATCTCCTGCCGGCTGCGCGGGCCACCTCGTGACCAATCAGGATGCCGCCCATGGCGGGGCTGACCACCAGATCGCAGGGTGTTTCGTTGAAGAATCCGGCCATGGCCGCACCCAGCTCGCGGGCCAGTTCGGGAAACTGCAAGATGCGTGCGCACTGAAAATAGCGATTGCTGTGCAGGCCGCTGCTGAGCAGAAAATGGCCCGTGTGCAGGGCGCCGAGTTCTTTCATCAGGGTCAAGACTTTTTCTTCGGTCATGCCGCAATTCCTCCTTTATTCCATGTCTTTGGCAATGGCCGCCAAGGCGGCGGCCGGATCATCGGCCTGGGTGATGGGACGACCCACCACCAGAAAATCTGCACCGGCGTTCACGGCCATGCGTGGGGTGGTGACCCGGTGTTGGTCGTCAGTGGCAGTGCCGGCCATGCGGATTCCCGGAGTGATCACCAAAGGAGCCGGACCAACGGCTTCACGTAGGCGGGGCAGGTCGGCGGCACTGCAGACAAGGCCGTCGCAACCACAATCCCAGGCCAAACGGGCCAGACGCTGCACACTCTGCTGAAGATTGTCGCTGCTTGGACGCACCTCGCTGATCTCCTCTTCCGACAAGCTGGTCAGAACAGTGACCGCCAACAAGGCGGGCCGGACGGCGCCAGGGGGAAGTTCGGCAGTGGCCAAGGCTTCGGCGGCGGCAGCGATGGCGTTGCGTCCAGCCGAGGCGTGCATTGTACAGAGGCTGGCCCCAAGGGCGGCGGCTCGGCGGGCAGCCGATGCCACGGTGTTGGGGATGTCGTGGTATTTCAGGTCTAAAAAGACGTTGCGGTCCATTTTTCGCAGCTGACGCACAACCTCGGGTCCGGCTGCCGAAAAGAGTTCCAGGCCTACCTTCACGAAGCCGCCTCCAGTGCCCAGTCGCTCGGCCAGGTCAAGTGCCTGCT
Organism: Candidatus Krumholzibacteriota bacterium; assembly: GCA_024275485.1. Lineage (GTDB taxonomy): Bacteria > Krumholzibacteriota > Krumholzibacteriia > LZORAL124-64-63 > LZORAL124-64-63 > LZORAL124-64-63. The sequence continues at coordinate 42,966 of JAJRZA010000031.1, read as the reverse complement.
TTGGTCCCGGCACGTCCAGGGCTGTAATCACGCGCCGATTGGCGGGCAGGTCTCGCAGGTACTCAATCAGAATATCACGGTTCATTTCGGTCCCCGAAGGTGGTTTGGGGTGATTGTCCTTGCCGTTGCAGGCCGTTTGCTACTAATCTTCTAACAGGCAAGGGACCGGAATGCAAATCCAAATCACCAGTCTCTGCGCGTTGGTTTGTCCATTGGGGGCTGATTCAGATCGTAATTTGCCCGCAAATATTATCCAGTATGTTGGAATCATTCCTGCAGTTTTTTCTGCTGATCTTCCCGCAAAGGGGTTTTGTCTTGCTGGATCGAAAATATCTCCGCGAAAACCAGGAACTTGTCACCCGGGCTGTGGCCCTTAAAAACGAGTCCGTGGATATTGGTGCCTATTATGCCAAGGACACCGAGCGACGGGCTGCTTTGCAGGAAATGGAATCCCTTCAGGCGGAAGCCAACAAGGCCAACAAGGCCATCAGTGAAAAGAAAAAAGCCGGTGAAGATGCCGCCGGTGCCATCGCTGCCATGAAGGAGGTCTCCAGCCGGATCAAGGGTCTGAAAGCCAAAGCTTCGGAGCTGGAAGATGAGGTTGAATTTCTGTATTTGCGCATCCCCAACATCCCCCATGAGAGTGCCCCCGAAGGTGGAGAAGAAAACAACGAGACCGTGCGCACCTGGGGCGATCCGGTGGATCCGGATTTTGATGTTCTTCCCCATTGGGAAATTGGCAAGGACCTGGGGATTTTCCACACCGAGCGTGCCAGCCGCATGAGTGGCAGTGGATTTTCAGTGCTTTCGGGCGGGGCGGCCCGTCTTGAAAGAGCCTTGATAAACTGGTTCCTGGATGTGCATCTGGAGCAGGGATACACCGAATTCAACATCCCCTACCTGGCCAATCGCCAGGCCATGACGGGCACCGGTCAGCTTCCCAAACTGGAAGATGATATGTACGTGACCACGGTGGATGACCTCTTTCTTATACCAACCGCCGAAGTGACCATCACCAACATTCACATGAAAGAAACCCTGGATCTGGCCTACCTGCCCCTGAAATACACGGCCGTATCCCCCTGTTTCCGTCGCGAAGCAGGAGCCGCTGGTCGCGATACCCGTGGTTTGATTCGTATGCACCAGTTCCTCAAAGTTGAGATGGTCAAATTCGTGGACCCTGAGACATCATGGGATGAACTGGAAAGCCTTACCGCCAACGCCGAAGAATTGCTGCAAAAGCTGAACCTGCCCTACCGGGTGGTCTCTTTGGCCACCGGAGACCTGAGTTTTGCCGCCAGCAAGTGCTACGATCTGGAAGTATATTCCGCAGGGGTGAAAACTTGGCTGGAAGTCTCCTCCTGCAGCATATTCATGGATTTCCAGGCTAGGCGCGCCGGCATCCGCTTCAAGGGCGAAGGGCGCAAGGGGTTTGTGCACACCATCAACGGTTCGGGATTGGCCCTGCCCCGGATCATGGTGGCGATCATGGAAAATTACCAGACTGCCGATGGCCGCATCCGCATCCCCGAAGTTCTTGTGCCCTACATGGGCGGAGCGGAGTTCATTCAGTAGATGTTCAACAGGATCTGGCAAACCGGCCTTCCCTTGCTGCGCAAACGGTACGTTTTCAACATCTACCTGTTGGTTGGCAGTTTGAGCATCGTGGTGGCAACCACAATGTTCACCATCCAGGTTTCCAAAAGTGTCGAGCGGCAGAGTTTTCTAACCACCCAGCTTTTATCCGGAGTGGCCAGTCGGCTATTCACAGCCCAGAACCTTGAAGATGTCTTGCCGATTATTGAGATCATCAACGAAAACGAAGTTCCCATCATCATGACCGACAATTCAGGGCGTCCGGTGATGTGGAACACCCAGGTGATCGGCATTCCCCTGCCGGATTACCAAATACTCCAAAAAGAGAACGTCAATTCCACCACCAATCCGGTGATTATTGAAATCCTTTCCCTGGCCGAAGCTTACGACCAGGCCCAGGAACCCTTTGCCATTGTTGATGACGATGGAGTTCGGATTGGAACCCTGCACTATGGCCGTTCAGCCCTGAGCCAGCGCCTGCGTATCATGCCCTATCTTGAGTTGATGGTCATGGCCTTGTTCTTTCTCCTCATTGTATGGGCCCTGCAAAGTAAAAAGGATGCTCAGCAGCAGGCTCTCTTTGCGGGCATGGCTAAAGAAACCGCTCATCAGCTGGGCACACCCCTGACCTCGATCATGGGGTGGCTTGCCCTGCTGGAAGAAAAGGTCGGTAAGAGTCAGGAGGTGATGGTCGAACTGAACCGGGATGTGGATCGTCTGAGCATGATTTCTGCTCGTTTCAGTCAAATCGGCTCCCTGCCCAAACTTCACGACCTGGACCTGAACGAGCTGGTCGACGAGTCGGTGGAATATTATCAAAAGCGATTGCCCCATCTCGGCGGGCGGGTGCAGTTGCGGCGTGATGGCCGCGGCACTGTGCCTGTGCGCTTTAATCGGGATCTTTTGGGCTGGGTTTTGGAGAACCTCATCAAAAATGGCATCGATGCTCTGATCGACGGTAAGGGTACCATCACCGTGCGGGTGGATGATCACGAAGGTGGAGGTTTGCAAATCCTGGTTTCAGACACCGGCAGGGGAATTCCTGCCCGGGTGGGGAACAAAATATTTGAACCGGGATTCACCACCAAGAAGCGTGGTTGGGGCATGGGACTGGCGCTGGTCAAGCGGATTGTTACCGATTACCATCGAGGCCGCATCAGTGTCCAAACCACCAGCAGTCATGGCACAACATTTCAGGTGGTATTGCCCCCTGCCGGGCCGAAAGCCTGAACCACCAACCGGCTCAGGAATCGTAAATAAAGGAGTCCATCTTGGCTTATAAAATACTGTGGATTGATGACCATATTGAAGAATTGCGCGCCCATTCCATGTACCTGGGCGAAAGGGGTTACGAAGTTGAAGGGGTGACAAACGGTATGGACGCCCTGGCCGTGCTCAAGGAGAAAAACTTCCACGCCATTCTGTTGGACGAGATGATGCCCGGCATGGGCGGTCTGGAAACCCTCGAAGGGATCCGCAAGATTGATCACAACATTCCGGTGATCATGATCACCAAGAGTGAGGCCGAAGACCTGATGACCCGAGCCATCGGCAAGCGCATTGACGACTACCTGGTCAAGCCGGTGAGCCCCATTCAGGTTTTGTCGACTCTGAAGCGGCAGGTGGAGGCGCGCAAGCTTGCCGGTGAAGAAATCACCCGTGACTACATGAGCAATTTCATGGCCGTGACCGATCGCATTGCCGAGGCCAAAAGTCCCGAACACTGGGAGGGTATTTACAACGACCTGGTTACCTGGGGTTTGGACCTTTTCCAATACAGCGATCACGGCTTGCTGGAAACCCAGGGCGAGCAATTGTCAGCCGCCAACCTGGCGTTCGGCAAATTCGTCCGAGAGAACTACCAACATTGGATACACACTGATCCGGAACAGGTGAGCGAAGATGTGCCCCTGTTCAGTCCGCGGGTTTTTGAAAAATTGATCGAACCGGAGATCCAGCGCAGTCGCCAGGTTTTCTGGATCACCATCGACTGCATGCGCATGGACCAGATGCGCATGATCGAACCCCTGCTGGAACCATATTTTCATATGGACCGCAAACACTACTGGTCCATGCTGCCCTCGGCCACGCCTTATGCTCGCAACGCCCTTTTTGCCGGCTTGTATCCTTTGGACATTGCCGAGGGGTACCCTGGTTTCTGGCGCCATGGCGGTCACGAAGGCAGTCGCAACGCTTTCGAAGGTGAGCTTCTTAATGAACTCCTGAAACGGGTGGGCAGTGCGGCGGCCGGCAGTTGCCAGTATTTTAAAATTGCCGACGAACGCAGTATTGATCCTTTGCACCGCAACCTCGGCAGCTTGGGTGATACACGTCTTGTTGCCGCTGTTTACAACTTCTTGGACATCATGGCCCACGGTCGCAGCCAGAATCGCATTCTCAAGGAGCTGGCTCCGGATGAAGCGGCCTTCCGCACCCTCATGCGCACCTGGTTTGAACATTCCAATTTGTTCAACATCATGAAAAGCCTGGCTCGGCGTGATTGCACGGTTGTCATAACGACGGATCACGGCTCCATGATGTGTCGGCGCAGCATGCAAATCCGTGGCAACCGCGATACCAGCAGCAATGTGCGCTACAAGTTCGGCGACAATCTGGGCACCGAAGACGAACGCATCCTGCTCATGAAAAACCCCAAGGATTACCGCCTGCCCGCCGAATCGACCATTGAGAACTACGCCATCACATCGGAGAATTTCTACCTCGTTTACCCGACCAATTTTCACGAATACGAGCGGCTTTACAGGGACAGTTTTCAGCATGGCGGCATCAGTCTGGAAGAGATGATTTGTCCTTTCGTTGTGCTGCGACCGAGGTAGCGGACCATGTTGCACGATCAGGAAATACCCGCATCCGGCGATTTTTCGCTCACGCTGAATGTCAGCAGCCCGGAACAAACCCTGGCTTTGGGACGATCGGTGGCCGGGTTGTTGAAGGGGGGCGAGATTATCCTGCTTTACGGTCCCCTGGGTGCGGGGAAGACCTGTTTCAGTCAGGGTCTTTGCTCCGGTCTGAAGGTGATCGAGGAAGTTGTTTCACCCACTTTTACCTTGGTCAACACCTACAGCGGCGCACCTTGGGTGGTTCATCATCTGGATTTTTTTAGAGTGGAGCCGGATCATATTCTGGATGATATAGGAGTGCCCGATATTTTGGATGAGGTGTTCAGTGGACGGGCTGTGGCCTTGATCGAATGGCCCGAGCCCATCCTGCACGCGCTGGGGCCGGCTGAACCGCGGGTGGAGTTGTTGGCTTTGCCGGGCGAAACACCTGAAGAACGGATTTGGCATTTGCGTGGCGTGCCCGAAATTCCAGAGCCATGGATTCGGCTGTTCACTGATTTTTCTGCATCTTCTTCCGCAACCCTGGAGTAGGTTTTGCTCACATTGGCTTTCGACACTGCAACTCCCTGGGGCCGTTTTGCCCTGGCTGAAGACGGTCAGCTTTTGCAATACCGTCCCTTGAATGTGATGGGCAGCTACGCCGATGCCCTGTTGAAGGTCGTGCAGGAAATGTTGGTTGAGAACGATCGCACCCAGGATGAACTGGCGGGTATCGGGGTGACGGCGGGGCCGGGAAGTTTTACGGGTTTACGAATCGGAGTGGCTACTGCCAAGGGTTTGGCCTACGGGCTGGATTGCAAGCTGGTGTCCGTGGGCACTCTCGAAGCCATGGCAGCTGCCCTGCTGCAGGACCATCCGGATGTGGAATTTGCGGTGCCCACCTTGGACGCTCGCAGGGGCGGAATTTTTTCGGGGGTGTTTCGTCGCAAGGGACACTGGCTGGAAGAGCTGGCTGGTCCCGAAGCACTGCCGGCAGATGATTGGTGGCAGAAAATCCTGGATGTTCTGCCTGATTGTGAAGCTGCGGTTTATGGTGGCGACGGCACCTCACTCTTGTTGGGCCAGGGCGATGATCTTCGGTGCGAGCTGGCCAGGGTGGGCCAACCCAAATTGCGCCACTGGACCGTGGCCCATCCGGCCACTGCACGCACGTTGGCTTGTGCCATGTACCTGGCGCCGGATCAGCTGCCGTCGATCCATCCTTTCGACCTGATTCCCCAGTACCTGCGGCGCAGCGATGCGGAGTTGAACAGAAGCCTTGATTTGACCCCTAGTCAACCCAGTGATGACGTGAGTGAATTTTCCAGCCGTCGCCCGACTTCATGAGTGGGGACCTGCATATACGGTTGGGCGGGATTGCCGATTTGGCAGAGGTCATTCGCATCGAAAAGGCGGTTTTTTCTGATCCCTGGAGCCAGGAAGCTCTATTCAGCGAACTTCAGGCCGACGCCATGCGACTGCCCCTGGTTGCGGTGTCGGAGAATTCTTTGTGTGGGTATTTGATGGCCTGGCGGGTGGCCGACCAACTGCACATCCTGAATATCGCCACTGATCCGCAATACCTGCGTAGAGGTGTGGGGACTGCTCTGCTGGTGGCAGCCGCCGGTTCGGCTGTTGAGGGCGGACAAATGGAAGTGACCCTTGAGGTGAGGGAGAGCAATTCCGGGGCCCGGGCGTTCTACCGGCACCATCATTTCGCTGAAATCGGGGTTCGGCCCGGATATTATCAGGATAACAAGGAAAATGCCATTATTTTGACGGCATTTTGCGCTGATCTGGTGGTGGACTGAAGATGATGGTCATGGTGTGGGATTGAGTTGTGGATAACAACCTCGACCAACAAAAGGGTTGTCCTTAGCTGCCTGGAAAGGCTAGTTTAGTCGGGTTGAATCGGAATCAATGGATTTTCCAAGGAGGACGCCGTGTCTTGGTTGACACAGGCCGCCAAAGGCATCAAAGCCCTGGCCAGTCAAAAGAAAGACATCCCCGACAATTTGTGGCGCAAATGCCCCAGTTGTTCGGAAGTGTTGTATCACCGAGAGTTGGATCGTAACCTCTGGGTTTGCGGCAGTTGCGGGCACCATTTGCCATTCAGCACCGAACAGTTCATCAAGCTGATTCTCGATGAAGGTTCCTGGCAGGAAACCCATACCGGGTTGACCAGCAAGGATGCCCTGGACTTCAAGGATTCCAAGCGTTACAAGGACCGCATCAAGGCCTCCCGTAGCAAGACGGGCAAGGAGGATGCGGTGGTCACCGGTCGTGCCCAGATTGGTCTGATTCCAGTCTCGGTGGCCATCATGGATTTTTCGTTCATGGGCGGCAGCATGGGGTCCGTGGTTGGTGAGAAAATCGCCCGGGCATTGCTGGACAGTTTGAAATACCGCGAGTCGGCCATCATTTTGAGCCGAAGCGGTGGGGCGCGCATGCAGGAGAGTTTGCTCTCACTGATGCAGATGGCCAAGACCAGCGCGGTGCTGGCCCGCTTGCGCAATGAAGGCATTCCCTTTATCAGCATTCTGACCAATCCTACCACCGGTGGTGTGACCGCAAGTTACGCCACCCTTGGGGACATCAACATTGCCGAGCCGGGAGCGTTGATTGGTTTCGCCGGGCCGCGGGTGATCAAGCAGACCATTGGTGGTGATCTGCCCGAGGGATTCCAGTCTTCGGAGTTTCTCAAGGAGCACGGCATGGTGGATATCATCAGCGAACGCAAGGATCTCAAGGACACCCTGGAGCGAACCCTGCATTGGTTCGTTGATGGGCGGGATGTATCGGTGCGGCGCCCGCCGCGGGGCTGATCGGTCATGTCCCTTGGTAATCCCCGTCCAGAAGGTAATCTCCGCCCAGAAGGTAATCCCCGTCCTGAAAATTCCCAGACCCACCCCGGCGAACCCGGGGTGGGAGTGGATCTGGAACCCCCATTTGTTGCTGACGACGAACCCACCCGCTGGCTTTTCAACTTGAATCGGTTTGGCATCAGGCCTGGTCTTGTGCGCATCGAGGGTCTGTTGGCGGGGCTTGGGAATCCGGAAAAAAAGCTGCGCACCCTGGTGACAGCCGGCACCAACGGCAAAGGCAGTACCACGCGCATCCTGGCCCACCTGTTGATGCAGGCAGGTTATAAGGTGGTCACCTTCACCAGTCCACATCTGCTGAAGGTGCATGAACGCATCACCATCGACGACCAGCCCATTGGCGCGGACGATTTTGCCCGGCGAGTCGCTGGCATCAAGCCACTCACGGAAAAACATGGTGCCAGTTGGTTTGAAACCCTGACCGCCCTTGCGGTTCAGGTAGCGGTGGATGAGGAGGCGGATTTTTTTGTTTGTGAGACCGGCCTTGGGGGGCGTTTGGACGCCACCAACGCCGTGCCCGCAGAAGCCATTCTTTTGACCACGGTGGGGTTGGACCATGAAGCAATTCTGGGCAACACCCTTCAGGAAATCGCCGCGGAGAAACTGGGTCTGCTCAAGGACAAAACGCCTTTGTTTTGCGGGGTGGAGGATGAACTTCGTCCCCAGGTCTTCGAGGCGGCAGTGAGCGAGGGATGTCCGGTCTTCTTTTTGGATGAGTTGGCGCGCTGGGGGGATCTTCCGGAGCATGGGGAGGGTGGATTCTGGGATCTGGCCCTGCGGAAACATTTTTTTGAGGATTTGCCCGATCCAGGCATGGCCAGCATGCGGCGCAATATCGCGTTGGCCCTGCTGACCTTGACGGAGTTGCAAGATCTTCGGGGTGAGTGTTTTTTGCCGGAAAATGTTTCGACGGCTTTGGGGAATCTTTTCCTGCCGGGGCGGTACCAACATCTGCTCCGTGATCCGGATTTTATCTTTGATACGGCCCACAATGAGCAGGCTCTTGCCGGGGTGCTGGATCATTTTCGCCATACCGAGTGCAGTGGGCGACGCATCGTTTTTTTGGTTCCATGCATAACAAGGAGCTGGAGAAGCTTTCACCTGAAACGGTTCGGGGATTTGATCTTTTTCTGGGTGCTCCGGTTTCCATTCCCCGCAGCCGGAACCCTGATGAACTGTCGGCTTTGCTGGTGTCCTGGGGTTTGGTATCATCGAATTGGGTTGACGGGTGGGACGGAACTTGCCCTGGTCTGGTTGCTCCTGATTTGGCATCGGCTTTGCTTTGGCTGGCCGGCAATCTGAAAACAAACGACAAGGTTTTGGTCACCGGTAGCTGTTTCATGGTGGCCGAAGTGCTTCATAGAATGGGTTTTACGGATTTGGAGATGACCCGACAACAAACAACGGCCGGCCCCGTGCTGGCTGGACTGATTCAATCGGCCTGAAAGGGAGTAGGCAGTGGCTGAATTTTATCTGGGCGCGGACACCGGTGGCACGGGCGTCAAATATGTCATCACCGATGGCGACGGGAATGTTGTTTTTCAAGGTGAAGTGCCAACGGATCCGCGCAGCGGGAAAAAGACCCTGGCCCGCCTGGCCATGGAGGTGGCCGAGAAGATCGCCCCGCCAACCGATTCGGACAGGCCGGTTTTTTCCAACCTGGCCGCCGTAGGAATGGCTTGCGCCGGAATTGTTGATCCAGTCAGTGGCCATCTGGGCCGGTCGCCCAATCTGCCTGGTTGGGAAGATACCAATCTCAAGAGTATGCTTGCCAACGAATTTTCCGAAAAACCCGTGGTGGTGGTCAACGATGTGAACGGGGCTCTTTATGGTGAGTACCGCTTTGGGTCCGGCCGTGGCTGTGAACACCTGGTCATGATTGCCCTGGGCACTGGTGTTGGTGGAGGAGTTCTGCTGAACGGCCACCTGTTGGTGGGCAGTCACAACGGGGCCGCTGAAATTGGTCACATGGTGTTGGATCCATCAGGGCCCATCTGCACCTGTGGTGGAGTGGGTTGTCTGGAGGCCTGGGCCGGCAGCGTTGCCATTGTCAAGCAGGCCCGTCTTTTGGCTCGTGTTGAGCTGAAGGACACCGCCCTTTCCCAGTTGGTGACTGAAAAAGGGGAAGAGTTGACCACCCGGGATTTGAGTTTGCTGGCCCGGAAGGGCGATGCCGCATCCCTGGCCCTCTTTGCCGAAGTGGGGCATCGTCTTGGCTATGCGGTGGGTAACCTGGTGAATATTCTGGACCCCGACAAGGTTATCATCGGCGGTGGTGTTGCATTGGCCGGGGAACTGATTCTGGGGCCCTGTCGAGCCATGGTGCCCCAGTTGGTTCTGGCTGACGAAGCCAAGAATGTGCCTGTGGTACCTGCTGAACTGGGCCCATTGGCATCGGCAGTGGGTGCTGCCTGCCTGGCTCGCGAAAGCCTGGCTATCAGTTGATGGATTCCAGGAAAGGCAGCCCCCTGTTCAGAATCCTGACGGGACTGTTCCGGTTTGTTCTGTTGCCTTGCCTTGTGGTTTTTGTGTTTATGGGGATTCGCCCCCTGTTTTGGCAATCCACGGCCAAGGCCCAGGAAAACCCACCTGGGCCCACGGCACGCACAAAAACCCGCTCCGATCGTTTCATCGATCGGGTGGTCAACGGTGAACGCATCACATATTTACTGGGGAATGTCTTCATTGATCGTGACAGTTTGACTGCCAGCAGCGACACAGCCCGTTATTACCGTGACCGGGAAGTCTACGAATTTATTGGCAATGTGATTTTGACCAGTGACGGCGGAGTTTTGACCTGCCGACACGCCTTCTATCGTCGGCTGGTAGGTGAGTCGGATTTTTTTGGTGATGTGCGCCTGATCGATGGTGAGGTTATAGGCACCGGCCGCAAGGGTCAATCCCGTGCCGAGGGCCGATTTTTTCACCTCATCGAAGATGCTCTTTTAGTAACTCCAGAGTACACCGTGCGTGCCGACACCATCAGCCGCGACCGTCAGGACGGCACCGGAGAAGCCTTCGGCCACGTGCGAATCATGGAACCAGGCTCGCAAAACCTGATCACCGGCGACCATGCTTTTTTTGATGGTACGACCGATATGGCCGAAGTTGATCGCAACCCGGTGATGACCAGCCGTGAAACGGCCGGGGATTTGCTGACCAGCACCGCCGGGGTCATGCGATTTTACCGGCTGGAAAACAAAGTGGTGATGGTCGACTCGGTGCGTATTCATCAGGGACAAACCAGGGCCGTGGCCGACTCGGCGGTGGCTTTCGGTCGCGAGCACATGATTCTGATGGACAACCCAAGTGTGTCCATGTCCGACGCCAATACCATGGTTGGTGATCGCATTGAATTCTTTTATCTCGATGGTAAGCTGGATCGGGTGATCCTGATCGGGTCAGCTCGCATGGAAGACTCAACGCCCGACAGTCTGGCCGCCCTTTTCAAGGGCCTGCCGCGCATGGATATCATAGAAGGCGATAGCATCAACATTCGTTTTGTGGATGAAGAAATCAACCAGACTGTGGTTGTTGGTTCGGCCCACAGCATATACACACCCATGGATCTCAGCGACGAGGTGGCCACCAATGATGTTCGGGGTGATACCATCACCATCGATTTTCGCGATCGGCGGGTCAGTCGGGTCCATGTAGTGGGCAACATGACCGGGAATTACCGTTTCGCCAAGCTGGCGGCCATGACGGCAATGCTGGAAAGATCCGACCGGTTGACCGACATGCTGCGGCGCAGCGCCTCGGACAGCACCGCTTTTGCCGACTCCCTCTATGCCGCAGGCATCGACAGCAGCAGGGTGGCGGTGGCCGATTCCCTGATCATTGCCCACGCCGATTCCCTGGCCCGGGTCATGGGCATGACCGACTTGTTCAACACGAGCGGCCGCCCCGATCAGGCTGCCGATACCATCGATTCCCTGATGACCGCCGCCCTCGATTCCCTGGCCTCCGCAGGTTACGATACCAGCAGCTCGGGATTGGATTTTCTGGCCAATGCCGAAGACGTCCAATACACGGGTGGGTCGGTGGTCTTCGAGATGGAAAAGAAATCCATCGACATCCGCACCAATGCCGCTCTCGAATACGGCACCATGAAACTCACTGCCGATCACTTCAATCTTGATACTGTGGATCGGGAACTCTACGCGGAAGGCGACCCGCTTATCGAAGACAGTGAGAACATCGCCGGTTACCAGATGGGGTATGATTTCGAAAACCGTACCGGGGCCGTCAAGCGTGGTGTGACGACCTTTGATGGATATTACTATGTGGGAGATGAGATCCACCGTTTTCCCGACAGCACCCTGAAAATTCATGACGCCCGCATGACCAGTTGTGATCTTGAGGAACCCCATTACCATTTCTGGTCCGACAAGATGAAAATGCGCATGGGGGACAAGGTGGTGGCCAAACCGATGGTTCTGCGCGTCGGGAATGTCCCGGTCTTTGCCTTGCCGTTTTTCTTCAAATCTTTAAAATCCGGCCGGCAATCGGGCATTCTTTTTCCCTCTTTCGACTTTGGCTGGTCCAGCCGTGAGGGTCGTTACATCAGGGATTTTGGCTATTACTGGGCCACCAATGATTACATGGACTTTATCTTTGAGGCCGACTACAACGAACGAAGGGACTTTGCCTACCGCATCTCCAATCGTTATGTGAAACGGTACGGCTTCAACGGTGGTATCGATTATTCCCGCAAGGTCAGCCTGGGCGGGACTGAACGGAAAGAATGGCAGTTCCGCTGGAACCATAACCAGCCCACGCTCTTTGACGACTACAAATTCCGTGCCGATGTCAAAATGGCCAGTACCACCCTCAGCAGCAATGATCTGGCCGGTGGCAGCAACCGTGATATTGTCAGCGGTGAGATTAAGTCGAGTATGTACATCAGCCGTAACTATTCCTTTCTGAGCAGCAGCCTCAATGCCTCGCGCAAGGAGTTTACCAATGTGGAAGATGATGACCCCACCACCGATGTGCGCCTCAACACCATGACCATGCCGTCCATGTCCCTCAACTTCAGGGAATTTTCCCTGGCCAAACCGTTGCGCGGGGGCAACAAAGGCAACTTCCTGGGAAACCTGGCCCGCAACACCAGCTTCAAGCAGGGGTACAATTTTCGGTTGGACCAATCCGGATATGAACTCCACGACAATAAGGACTACAATGCGGGTGGTAACTGGTCCCTGTCTCTTCGTCCCCCGCGCATCTCCATATTCAATGTGAGTTTCAGCAGCAACGCCAGCCAGGCCTGGAGCCGCAAGAGCAGCACCGGTCGCTTTTATGTGGAAGACACTGATACCACCGGACATTTCGAAGATTTTGACGACCTCAATGAAGATACCGATACCAGCCTACGGTTCAGCGCCGCGGTGGGTACCAACTTGTATGGACTGTTCCCCATCAACTTGGGCCGCTTGAAGACCATTCGGCACACCCTGCGTCTCAACACCAGCTACAGCTTGACCCCCGGTTTGGCCAATGGGCGGCAACTTCACGGCACCAGCATCGGGCTTTCGATGAACAACCGGTTCGATTTGAAATACCTGGCCGGTGATGCTGATTCCACTTTGACTGAAGAAAAGCTGGATGGTCTGCTGGATTGGAGTCTGAACACATCCTACAGTCCCAAAAAGGAGCCGGGCACCCGGTGGGGCAACATCAGCAGCAGTTTGACCATCAAGCCGGGCAAGAGCAGGGTCCTGCAGTTGAAAGTCTCCAATTCCATCGATCCAAAAAATCTGGCTCTGCTGTCGACCCGTTTTAATTATGGTCTGAATTTCTCCGGTCGGGCCGATGTGGGTGCTGTACCAGAGGCTCCCGAATTGCAACGCAACAAGAAAATTGATCGTCTGGGGGTAGACCTGAATGCTCCGACCGATACGCTGGTCACCGATGATGAATTTCTGGATCAGGGCTATGAGGACAATCCCGAGGAATTCTTCGACGGCGAGGAAAGCTCCTTTTACGATTTTTACAACCGTCAAGGAAGAGAGCCGGGCAAGGAGGCAGCCGACCCCACCGATGGTGGGCGCTATATTCCCTTCAACCTGAATGCGTCTTTTTCCTATAGTTACAACAACCTTCAGCGCCAGCGCCGGGCCAATGGAAACCTGGGTATCAGGGCCACCCTAACCCGCACCTGGCAATTCAATTACACCGGTTCTTATGACTTGGTGACGGGGATTCCCACACGGCAACAGTTCGGTCTGAAAAAAGATCTTCACTGCTGGGCCCTGGAGTTCAACCGAACCATCAGCAGTGTCAATTCCGAGTTTGGTTTTCGTATATATTTGAAGTCCATCCCGTCCTTGAAATTTACTCGTGGGCTGGAAAGCAGCATGGGCACTCTTGGCAGCGAACTTGGGGGTGGGTTCTAGTTTTTGGTTTGGGAGATTGCGAAAAACCGCTCCAGCTCTGGAATATCGGTGTAAAAGTATTGACAACCCCCCTGCTCATGGGATAAATGGGAAAACGAAAGGGGGTGAAACGAATGAATAAAACTGAACTCACCGAAAAACTGGCCAAACAAACCGGCATGAGCAAAGCCGCTTCCAAGCGTGCCATCGATGCGATTTTTTCCACCGCTCCACGGGAAGGAATTATCGCCAGCGCGGTAGCCAAGGGTGACCGGGTCCAAATTACTGGCTTTGGATCGTTCGAGCGCCGTAACCGAAAACAACGCACTGGACGCAACCCCCAGACGGGTGAATCCATTGTCATCTCTGCGGCCAAGTATCCTGCCTTTGTGGCGGGAAAGAGCCTGAAGGAAAGAGTGCGAAAGTAGACATCGGACCTGAGTTGTCCAACCTGATGTCGATTGTGATGAAATGGGAGGATGGCCATGGCCGTCCTCCCTTTCATGGGGATTCAGTTCGAAACGGTTGCTCTGGCTTGCATGTTCATTTATAATACTCAGTGGGAACTTCCTGCCGCCGATGGTATTGGAATTAATTCCATGCCGTTGCGGCTGTTTATTTGCCGTCAGTGGGGGATTCCTGGGACGGTCTGATTTATTTGATTCACGGGAAAGGGTTCGTTATGACCAAGCTAATGGGATGGTCAGGCTTGCTGGGCCTGGCAACAGTTCTTCTACTTTTGGCCGCCTCGGTGGCCGGACCAGGGGGTGCTTCCACCGGCTCCGCCTATGCTGCCGACAAGGGGACCTGGAAAAACGTCACGGTTTTGTATCTCAACGATGTGAAGGGTAAAATCGATCCCTGTGGCTGAAAATCCAAGCAGCGTGGCGGGGTTGCCCGGAGGGCGACCTACTTTGACTCTGTTTGGAATGAAGACGTGCCTGTTCTAATGATTGACGGCGGTGACCTCATGGGCCGTCGCAACAAGAATGACCAGCATCAATCCCGGTTTTTGTGTGAAGTGACGGGCGATTTCGGTTATGACGGCATTGGCCTGGGTGAAGCGGACCTGAACTATGGCCTGGATTTCCTGAAGGATATGATCAAGAAATATGATATTCCCTTCACCAGTGCCAACGTGGTGAACCGGGAGACGGGTGAACTGATCCTACCCGAGTACCTGGTAGTGGAAAAGAACGGCATCAAATTTGGTCTGGTCAGTGTCCTGGGGGCAAATCACAAGATCATCACCATGACTGCTACCGACAGCGGCCTTGAAATCAAAGATCCAGTTGCCGTCCTTCGTGATGTATTGCCGCGCATGCGCAAGGAAGTCGATACCGTGGTTCTGCTGGGGCACCTTGGCGAAGGCGACACCGATACGGTGATCCGCGAGGTCAAGGGCATCGACATTGCCGTTATGGGCCATACCCATAGGCTGTTGAAATCCGAACGCATTGTTGAAGATACCATTGTTCTGGCGGCTCCCCACGAGGGACGCTATGCAGGTCGGGCGGATATCTTCGTCGATGATGTCAACGGCAAGGTCATGGCGGTTGATGTTGAATTGACCAGCCTGGATCAATCCGTTGAAGATGAACCGGAAATGGCCATTCGGGTGGCAGACTACAAAGCCAGTTTTGAGGCGTTCCAACTGGCCAAACGGGCGGATTTCCCCCGGGATCTGGGCTCGGAAAAGGAGACTTTTCTGGGCAGTCGTTCCTGCAAGGGCTGTCATGAGGATTCCTGGACTGCTTACACCGAGTCCTCCCACAGCAAGTCATTCACCAGCATTCGGGCCAAAGGCCAGAGCGATGAACCTGAATGCATCCTCTGTCACACCACAGGCTATCGTTACATCAATGGTTATGCGGACGAACGTCCCTTTAACCAGTTGGTGAACGTGCAGTGTGAGGCTTGCCATGGTTATGGATCCGAGCATGCCCGGGACGGCAAGTGGCTGGCCCAGGCCCAGGATTCCTGTGTGACTTGTCATGACAAGGACAACAGTCCCGAGTTCGACTTCGCAACCTACTGGGAAAAGATCAAACATTAAGGAGCGGTGCCGGTTTTGAAGAGCTTGTATCATGATTTGAACGGCCGACCAACAGTGTCGGCCGTTCGTATTCTGGCCTTGGCTGCTATGTTGGTGGCCGCAGCCCCGGTTGAAGCTCTGGATTTGTTCACCCTTTGGCGGCAACCGGAAATCCCCTTGCAAATATCCGAAGGCGATTGGGTTGATTACCGTACCCAGGTGATGGCCGGTGGACGTCGGGAAATCGGAATTACCCGGGTTGCCTGTCTCAGCAGGGCCGATGGTTCGGATGACAGTTCATTCCTTCTTGAGTTGTTGCCTCTTGAGGAGCAATCCGACGGTACCCTGCTGCCCGTTCCCGGGTTGGGGGCTCAAGTTCGGCTTTCCCGGGATATTTTGCTGCGGCAAGGACCGTTGCTGGCCTCGGTAGTTTCGGTACGGCAATGGCAGGATGGCCGTGCCAGGGATATCACTCCCGAGGAACTGCGCGATGATCCGCTTATTTCAACCTCCTTCCAATCGGACTTCACGCCTGACGAAGTGAGCAACCAGCAATCCACAACACGGGTGGTCGCCGGCCGTCAGTTCACCTGCCGTCAGTGGATTCTTGCCAGCAATGATACTCAGACCGTGAGAATGCCGGCTGGGGAAATGAAGCAGATTTCTTCCCGGGAAATTGCAGCCGCAGTCCATCAGGACATTCCTTTTTTGGGTTTGGCATATGCATCGGAGAGGGTTCGGGCCGAGTCGACACTTGATCCTCCCAACAAAAAAATTCCAGTCCCGCCTGCCCGAATACGGGTAGAGGTCATGGAATTGGTGGATTTTGGCCATGATGCCAGGCCACATTTGACAGGTGCCCATTGACCCTCCGGGGTGTTCCGTGGTATACTACGTTCATGTTTTCCAGTGATTTGAAACAATTCAGGACCGAGGCGCATGAATTTCTCCTCGGTCAAGAAAAGCCTTTACCTACTCCGGCCATTGCCCGGAGACTTTTTGGTGCCCGCCGTCATGAGATGCCTGAAACCCAGGTGGTGGTGAGGGCTTTGCTGAGCACCGATTCCCGTTTTGTGGAAACCCATGATCATTGCTGGACTGTTCTTGGCTCCAGCATCCTTAAGCAGAGCCTCGATGATGTCACCTTCGCCATTGTTGATCTGGAAACCACCGGCAGTGTGATTGGCGTGGATGAAATCGTTGAGATCGGTGTGGTGGTTATGCGGGGGGGGGGAATTCTCGACCGCTTTGAAACTCTGGTTTGGAGTGACCGGCCCATCCCGCCCTGGGTTGCGCGATTGACCGGCATCAGCAATCGAGATCTGGAAGGCGCGCCCACATTTTCGGATGTTGCCGAAACCGTTGCCACCTTGTTGGATGGAAATGTTTTTGTGGCCCACGATATCCGTTTTGATTTGCCATTTCTTAGTTGGGAATTTGCTCGCCGGGGAGTGGTGCGTCCGGCCGTAACGGGATTGTGCACTTTGCAGCTTTCCCGCCAATTGTGGCCCGAACTTTCAAGTCGCAGCCTTCCCGAACTTGCCCGTCACTTTGATGTGGCCCACGACAACCCCCATCGTGCGGGTGACGACGCCGAAGCCACGGCAGCTATTTTGCGGGCTGCTCTTGAAGATGCCGAAGCCATGGGGCTGGTTGATCTGGGCGATCTTTTCCTGGTGGAGAAGGTGGCTCGAACTCATGCCAACGACGATGGTGGGGCCGCTGCAAGCGCTGCTGAGTCCTGATTCTTCTTTCGAGTTTCTCCCTATGAATATTCTCCAGAAAAAACATCCCCATGGGTTGACTATGCAGTCATTTTGTAATAACATGCCCCCCGACTAACAGTCACTGGCACAGAGGAACTGCACGGATTTGCAATTGTCGCCAGGACGCGCAAACGGAGCCAAGGAGGACCCAATGATCAGCGTCAAAGAAGATGGTTTGTTGGTTCGAGATGAGAGTTTTGTAAAGTATCGTCGGCTTTTGCGCCGTGCCGAAAATGAGGGTCGCATTGATGGCCCCAACAAATGTCTGGTTTGCGGCATGCGCTATTTGTCAAAGGACGAGGCCGAGGCCTGTTGCAATATCGCTCCCTGATTTACACACCAAAAGCGTTGATTCGCCGCTCGGAGTTACCGTGAAATCCAGACAATTTTGTTCAGTCTGCAAGGATTGGCTGGATATGGAAGTCGTCCCCACCAACGACGGGGATGACGATGATGGCGTTGTTTGGTACCGGTGCCCGCTGTGCCAGGGGTTTCTTCCCAAACTGAAAGAAGCCCTTGACGATTCGGCAACGGAGGATACTCCCACAACCAGTACGGCAACAACCTCCAATAATCTCGACACCACCGCATCCGGCCCCGGGCAGAACGACAATCTGCCCTGGGACAGTCCTGCGGCCATGATGAAGGAACTGAAAGACGTGGCCAAGGGTTCATCCCCAAAACAGGATGTGGACCCTGCCGATCCTCCGGAATTCGATGACGATGTCCTGGTTGGGGTGGCGTTTGATCCTGTGGTGGAACCAGGGGCCGCTGAGGTGGTTGAAGGGGCAAGCGAACCGAAACCATTTGGCTCCGAAACGGATTCGCACACCAAACCCAAAGAGGATATCGAGCCAATTCTGGAATATGCCGCCATGCTGGCGGAGACGGATGTTGCCGAAGCGGCACCCTATCGACCCTGGGAGACTTACGAGGTGGGGCAATGCATCAATCATTTGGCCTGGAACGACTGTGGCGTGGTTGTGTCCAAGGAAGTTATTCCCGGTGGTCGCTATATCATCAAATGCTATTTCGAAGAAGCAGGGGTGGTTCGGCTCATCGAACAGGATCACCGTTGAAATTGGTGATGCGGCTCGGAATCATCATTCTTGGTACCGCCTTGCCCCTGTTGATCTTCAGTGTAGCGCCGCTGCACGCCCAGATGCTTTATCTGGATGACATGCCTTTTTTTGCTCCCGCCGACTCAACCTCCCGACTGGCGCTTGTCGCCGACTTCAACCGATTTGAAGATGCCAAGTTTGGTTGGTCCGTCAATCGTTTGCTGGTGACAATCATGCTGCCCGCCGGTCAGGAGGCGGCGTTTTTTTTACGAATGCCTTTCACCTCATTCGACACCGGCAAGATTCCGATTTTTTCACGCTGGCCCTGGATTGAAGGAATCGGTGGCGGCGATGGGTGGCCCCATTCCCGCCGGATAACAAGTCTGAGCCAACCCGAAATCGGGGCCACCGGTCCCACCGGCCTGCCATTTCTACCCAACTGGCACTATGCAGTTGCCCTGGGGCTGCCAGCGGGTACCGACCGTTTGTATCCCTTCGGTTCCATTGGTATGCCACTGCGTTTGGACCTGCGAAAAATTTATCCCTGGGGTGCCGACAAGCAGTTAGGATTGACCCTGGGATATTTGGCCAACATGGCTTCGGCCAAGGATTATCTTGAGGGGGATGAAGCCTTTCCCAGCGGTTTTCACCTCGGGGGTGTCTTGAATTGGTACCGGGGAAGAAACTCCCGTCTGGCTCTTGCCTATGATTTCAACCACCGACAGGGGCGGATTTCCCAGCTGTTGGGTATGCAGGTCTGGGCTCCCTGGACTGATGATGGTTCGGTTGGGTTGAAGGTATCGAGGGAATTGCAGGGCAGTCTCGACCGCCCGGCTGTCTGGTACTTCACCATCTCCTTCCGCCTGGACAGTCAGCGGTACCGTCCGGGGCGGGAAATTCCCGAAGACTGACCCTCGATTATCTCCAAATATCACAGAAGCAAATCCTTTGTTGATTTCATTGCGTTTTGCCCCACCGGTTTATCCTCACCCTTGTTTTTTTCCTGATTCCTTGAATTGTGCCAAAAAAGAGCAGGATTTCTTTGAGTTCCTCATTGTTTCCCGAAAAGCCTTCCGGTGGATTGTCGTCTTCTATAACTGCCAGAACTGTAACGCTTTATCCTTCACTTGATCGTGGGCACAGTGATTGCAAATCAAGCTTGGACGCAGGACCGGCATGGGGTCGGTTCCCTTTTTAGGATGGTGCCCGCGTGACCCACGTTCTATTGGACAATAGCCTTGCCTACCATTTGGAAATCCGAAATCGACTCCGTCGGTGGGGGATGACCATTGGTGCTCTGGATCGGCAGAGCCCGGGTTTTGTCTGGCCCCATATTCAGGAATGTGACCTGGTGATATTGGCTCCTGAGTCAGTCCCGAACACTGGCAGGAATATTCACTCCGGCGATGCTGAGCCATCTGTACCTTTAGCACCGGTTCTCCTGCTGGGCGTTTCCGATCCCCTCCTCCTGGATCGGGACGCCTGGCAGGGATTGCTTGAACCCAATCCCGAGTCCCAACAATTGCGCCAGGCGGTGCAGGTCGGTTTGGAACAAACTGAAATGTTGCGCCATGGCACTGGTTCAGGGGAGGACCGGGAGGATTTTCTGACCTTCCTGGGACACGAAATGCGCAGCCCCTTGACTGCAGCAAAAACGGCCCTTGAGGTTTTGCAGGGTGACCTGGGCGGACTCCATAACCCGGATGCAGAACCAGATCCCAGTCTGAAAATGGTGGAGGTCGCCCTGCGCAATGTGCGTCGTTTGCACCATACTTTGGAGTGGAGCCAGGAGCTTCTGTCGGCTTCTAACTGTGGTCAGAACAATCCTTTGCAAGACCTGAAGGCGGAGCAATTGCAGGAGTTTCTGGGCAGCACATATTCTCTTTATTGGGGAAATATCCCGCATGGGATTTTGGTCCACACCGACCTGGAGGACCTGGCTCAGTTGCTGGAACAGGCTGGGCGAGCTCTTCATTATGCCATGCCGGGGTGCACTCTGGAATTGACGGTGGATTGCTCCGGCGGTGAATTGGATACTCTGGAACTGGTGCTTCAACCCAATTTCTCGGCCGATCAAAGCGAAACTCCCAGGGTGGCCCGTCACGGCTTGATCCAGGGTTGTTCCGGTGAAAATTCCAAGGCAGCTGAATTACGACGGCTGGTATTGTTTGTCGTCTCCGAGAGTTTGGTCTCGCACCTTGACCTGACCCTCGATGTTCTGGATCGACAACCTGACGAACCTGGAATTCAAATGCGAATACCCCTGGCCCTAAAAACCACGAGGGGTGAAGATTCGGTTACGCGGTTGCTTCCTACCGTCTGAGGTGTATTATCCTGAAATGAGCCGTTTGCCACGGCTATTTCGTTTCCTGATATCTGGGAAGGATGCACCTTGTCGGCCGAAACCAAAATCAGTGCCAAGGATATTGCCGGTGCCATTCATGATGTGCGCCAAATGCTGGCGGTGATCACCGGACGGGTGGGACTGCTCAGCCTCGGTACCAATGATCCCCAGCTGCAAAAGAATCTGGATGCCATGGAGATGGCCGTTGCCGGAGTCGAGCACATCCTGGCTCGTTTGCTGGTGCCGGTCTGCGGGAAGAATCCAGAAAACGAGCTCGCGGGGGATCTGCGCAGGGCCCTCGGCCAATCAGCTGCCCTGATTCAACCCCAACCCGGAACCGAATGGCAGTGGATCAGTGACGCCGGCTGCGACTCACCGGGGAGAACCTGGAGTTTGAAAGCTGATTTTCCCGAAGGTTGTCTGTCCACCGTCCCTGAACCGATCCTGCGGGAAATTTTGAACAACCTGCTGCTCAACTCCCTGGTGGCGATGCCGAATGGTGGCCTGGTGCAGGTTGATCTTGAATCCCGGCAAGGAAATTGGTCCCTTACTTTTCAGGACTCCGGTTGTGGTGTTCCGTCGGAACTGGCGGAATCAATCTTCGAACCGGGTTTTAGTTCCAGCAACGAAGAAGGTCGGGGAATTGGATTAGCCTATTGTCGTGATCTTCTGACCCGTTTTGGGGGCGGCCTGGAATTGTCCCGCTGCCAGTTGCCAGGTGCATGTTTCGAATTGTATTTGCCAAAATTTGAATCCTCAGATAACAATGCCATCTTCCAGAACAAGGTTGCTGCCGACTCAGACCCAAGCCAGCTTACCTTTCGTCCTCAAATTTTGATAGTGGACGACGAACAATCGGTCCGGGAGATGTTGGAGGATGTTTTCGGCGAGCTTGGTTGCCTGAGCAAAGTGGCCAGGGATGCACCTGAGGCGGAACGGATTTTTTCCACCAACACTTTTGAAATGGCCGTTATCGACCAATCCTTGCCTGGAACCAGTGGTCTGGAACTTGCAAAATGTTTGAGGCGGCAGGATCCTTACTTGGTTCTGGTGTTGATCTCCGGCTGGGGGCAGGAAGAAATTCTGGACAGGGCCCGCCAAACAGATGTTGATTTGGTGGCGGAAAAGCCGATCACTCTGGGAAAAATCGTGGAAATGTTGAATGAGGCAGGGGATTTGTATCACCAACGTTCTGAGGGCTCCTGATTTAGGGCAGTAGGAAAGGGATTTGCCGATGATCGTTAGCAAGCAGACAGTATTCCATTTGACCCTGGCGTTTTTTCTGCTGCCCTGCGCAGCGGCCTGGTCTGCTTCGCGCACTGACGATGGTTCCGGCTATGGCCCTGATGTGGTTCTTTCCTTCAGCAGGATGGATACCATCCAGTTGCCTTCCGCTGGAAAAATCTGTGGTGTGACCTGGATGGGGCCCGACACCCTGGTGGTGCTGAACGATATCCCCGACAGCTTGAGTGAATCCGGCGAACGGGAAGTGCGGCTGGTATTTCAAGACTCGGCGGGAGTAATCCTGCGCATGGAAGATTTCACAGGGGTGTTGGACAGGGGTTTGGCCTGGGATGGGGAGTTCCTTTTCAGCTGTGGGGATGCCGATGACGGCAGTTCCATCCTGTACCGGATCGAACCTGATACCCTGATGGTTGAAGAAGCTTTTGATACCCCGGGCAATCATCCCTGCGGTATGTGCTTCGATGGGCGTTTTATTTGGATCACCGACCGTGATACGGGCCGGGTTGATCGATTCGACAACGAGGTCGGACAAATTACCCGCTCGGTTGTCACCCCCGGTTTCTCGCCATTCGGTGTTGCCTATGATGGCAAATACATGTGGATTTCCGACAGTGGGTCCGGTCGCCTTTACCGTTTAACAGGTGCCCGGCGGCGTTGGAGCGCCACGGTAGACACAGAATCTTTCATGATGCGGGGCATGGATGTGCTTCTGCTGCATAATGGCGAATCCTTTTGGTACCTGCCAGAAGGGGAGAATCTGGCCATTCGTATTCAATGAACAAGCCTCGATCCGGATATCCGGGAAACAGGAGCAGAACAGCCCTCTTGACACTGGGATTTTTCGATCTTATCCTAAAGTCGAAAACAGTTTTCATTTTCGAAATTTGGGACTTTCGAAACATTCAGCAATAATCCCAGAAACCCAAGAGGTTAACAAATGGCTGACAAAACAACCAAGACCACCGTGAGTAAGGACCTGGTCCAGGAAAAAGAAGCTGGCTTTGCCAGGTTCATACAGGAAAAAGGGCTGAAAACCACTCGCCAACGCAATACCATTGTGAATGTGTTTTTCAACCTGCGGGGTCATATTTCGGTTGAAGAACTCCTCAAAGAGGTCAAGAATGTCAACCCGCGTATCGGTTATGCCACCGTGTACCGCACCCTGCATTTGCTGGTGGAAAGCAATCTGGTTGAGGAACGCCGTTTTGGTGATGGCCTGGCCCGTTACGAGGGGCACTCGGACGTGGAACACCATGACCACATGATCTGTCTGGAGTGCGGCCGGATCTCAGAATTTTTCAATCCGCGCCTGGAAGCTTTGCAGGTGCAACTGGCTGAAGAAAACAATTTCGAGATCTACCGGCATCGTCTGGAACTTTACGGCGCTTGTAAGGATAAGGAAGCCTGTGAATCGCGACAGAAAATCAAGAAGGCAGCCCAGGCACACAGCGGATGATCCGGCGGGCTCCTGGCTGACCATTGAGGTGGACAGCAGAGCCTTGAATCATAACATGACGGAACTGCGCCGACTGGTGGCGCAACCTACCCGGCTGATGGCCGTGGTCAAGGCAAATGCCTATGGCCACGGTCTTCTTGTTGCTTCCAGGGCTTTCCTGGCTGGTGGGGCTGATGTTCTGGGAGTTCATTCCTGGCGGGAGGCGGAAAGCTTGCGTCTGGCGGGACTGGATTGTCCCGTGATTGTTCTGGGGCCCACCAATTCCAATGAAGCAGGGAAGGCCGCGGCCGCCAAGGTGGAAATCACTGCAGCCTCCTTGCCGGCCATCGCCTGGGCGGCCGAGTGTGGTCAGGAACTTCGGGTTCATTTGAAAGTGGAGACCGGAGTCAACCGGCAGGGTTTGACCGAAGTGGAGATGCCGCAGGTTCTGGAAGATTTGGCAACTCATCCCCAGCTCAAAGTGGTGGGGCTGTCCAGTCACTTTGCCGATATCGAGGACACCACCGATCACGATTTCGCCCGTTCCCAAATGGAACGATTCGCGGTATACCGGGACATTCTGGATCAGGCCGGTATGAAGTCCGTGGAAACCCACATGACCTGCAGCGCGGCGACGCTGCTGTGGCCGGGAGTTCACGGAGGCATGGCCAGGGTGGGAATTTCCGCCTATGGCATTTGGCCCAGCCGGGAAACCCTGGTCTCGTTTCGACAGGATGCTGGGACCACCATTGACTTGAAACCGGCCTTGACCTGGAAATGCCGGGTCAGTCAGGTTCGCCATGTGCCGGCAGGAGAGACCGTTGGTTACGGCCGCGCATGGAAAGCCATGACCGACACTACCATCGCCGTGTTGCCCCTGGGTTATTCCGACGGTTGGCCGCGGGCTCTCGGTGGCCGGGCCCATGTTTTGGTTCGGGGTTACCGGGCGCCGTTGGTGGGTCGGATCTGCATGAACCTGTGCATGGTCGATGTTAGCCGGGTTCCCGGTGTGCAGGCCGGCGACGAGGTTGTTCTACTGGGGCGCCAGGCAGACGAGTTGATCACGGCGGAAATGCTGGCGGACCATTTGGGCACCATCGCCTATGAAATAATCACTCTACCCGGCGACACCTGGAACCGGGTTTCATTCTGAGTTTTAGCCACGGAGATTTGATGCATGTTCGATTCACTCAGCCAACTCTTTAAAAAAACCATGTCCGAGAAGGACGATGCGGCCCGGGAAGAACACCACCTGCGGGTAGCGACTTGCGTTCTACTCCTGGAAACTGCCCACGCCGATGATGATTTCAGTGCGGACGAATGCCGCACCATTGAGAAAATGGTTGGGGCGCGCTTTGGCCTCGGCTCCGCCGAAACGTCGGAGTTGCTGGCCTTGGCGGAAAAAGAAAGAACTGCCGGCAGTGACCTTTATAGCTTTGCACGACTGGTCAATGAAAACTATCCCCGCCCTCGCAAACTGGCCATCCTGGAATTGTTGTGGGAGATTGTTTACAACGATGGAATCCTTGAAGCCCATGAAGATGCTCTAATGCACAAAATGGGCACTTTGCTTGGAGTCAGGCACGATGAATTGATGGCCGTGAAGGTTTCAGTGCGCAAAAAACTGGGGCTTTCCTGAGGGGAAACCTTTCCTGAGTGTACCCGTGCCTGCAGGTTGTGTCCCTGCAGGTACGGTTTTTTTTATCTATGGAATGCCTTTTTCGAGATAGTCCGTGGCAAGTTATTTAAATACCGTCTTTTAAGTTTTATCAATCCGGTTGGCATCTTCAATGCAAATGGATGGTGTTGAGTAAAACCAGGGTTCACACCAATTCCCGTCTAGGAGGGGATGCAATGTTTAAGAATAACCAACTCACGGTTCTGAGCATGCTGATGATATTGGCCATTCTGTTGACCGGCTGCAGCGAAGACAGCGACAGCCCGGCCGAAACTTCGCTGCTTGGCACTGACAATTACCTCAACATGGACTTCAATCTTCCTTATGGAGGCTTGTCGTTTTCCGATGAATACGAAGCCTTCGATGACGACGATTTGAAGGCGATGATGTATGCCGAAGATGGCGAAGAGCACACCGACGAATATGCCAACGATCCAGAAGTGCAAGAGTTGGAGAACCAGGGTAACCAACCCGGAAATCCCAACGATCCCACCCGTCCCCGTTTTACTTTTCTGCGACTGCGCTGGGGAATGGTGCGTGGACCTGCGGATTCAGTAAACGTTCTCCAACCTCCCTGTGATGTCCTGGACTGGAGCGGTAATATCCAAATCGACCGTGGCATCCTCCTGGTGCGCCGCGTGATCCGCTTCGAGCGTCCCAACGATCACCTCTTGCCACGTGACTTGGATCCCAGAACTGTGGGGTTTATCTCCCAAACGGCTTGCCACTATGATGGTCTGTTGCTGCAAATCATCGAGCGCCCCGAGGACTTCGATCCGGAAAACGACGAACTGAACCGTCTGCACATCAACACCGGTCCCTACTCAGGTGTTTACCCGGTGGAAGCCCTGGCCGGTCTGAACGTCATCCATGAAATCGACGACAGTGGCAACCTCATGCAACTCAATGGCTTCAATCTGAGCGATGTGGCCTACTGCCCCAAAGGATTCCTGGCAGGACGTTTCCGTCAGATTCCCTCAGAAATCGATGACCAGGAGTGGGTTGCCGATGATCCAGGAACCCAGATTGGTCGCATAGCGGGCATGTTCATGAGTTTGACCGGTCGCATTTCAGGATTTCTGCGCGGCGGATATGGCCTGGATCCTGACGGCAACCGGGTCTTCCACGCCAAGTACATTGACCGCCGAGGAAATTTCCGGGGCATGTTGACCGGAACTTGGGAAGTTGGTAGCGACCTGCGAGATCTGTCCACTTTTGCTGGTCACTGGGTGTCTGCTTCCGGCAACATGGCAGGCCTGGTGGGCGGGCAAGCACACTCGGTTGAAGGTTACCCGGGTGGATTCTTTGAAGGCCGTTGGACGGCGTTCTGCGATGCCGAAGCCGAGGGCCAGGTCCAGTAAAATCCATAGTAACGATTCTGTGAACTTTTTCGGAAGGGTGGTCCCATGGGGACCGCCCTTTTTTTGTTGTTTTGATAGCTTTTACATGAAAATAAAAATATAATATCAAAAACTGAGAAACCTATTTGTTTTCAGATAGTTAATCCGGAATTGCCGGAGGCTTCCTGTGGAATTGAAAATGAAGCCCACAATTGATACTCAGTAAATTTCACCAGAAGGTACTTGCAAGGTCCCAAAAATGTTAAAATTACTTATGATTTTATCAATATGCGCATCGACCAGATTATGTTCAGGCCAAATGTTCCGGAGGATGAGGATGATCAAGAGGCTATTTTCAGTGTTGGTTTTCGTCCTGACCACAGGATACTGCTGGATGGCTCAAGCTGAATGGGTGAGTTTTGCCGGCCAAGGGGTGGCGCGCCCTGAAATCCGGATCGATCAACAGGCTGATCATCGTCTTCAGTTGAATATTACTCTCAGTGGTGTGGAAATTGAGAACGTGGCCATAGATGGCGCCGATTACACCCAAGTGCGCATCCCCGGACATTGGTTCACCCTGGATCAGGGTCAGCCAGAACTGCCATTTATCACCAGCAGCCTGATTATTCCCGATGCCGGTACCCCTGTGGTGAGGGTTACCAAAAGCACCTGGCGCGCTATCGGCACCAACCCGGTGGTGCCTTCCAAGGGAAATATTCCCCGCACCGTGGACCCCTCCACCGTGCCCTATTCTTTTGGTGCAGTCTACACCTCCGATGGAATTTTTCCCGCCGAGGAAGCCAGCTTGGCCAGGCCGTTTATCATGCGTGATTTCCGTGGGGTGAGCTTGCGCATCAACGCCGTGCGCTGGGATGCGGGCAGTGGGCAATTGCTGGCTCTTGAGAGCATGACCCTGGAAGTTGAAACCAGCGGCGCCGGTGGCATCAATATCAAGCAGCGCCCGGCCAAGGGCGACCAGCCGGTCCGCATCGACCCGCAGTTTGCCAACCTTTATCGCCTTGGCTTTGACAACTACCAAACTTCCGACAAGTACAATATGGTGGCCGTGGGTGGGCGCCTGTTGGTTGTCAGCCATGACTCCTTTATGGGCCCCATTCAACCTTTTGTGGAGTGGAAGCGCTCCATGGGATTGAAAGTGGAACTCATCTCCACCGGCAGTGTGGGGGGGACCACCGCCGGCATTCAAGGGGCCATAGACGCCCTTTATGCCGAGCCTGAAGGTTTGACCTATGTCATCCTGGTGGGCGATCAGGCTCAGGTCCCCAGCTACTCCGGCACCTACGAAGGGGCCGATGACGACACTCGCTACGGCAATCAGGAAGGCGATGATTATTATCCCGACCTGTTCGTCTCTCGCATTTCAGGATCCAACCCCGCTGATATTCAAACCCAGATCAACAAGTTCATCCGCTACGAACGGGATCCCGATCCCGGCGCCGACTGGTATCATATCGGGGCCGGTCTGGCGTCGAACCAGGGCGAACCTTCGGATTTGGAACGCGCTGGTTGGCTTCGTGATGACATGTTGAACTACTCCTTTTCCCAGGTGCACGAGATCTATCAGCCCGAAGGCACCACCAGCGATATTACCACCGCCGTGAATGCGGGGGTCAGCTTGATCAATTACATAGGGCACGGGACGGGCTCCTCCTGGACAAATCCCTATTTTAATGTTCCGGCCATTCAGGCCCTGACCAATGGCTGGAAGAACCCCTGGATTCTGGATATCAGTTGCTCCAACGGTGATTTTTCAGAGGACGAATGTTTTGCAGAATCCTGGATGCGCGCCGGCAGCCCGGAGCAACCTCATGGTGCACTGGCTATCTACAGCGCTTCGTCGACCACACCTTGGGTGCCACCCTGTATTATGGTGGCCGAAGCAGTGGACCTTATGGTGGCCGATCAGGCCAACGTGCTCGGCTCACTTTATTATCACGGCATCATGAAGGTGATGGATGAGTATCCGGGAAATGTTCAGTTGGTGGAGCAATACAATATTTTTGGGGATTGTTCCCTGATGATTCGCACCGATGCTCCCATTGTGCCGAATATGTACCATGACGATGTGATTGCCCTCGGTGCCACCGTCTTTCCCGTGGACACTGGTCTGGAAAATTTGCGGGTGGCTATTTACAGCAATGGTCAGTTGCACGGTGTTGGAGTCACTGATGCCAGCGGCCATGTGGATGTGGCCCTTGAAAATCCCGTCACGGTTCCCGGTGAAGTGACCATGACCGTGACCGGTTACAATCTTTTGACCCAGATCATTCCCCTGCAGGGCGAAATTCCTATTCTGGTGGACATCCAGCAGCCTACCATTCCCGTGGGCATGACCTCGGAAATCACCATCACCCTGGGTGATCCACCGGCAGCAAAAACCGTGACCAATGTAACGGTGACAATCGAAGGTCTTGGTGTTTCCGGACTGGAAGCGGTGACCGATGCCCAAGGAGTGGCCGTGTTCAGCATCACGCCCGAATTTGGGGAAACCCTGCTGGTTAGTGGCGTTGAATTTGGCGCCGACTACGACCTTTTCAAACGTGGCCTGGCAGTGACGGGCGCAGCGGATCTCACCAATGCCCAGGTGTTGGCCGCAGTGCCCAGCATCGGCATGAGCGGCACTCTGGCACCCAACCTGGAGGGTACGGTGACCGGAACCAGCGATGTGGTGGATTTTGACCTCCTGCTGACCGGATCGGGCCTTGATCTGCTTGTGGTCGGGTCAGGCACCACCGTTGCCCAAAATGTTTTTCCTAGCAGCACCGGAACCGTTTTTGCCACCTTGCTTAAGTCCGGGCACAATATTTTTGAAGTTGAAATCGATGTGATACCCGCCAATGGAACTTTGGCCGGCACCGTTATTCTCAACGGCGACGGTGACGGCCTTGGCCTGACCGGGGTGCATGTTTATGGCTTCAATGAGGGGGACGATCCCAATGGTGTCCCCTTGTTTGATCTGGTGACCGATGCGTCCGGAGCCTACGTGGTGACGACCCAGATGCCTGTGGGGAATTATGATC
Source organism: Candidatus Krumholzibacteriota bacterium (assembly GCA_024275485.1). Taxonomy (GTDB): domain Bacteria; phylum Krumholzibacteriota; class Krumholzibacteriia; order LZORAL124-64-63; family LZORAL124-64-63; genus LZORAL124-64-63. The sequence continues at coordinate 13,326 of JAJRZA010000031.1, read as the reverse complement.
TGTATGCGGTCAAATTTGGCTATTCGGATTATTTTGAAACTTTTTCCCTGATGCACGGGGTCAACAACCACGTCATCGCCATGGATCTTGCTCCCTTGGGCGTTCTCACCGGCAGGGTCTCGGAGCTGGCTGGCGACTCTCCCGTCAATGCCATCATCCAGATTTTCCGTCTCGACAACAACGACCAGATGGCCCTGATCAATACCGATATTGCCGGTGGTTACACCAGCCCGGCTCTTCCATATTATGATTATCGGGTGATTGTGAGCTCCTATCTGTTCGAAGTGCAATCGCACAATATTACTTTTGCCTTGCCCAGCACGGTTCAGGACTTTCAAATGGTTCCCACCATTGGAAAAATCCTGGTTGTTGATCATAGCTCATCGGGTGGCAAGTCGGGACAGCACAGCGCCAAACTCGGCAAGGACGGGGTTGTCCTGGCCAAAGGTTACGATGCCCCCGAGAATCGTTCCGCCTCGGATCTGGTAACGGATTTGGCGACCCTCAATTATACGATCGATCTGGTCACCAGCGACAGCTACAATTATGACGATTGGTTCAGCTATGACCTGGTTCTGGTTTCGGCCGGAGGAAATACCAACAATTTTCCCACAACCCTGAAGAATGATATGCTCAGTTTCGTCGCCGCCGATGGTAAACTGTTTGTTGAGGGGGGTGAAGTTGGTTACAACAATCGAAACGACTTGGAATTCAGCACCAAGGTGTTGCATTTGCTGTATTGGAGGGCCGACTTCGTCAGCAACCTGATTGTGAATGATCCCTACCATGCGGTGATGAGTGTACCCAACACCATCGTCGGGCCTGTAATTTTTTCTTATACCGGTTTTGGCGATTCAGACGTGTTGATTCCTACTGGCGATGCTGCTTGGCCAGCCAGTTGGTCCACTGCTCCTACAAGGGCAAGCATTATCTGTTACGATCCTAACCCAGCTCCGGAGGGAGGTCAAATCGTATACTTTACATTCAATTACAGTGCCCTTGATGCCGTAGGCCGAATTGAAATTTTGCAAAACGCAGTGGCTTATTTGTCGCTCCAGGAATTGGGAACTGCCACCCTGGCGGGCCGGGTGCGGGTGCACGAGGCAACCGATGACAGTGATGTGACGCTGACTCTGACTCCAGGCAATACCACTTTCCAGACCGGGCCGGATGGCAACTTCACTTTTTGGGGCATGGTTGAAGGATCATACCAGGTAACTGCTACCAAACCGGGCTTCAGCAGTAGCGTGGTGGATGTGGTTTTGACCGAAGGGGAATTGGTGACCCAGAATTTGTATCTGGTCCCCATCGTGACCAATACATTCTGCAGTGCGCCTGATATGGATATTCCCGACAACGACCCCGAAGGTGTGTATTTTTCCCTCACCATTGATGAGCCCAGCACCGTCAGTGACCTGGGTGTTTTTGTGGACATCAACCACACTGCGGTTTCGGACATGGTGATCGACCTGATCAGCCCTTCCGGCACCATTGTTCGTCTGCATCAGAACCAGACGGGTGGGGAGCATGGTTTGGTTGGTTGGTACCCCGCGGATATTACTCCCCAAGAAGACCTGAGTACCTTTTTGGGTGAGTCCATTCAGGGTGACTGGCTGTTGCATGTGATGGATGTGGGCCCTCAGGATTGGGGCCATGTCAACAGTTGGTGCCTGGTGCTGAGTTATGCCGAAGCTATTCCTTCGCCGGTGGCAGAGGACGACTTGCCACGGATTTTGTCCCTGGACGGAAACTATCCGAATCCATTCAACCCCCTGACGGTTATTAGGTTTTCAATTCCTCAGGCCCGCAATTCCGAGCTTGTTGTCTATGATGTGCGGGGTGTCCGAGTGCGCACCCTGGTCAGTGGTGTGATGGAAGCTGGGCATCACGAAGTGACCTGGACAGGTCGTGACGATCTTGGGCGATTAGTTTCCAGTGGCACCTACTTTTATCGTCTCACCAGTGAGGGGCAGAATCTTGTGGGAAAAATGATTTTAATCAAGTAAAATCAATAAAGATAACGATTTCGTGAGCTTTTTCGGAAGGGTGGTCTTTCAGGAGGCCACCCTCCTTTGTTGAATATTTGTTTTTGAAAATGATAATGCGTTTTGTTCTCAGGTGTTGGTAAGTTGTTTTTGGCACTTTCTTTATATGAAAGAACATACATTACGCAAGGGGACCCACAAAAAATAAATTGGCCGTCAAAATGAGGAAAAATCCGTGTTGATTGCTCTCCAAGGGCAAAAATGCTACAATTACCCCTTCTCATATATAGATGCGTTGGACTTTTATTTTCCAAGAGACGCAAAAACCAAGCAGTTCTGGAGGATTATGATGAGCAAGAGGTTGTTTTCAGTGCTGATGCTGGCCCTTTTTATGGGATTCAGCTCCTTTGCCCAAGCTGAATGGGTAAGTTTTGATGGTCAGGATGTCGCCCGGCCCGTGGTTCAGGTCAGCCAGGAAGCTGATAATCTTACCCGGTTGGATATCACCATCAGTGGGGTGGATACCGAAACAGTGGTCATTGGAGGCACCGATTATACTCGGGTGCGCATTCCCGGTCATTGGTTCACCATAAAGCAGGGTCAACCCGAACTGCCTTTCATCACCAGCAGCCTGATCATACCCGACGCCGGAACACCGGTGGTGCGAGTGACCAGGAGCACCTGGCGTGAAGTCTCCACCAACTCCGCTCCGCCTTCCAAGGGCAACCTCCTGCGGACAGTAGATCCATCCACAGTGCCCTACACCTTCGGTGCGGTTTATAGCTCAGGTGGGATTTTCCCCGCCGGTGAAGCCACCTTGGCCGACCCCTTCATCATGCGCGATTACCGTGGTGTCAGCCTGCGCATCAACGCCGTGCGCTGGGATGCGGACAGTGGCCAACTGCTGGCCCTGGAGAGCATGACCCTGGAAGTGGAAACCACCGGCACCGGTGGCATCAACGTCAAGCAGGGCCGCATGCAGGACGGAATTGATACCCAGTTCGCCAACCTCTATCGTCTTGGCTTCGACAACTACGATTCTGCCTCCAAATACAACATGGTTTCCGTGGACGGTCGCATGCTGGTCGTCTGCAACGACGCATTCATGGGCACCATCCAGCCCTTCCTGGAATGGAAGCGCTCCACCGGTCTGGATGTTGAACTCATTTCTACCGGCAGCGTGGGCGGAACCACTGCCGGCATTCAGGCTGCCATCGACTCCCGCTATGCCGAGCCTGCCGGTTTGACCTACGTCATTCTTGTTGGCGACCAGGCCCAGGTGCCCTGCTACTCCGGCACCTTCGAAGGTGCTGATGATGATACACGTTATGCGAACCAGGAAGGCAACGACCTTTATCCCGACCTGTTTGTTTCGCGTATCTCCGGCTCCAATCCGGCCGATATCGAAACCCAGATCAACAAGTTCATCCGTTACGAACGCAATCCCGATGCCGCGGGGGACTGGTACCACAAGGGTGCCGGTCTGGCTTCGAATGAAGGTTCTCCTCCAGATTACACCCGCGCCGATTGGCTGCGTGATGACATGATGGGGTACACCTTTACCGAAGTTTATCAAATCTATCAACCTAGCGGCACGACAGCCCATGTCACCGCTGCAGTGAACGATGGCGTCAGTCTGGTCAACTACATCGGCCACGGCTCCGGTACTTCATGGAGCAACCCCTATTTTAATATTTCCAATGTTCATGCCCTGAGCAATGGCTACAAGAACCCCTGGATTCTGGATGTGAGCTGCTCAAACGGCGACTTCTCCATGACCGAGTGTTTTGCCGAAGCCTGGATGCGTGCCGGTGATCCGACCCAGCCCGACGGTGCCGTTGCCATGTACAGCGCTTCCACAAGCACGCCCTGGGTTCCTCCCTGCGTGATGCAGGCCGAGGCTGTGGACCTGATGGTGGCCGACCAGGCCAACGTCATCGGTTCACTCTATTATCACGGCATTATGCGGGTCATGGACGAGTACCCCGGCAACAGCCAGCTGGTTGAGCAGTACAATATATTTGGTGATTGCTCACTGATGATCCGCACCGATACGCCGGTTGCTCCGGTCATGTCCCACTCCGACGTTCTGGCCCTTGGGTCCCCGGTCTTCCCGGTGGATACCGGCGTTGCCGGAGCCAAGGTTGCCCTCTACAGCAACGGTCAACTGCACGGTGTTGGTATCACCGATGCCGCCGGTCATGTGGATGTCCAGCTGGATAATCCCGTGGTGGTGGCCGGTGAAGTGACCATGACCGTGACCGGTTACAACCTGTTGACCCAGGTTATCTTCCTGCAGGCTGTGGTGCCCGTGATTGTGGATATCCAGCCTGCCAGCATTGCGGTGGGGGTGACCACCGAGGTCACCGTGACCCTGATGGATCCACCAGCGGCCAAGGCTGTCGGCAATGTCACCATCACCATCAATGGATATGGTGTGACTGGGTTGGAAGCAGTGACTGGCGACGACGGCGTGGCCGTGTTCAGCGTGACGCCCGAATTTGGTGAAATCCTGAACGTGCGCGGCGTCGAAGACGGCGCGGGTTACGACATGTTCAACAACGATCTGCCCGTCACCGGCGCGGTTGATCTGACCAATGCCGCGGTGATTGCTGAAGTGGCAAGCATCGGTATGACCGGTACCTTGACTCCCCACATTGAGGGTGTAGTGACAGCCACCAGCGATGTTGCCGATTTTGAATTGCAGCTGACCGGTGCGGGCCTGGATCTCCACGCCATCGGTTCCGGATATTCCGTTGTCCAGAATGTTACTCCGACCAGCACCGGCACCGTGGTTGCCGCCCTGCTGAAACCCGGCCACAATGTTTTTACGGCCGATATTGAAGTCGTGACCGCTTTCGGTACCCTCGCTGGTGTGGTGACCGATGCCGACAATGGTGGCGCGCCCATTCCCGATGTGCGTGTCTACGGTTTCAACGAAGGTGACGACCCCGGCGGCCTGCCCCTGTTCGACCTGGTGACCGACGCTTCCGGCGCGTTCGCTGCTCCTGAAGAACTACCCGTTGGCAACTACGACCTGTACGCCAGCAAATTCGGTTACCTCAATCACATGGAAACCTATTTCCTGATGTTCGGTGCCAACGATCATGGCCTTGTCATGACCCAGGCCCCGTCCGGGGTGTTGACCGGTACCGTGACGGCCATGCAGGACGGCTCGGCCATCGACGGCGCGAGCATCAAGGTTTATCGCAGTGACAACGGTACCCTGATGGCCAGCACAATCACAGATGAGGCTGGTCTGTTCACCACTTCGTCCCTGACCTACTTCGACTACGATGTCGTTGTTTCGGCCTACCATTTTATTCCCCAGACGGTGACCGTGGGCATCAACGCCCCGAGCATCACCAAGGACTTCCAGCTGGAAGCCACCAACGGCAGCATCCTGGTGGTCAACGATGCTTCCACCCGGGAAGAAATGGTGAGCGTGGGTCCCAAACTGGGTAAGAACGGTATCGTTCTGGCTCCTGGATACACTGCGCCTGCTCCTCGCGCAGCCGCTGATATTCTGGCTGATCTGATCGCCATGGGTTATGCCGCGGTGATGGTCAACAGCCCAGGCTACGATTACGCCGACTGGATTACCTACGACATGGTTTTGGTTTCCGCCGGGGCCAAAACCCTGGACCTGTCAACGGCTTTGAGGGCGGACATGACCACCTTCGTGGCCGACGGCGGCAAGCTCCTGATCGAAGGCGGGGAGGTGGCCTATAACCACCAAAGCGACGCCGCCTTCTGCGCCAATGTGCTGCATATTCTGGATTGGGGTTCTGACAGTGTGGGCAACCTGACGGTCCATGATCCCGATCACTACATCATGAGCTGGCCCAATATCATCGTCGGTCCCATTTCCTTGTCCTACAGTGGATATGGCGACAGTGACAGTGTGGATCCCGCAGCCGATGCACAATGGCCTGGCAGCTGGTCCGGTTCCCCCACCACCGGCAGCGTTGTTTGTTTTGACCCCAACCCCGCGCCTCAGGGTGGTCAGATTGTCTTCTTTACCTTCAATTACAGTTCCCTGGGTGTGAGCGAACGTGCCAACCTGTTGCAGAATGCCGTGACTTACCTGACGACATCGGAGATCGGCAGCTCGGCCATTGTTGGCCAGGTGCAGTGCCCCGGCGGCGACAACAGCGGCGTGACCCTGACCCTGACTCCCGGCAACCAGGTTCTGGTCACCGGACCAGACGGAAGCTATGCTTTCGAAGGACTGTACCAGGGCAACTACCACCTGACGGCTGAACGCTACGGTTTCAGCACCGGTGTTGCCGATGTGGCACTGGATGAGGGTCAGACGGTTGAGCAGAACTTTATCCTAAATCCCATCGTCACCAATTCCTTCTGCGATGATGCGAATGTGGATATTCCCGACAACGATCCCGATGGTGGAGTCTATTGTACCATTGCCGTTGATGCTGTTAGCACGCTCAGTGCCATCAGTGTTTATGTGGACATCACTCACACCTACATCGGTGACATGATCATCGAACTGATCAGTCCCGCCGGCACCACGGTGCGTTTGCACAGCAACCAGGGCAGCAGCAATGATGATCTGGTGGGCTTCTATCCTTCGGATTTCACCCCCTTCGAAAGTCTTGATGTTTTGTTGGGTGAGGATATTCAGGGTGACTGGGTCCTGCACGTTACGGATGTTGGTCCTTTCGATTTCGGCCATGTCAACAGCTGGTGCCTGATCCTGACTTATGAGCTGTCGTCCCTGTCTCCGGTTGATGATGCCGGATTGCCCAGGGTCCTGGCACTTGACGGCAACTACCCCAACCCGTTCAACCCCATGACCGTCATCAGGTTCTCGGTGCCCGAGGCACAGAGCGTTGAGCTGGCCGTCTACGATGTGCGTGGCGTGCGGGTGCGCACCCTGGTCAGCGAGACCATGGAAGCCGGTCACCATCAGGTGAACTGGATGGGACGCGACGACCACGGTCGTTCCGTTGCCAGTGGTGCCTACTTCTATCGCCTGACAAGCGGTGGCAAGAGTATGGTGGGTAAGATGTTGCTGATGAAGTAGTGTTTCCAGATAAATGTTGATATAACAGCCGGTTCCTTTTGGGGCCGGCTGTTATTTTTGGCACGGCTGGTTTGAGTCAACAGGAATCAACCAGGTATCCAACAAGAACCGAACGGTTGAAGGTGACAATATTTATGCTACCGGATGGGACTTGGGTTGATGCTGAGCTGCCACATATCTGGGGAGGGGGGATCGTGGCCATTATAAATGACTGTGCCTCACCCACAGAATCCTTCACCTTCGGTTCCCTGAAAGCCTTGTACCGCTAAATCAACCCGGAAAAAAAAGGCCCCGGCCTTCCCATGCGGGAAGTTCCGGGGCCGACCTGAACTTGTCGGGTTTTAGGCCAGATTCAGTTCGATCTCCTCGGACTTGACCAACGGAAAATCTTGGAGTTTCCGCTTCAATTCAATGAGCAGGTCCACCCGACCGACCACGATGCCGGTGCCTTTGGCTTCATAGTCGTGAGTCACCGTGTAGGCTTCCACGCCTTTGGCTGATGGATCCAATTTTACGTCGTGGGTGTAACCGTCCAGTCGCAAACCCGGCGGCAGATTGCGGATAACCTCGACGATTTCATCGTTGTATCGTTTGGCAAAAGCCTCGAACCCGAAGGCCAGGCTGGCGGATCGGATATGCCTGTTGGAGGTGATAGCCAGACCGGTCTCCATTTCCAGTGTCTTGGCTACTTTTTTCAGACGGTTGCTGGTGTCCACATCAACGATGACATGGCAATCCAGTGCCCGGACATGCATCAGTTCGCTCAAACGTTCGACTTTCCCCTCGTGGAAAACTCCCTCCTGAAAGCTGAAGAAGATGGTGGCATCCTGACCCGATCCGGCGGTCAAGCCAGCAAGGTAGGCGCGCACAACCTTGGGCTTGCCAGTGAAGACGACTTCGTAGAAGGATTTTTTAGCTGTCTTGGTACTCTTTGCACTCTTGACCATTGCTGGGACTCCTCTACCAGAAGAAAACAAAGGTGATAACGACGAAAACCGGCATCAAAATCGGGATGGACCACTTGAGCATGTAACCGAAGAAACTGGGCATTGGTATACCCATTTCTTCGGCGATGGCCTTGACCATGAAGTTGGGAGCGTTGCCGATGTAGGTCACCGCACCCATGAAAACCGCACCGGCACTGATGGCAATCAGGTCGGTGGTGAACTCATGGTGTTCGGTGGCCAGTTCAGAAGCGTAACCCAACAGGCCGGGAACCTGGGCTTCAACAAATCCCAAGTCGCCAAGAGCGGCGTTGAAGAAGGTCAGGTAGGTGGGGGCGTTGTCCAGGAAAGCTGACAAGATGCCCGTGGCCCAGAAGAACCGTACCGGCCCGTGAATCGCGTTGGTCAGATTGGCCAGGTCACCGGCCGCGCCTGCCTTCAAAATCGCCAGGGCAGGAATGATGGTGATGAAAATTCCGGCAAAGAGATAGGCGACTTCCTGAATAGGGAACCAAGAGAATTGATTCTTCTCCCGGATGATTTTTGAGGTAAAACGCAGGGAAAGCACACCCATCAGGATGATGATGATGTCTTTGACCCAGTTTTGCAGTGGCACGATCACCGGATGACTGGCCCCCTGGTAGACCACCACGGAATGCATGTTGACGGAACCGGACATGATCACGGCGGCCATAATTCCCACCAGGAAGATAAGGTTATGCAGACCTTCGATCTTGATGCCGCCTTCATCGGGTTTGGGCTCGGGAATATTGGCAGGGTCTTCTTTTCTGTAGAGATAGGTATCCACGGCAAAGAAAATGACAAGTATCAGTCCTGAAGCCAGAAGCATTTCCCTCAGGAGAGCCGTCGTCACCCAGAAGAAAGGCACGCCGTGCAGGAATCCCAGGAACAGGGGTGGATCGCCCAATGGTGTCAGGCTGCCACCAATATTGGCTACCAGGAAGATGAAAAAGACCACGAGGTGGACTTTGCTGCGACGCCATTCATTGGCCCGCATCAAAGGTCTGATCAGAACCATGGCCGCACCGGTGGTACCGATGAGGGAGGCCAGGAAGGTTCCGATCAGCAGAAGGGTTACGTTGACGATGGGTTTGCCACGCAAGTTTCCTCCGACGTAAATACCACCCGAGACGGTGAACAGGCCCCACAGCAGAATAATGAAGGGGAAATAGTCCAGGAGGTAGATATGCAGGATTTCTCCAAATGCTTCCTGGGGGCTCCATATAAAAAATGGGATGGCAAAAATTAGAGCCCACATGGCTGAGATCTTGGGGAAATGGCTATGCCAGAAGTGAGGCGCCACCAAGGGCCCCAGGGCAATGGAGAGCAGGATGCCGGCGAAGGGGATGGCGGTCCACAGGGGTAACAATCCAGTTGGACTGGGACCGTTTCCGCCACCATGATCGCCATTGGTTGTTTCATCAGGAGTTTCGTCATGAATCTCGCCTGGGGAATCAGTATGCTCGCCGTGGTCCTGGGCAAGGGCGCCCGCAGGGCTAGCAACGCCGTCGGCCAGGGACCAACAGGCCAGGAAGCCCAGGACAGCCAGCATAAAAATGATCGGTCGAGAACGGAACAAAAGGAACTTTGCCATGAAGGCGCCTCCGTGCAACAAGAAGAAGCTTAGGTTGGATCCCAAAGAATGGTAGGATAGCATTGCATGGGTGTCAACGATTGGTCGCCGGAATTACGGTTTTAATGGGGTGTTTTTTCATTTTTGGCAGGGAGTACGAAGCAAAGCATGCGCATTGTCCATCTCAGCACCATGATGTCGTTCTATGGCGGGGAAGTCCATCTGGCCAGTCTCGCCCAGGGATTGCATACCATGGGTCACGATGTGGTATGTGTGGCCCGGCCCGGAAGTGAGTTGGCGGGTGTCCTGCCGACCTTGGGTGTGGAGGTTCGAACTTTGCCTCTGGTGGATTGGTTTGATCCCCAGTCGGTGACCAGGCTCGGGCATTTGGTGCGCCATCTGCGTTGTGATATTCTTCATACTCATTTACCACGGGATTATTTTCTGGCTGCGGTGGCGACCTTGGGCACAACGGTGGTCAATGTTGGTACTCGGCATCAGTTGCGCCCACTGTCCCACGCATTTTTTAAGCGTCCTTTTCTCAACCGGTTTTCCGGGTTCATTGCCGTGAGCGAGGCGGTTCGTCAAGGATTGTTGCAGGCAGATGTCTTGCCTGAGGAAATCATCACGGTGATTCCCCATGGATTGGACAACGGTTGGCACGGTCCAGAGATACCGTCACGGGTTCAAGCTGCCACGAGTCGTCTTCGTTTGAAGGTCGGAGCAACCGGGAGCGACCATCTTGTTGGTTGCGTGGGGCGATTGTGCCCAACCAAGGGAATCGATACCCTGATTGATGCGATTGCGAATCTGAAGCACCGCTGGCCCCGACTGAAATTGTGTCTGGTGGGTGATGAGACATCGGGATCGGGTTATCGGGAAAAATTGCAGAAAAGGATCAACTTGCTTGGCCTGAATGATCGGGTGGTTCTGGCTGGATATCTGAAGGATGCGGGGCGTTTGTCAGGAGCCTTCGATATTCAGGTGATGCCTTCGTCTGCAGAACCTTTTGGATTGGTCACGCTGGAAGCCATGAATGCCGGAGTTCCGGTGGTGGTGACGGATTCCGGAGGCAGTCCGGAAATTGTGCGTGACGGTGTGGAAGGATTCCTGTTTGGGCCGGGTGATGCGGCTGCTTTGGCACGAAATCTGGAGTCCCTGCTTGAATCGCCCGGTTTGCGTGAAGAAATGGGGCGGCGGGGCCGGCTGCGCATCGTGGAAACTTTCTCCCGGCAGGAAATGTTGGCCCGGACCGAGGCTGTGTATCTACGGGTTCTGAAGGGTAGAACAGAACCCGCAGGAGGCAAGAAATCAGCTTAGATCCTGGTCGAATCGCCTAAACCAGCATCTTTTTGACGATGGGACCGAGGCCGTCGATCACCAGTTGCACTGCGATCACCGTCACCAGCAAACCCATCAGTTTCTCAATGATTTTCAGCCCGGTTCGACCCAGCCGTTTGAGCACCACATCGGCAGCCATCAGGAGAGCTGCGGTCATCAGCAGAATGCCCAACACCGCAGCGATCACCAATCCCTGCCCGAAATCGCCTGGTGCCTGGGGGGTCAGCATCATCACCGTGGTGATGGAACCCGGTCCCGCAATCAGGGGAATTCCCAGAGGCGTGACCGATGGATCGTCGATCTCTTCTTCTTCGCTCTCTTGCCGATCGGCGGCGTATGCCCGTTTGATTCCCGTTTGCCAGCGTCTGGGTTTGGATTGCAACATGTCCAGGCCAATGCCAAAAAAGATGATGCCGCCTGCGATGCGGAAGGCGTCCAGAGTGATGCCGAACAACTCGAGGACCTGATGCCCCACCAAGATAAAAGTAACCAGGACACCAAATGCCACTGCCAGGGCTTTGAGCAGAGTGCGACGCTTTTGGGGGTGGTCCATGTGCGAGGTCAAGCCACTGAAAAAAGGTATGGCTCCGAGTGGATCGATGACCGCAAAGAGTGATGAAAAAGATAGCAGGAGAAAAGCTGTGATGTCCATGATTCACCTCCAGGGGGTGATTTCAGGGTTGCGTTTGAGAGCCATTGGCGAGCATGCATCTGATTCGCTGGATATGGCCGGAAGGCCCAGAAAACAGCGCACAGGAAGGCGCCGTTTCCGGTTTGAGCGGCCAAGGTGGTCCGCCGAAATGAGGAAAGCAAACGTTTTTTTGCTGTTTCAACAGCTTTGGATTCTTATCAAAGAAGCTGGTATCCCGGCCCGTTGGCTCAACAGTTCAGATAACTTCCAGACTCTCCGCAGTCAGGGTGATGGAACCATGATCGTCTTCCACAAGACCAACTACCAGGTACGGTCCGCGGCTGAGCAGGCGGGCACCGTATTTGGCGTAGATTTCGGGGAAGAGAGTGACCTCGAACAGATCGGTTTCGTCTTCGAGGGTGATGAATTTCATGGGCTGGCCGGTGGTCTTGACTGTCGCACTTTTGGCCGTGATCAACTTGCCGGCCACCCGTACGCGTCGTCCGGCAAACCCGGGCAGATCGCGGGCACACACCACGCCTTTTTGTTGCAGCCACTCGCGCAGCATGGCCATGGGATGGCCGCTGGCCGTCAGGTGCAGAACTTCCATCTCCTGCTGGAGTTTTTCGGTGGGAGAAAAATCGGGGATGGCCGGGATCAGGGAGATGGCCGACCCGGTTCCGGGGGCGGTTCCATCCACGGGAAAGAGAGTGGCGGTTTGAACCGATACGCGCTCGGCGGAATTTGTGGGAGTATGTTGTTCCCCCAACAATCGTTTCGAGTTCCCGCTGTGACGCCGACGGTTCAGGTGCTTGGCGCCTTGACGCTGTTTCCGGACCAGGGCGTGCCGCCACAACAACTCCGGACGGGTCAGCTCGAAACAATCACAGGCACCGCAGCGGATGAGGTTTTCGATCTCGTTTTCCGCAAGCTGGGGCACTCGTTGCAGCAAGTTTCCCAGGGAAACAAAAAAACCGTTGGCGCCGCGTTCATCCATGAGGGCGTTCATGGAGCGCCGGCTCATGCCGTGTACCTGTTGCAGTCCGATGCGAACCTCGCGCTCACGGCCGGTGAAGACATCCTGGCTGTGATTGACATCCGGCAAGAGGATGCGCATACCGAGCCGCCGGGCCTCTTCGAGATAGGCCGCAACGCTGTAAAAACCGCCGCCGTTGCTCATGACCGCCGCCATGAATTCGGCCGGGTGGTGGGCTTTCAGCCAGGCGGCCTGGAAAGACAATACGGCGTAACTGGCCGAGTGGGCCTTGCAGAATGCGTAACCGGCGAAGCTGCTGATCTGTCGCCACAGTTCTTCCAAAACGCCATCTTTGACCGGTGGTGTCTGTCCGCTGGCGATGACCTCCCGGGATCCACTCAGGAAGCGGTCTTTCATGTCCAGAAACTTCTGGGGATCACCTTTGAAACTCATGGCCCGGCGCATGACATCGGCCTCGCCGAGGGACATGCCGGCCACCTTGTGCAGGGTGCGCATGACGTCTTCCTGGTAGATCATCACTCCATATGTCTCATTCAAAAAATCCAGGGCCGGATGCGGCAGCACGGCAGCTTCCTTGCCCAGATGCCGCAGGACGAAGCTGCGGGACATGCCGCTGTCCGAAGGTCCGGGCCGAATGACGCTGCTCGCAGCCACCACAACGTTGAAGGTATCGGCCTTCAGTTTTTTCAACAGAGAGCGCATGCCCGGCGACTCGATATAAAAACAGCCCATGGTATCACCCGTACTCATGAGGCGGCGGGTGGCCGCATCGTCGTCCTGCACCTTG
>JAJRZA010000030.1 GCA_024275485.1 Candidatus Krumholzibacteriota bacterium | reverse complement strand
GAAGTAGTATCGGTCCCGATCAGTCTTCAACAACAACCTGAAATTGTTTCTCAAAGCCGGGGTGAAGAAAAAAGCGGCCCTTCAACCCATTGGTAATCCGAATGGTCGCCAACTCTGCCGGCTCTGCCAGTACCACCAACACGGCTTCCACCTGCGGGTAGTATTCAGCCAAAAACGGCAAGGCCTTCTGCGGTCCCAAAACAAAAAGAGTCGTGGACAGACCATCGGCCAGGATTCCATTTTCGGCGATCACCGTGGCGCTGAGCAGGCCTTCAGCGGGACGACCCGTGGCCGGGTTCATGATGTGCCCATACCGCCGGCCGTCGATTTCCACAAACCGTTCGTAGGAACCACTGGTTGCCACCGAAGCCTCGGTGATGGTCACCGAAGCAAAAATCTCGTCCCGGTTGTGGGGATTGCGAAGACCCACCCGCCAGTTCTCGCGGCCGGGCGCGCCGCCCAGGCAATACAAATTTCCACCCAAATCGATCAGCCCATGACCCACCCCGGATTTGCGCAATCGGGCGGCCGCCAGATCCACGGCCAGACCCTTGGCAATGCCGCCCAGATCGAACCTGGTTCCCGGTTTATCTTTGACCACACGACCAGGCAGCCCTTCCAGATGCCACTGCCCCAGATCAGCCAGGGCGGAATCCAGCGCCGCCCGGCCCGGTAAACGTCCCTGATCACTGTAGAAACCCCACAACCGCAGCAGGCTTTCCGCGGTGGGGTCGAAAGCACCCTGGCTCTTTTTGTGGAGCTGTTGAGAGGTCAGCAAACAGGTGCGCAGCAGGGGTGAGATGGTTACGGCGGAATCGGCGGCAGCCCGGCTCAAGCGGCTGATCTCCGAGTTCGGCAGCCAGGTGCTCAGTGCGGTGTTCACTTCGGCAAAGGTTTCGCGCACCATGGCCTCGGCCTGTTTGGCGGACAAGTCCTGCGGCAGCGTCAGTCGGCAGGAAGCCATCGTCCCCATGGATTCGAAAGTGAATTCATGCTCCGAGGAAGATGGCCCACCGCAGCCGGCCATCATGGTAATCCAGACCATCAACAATAAACCCGACACACGACCAGAAAACACTCTCATCCGCCTTGAAAAACCAGGTTGGGCCCCCATCAACTTCCCCGTTTCTCAAACTCCTCGAGGGTCAGTAATTGGATCTCCGCCTGGTCCTTTTTCACAAGCTTCTTGTTCAGTTTTTCCAGTTTATCGGCTGTCAGCTTCACAAACTCTTCGTTGATCCGACTGATTTCGCCGCGGAAATCCTCCAGCCTTGACAACTGGCCCTCGGTAGGCAATCCACCGTAGCCGCTGATGGACGCATATAGCCCAACAACTTTTTCCCGCAGTCTTTTCTGCCCGCTGATCCCCTGCACCTCGTCGGTGACCATCAGCGTACCGTGGAACTCCTCGATTTCATCGGCAAACTCTCGCAACTGCTTGGCGAGTTTGTCCTTCTTTTTGAATTGATCGGCACGCTCGCGGGCGGCATCCCTCAACTCGGTGGCGGCTTCCGAGACATAGGCCATACGCGACAGCATGCCGTACAACTCACTGACTGTTTTCTGCTGTTCGGCACGGACGGCCTTGCTGTGGGGATAAGCCGCCTCGTAACCCACATCCACGAAGCCTTCGTAAACCTTCTTGCCCTTGGTCATCTTGTAGGTGTAACGACCCTCGGGCGCCGTTGGGCCCACGGCTCCGGCGAAGGACGTCCTCGGATCCAGTGTGGGTGACGGCGCCACCTTGGGCGGCTTCAATCGCGGCGACCAGGTCACAAAATTCAGACCTTTGCGCTTGCTGCCGGGCAAGGTTTTCAACAACTCGCCCTCAGGAGTAAAAATCTCGATTTTCATGTCGCCGAACATGTGGCGTTTTTTCAGGTAATAGGTCAGCACGGCGGACGAACGAGGGTTGCTCGCGGCAAAGTGGGTATTGCCGGGAAATTGCTGGGTCCACCGCGGAATGCGCAACACCGCGGACCTTGAATCCATGATCGTCACGTCCTCGGACAGGGCATCCACAGTCAGTTGTCGCAGCGGAGTAATGTCGTCAATGATGCGAATCCCACGACCATGGGTGGCCGTCACCAGGGAATTCTCCCTTTCCTGGATTATCATATCGCGCACACTGGCCGGGGGGAAATTCTCCTCGAATCGCGCCCAATGCAAGCCCTGGTCCAGGGTGATGAACAGACCGCTTTCGGTGCCCAGGAACAACAAGTCCGGATTAACCGGATCCTGCCGAATGACGTGGGCATGACCATGAACATCATCGGTGGTGATGCTCGTCCAGGTGCGCCCCAAATCCACCGTATGGTAGACATGGGATTGCATGTCGCCGGTACGATGACCATCAAAAGTCACAAATGCCTCGTTGGGATTGTGCCGCGACGCTTCCACACAACTGACCCAGGTGCCCTCGGGCAAACCTTCGATATTCTTGTTCACCTTGCGCCATTTTTTGCCGTCATCGGACGTCACCTGCAGGTTGCCGTCGTCGGTCCCGACCCAGATGATGTTTTTGTCCAGGTACGATTCGCAAATGCTGAAGATGGTGCAATGGTTCTCGGCGTTGGTATTGTCGACGGTCAGGCCACCGGATTCCTCCTGCCGCTGTTTGCTTTTGTCGTCGGTGGTCAAATCCGGCGAAATGATCTGCCAAGATTCACCCCGATCAGTGCTGCGGTGCAGAAACTGTGAGCCGACATACAAACGGGTTGGATCGGTATAGCTGGTGGCAATGGGCATATTCCAATGGAAACGAAGATCAGGGCCATCAGCCGAAGGCAGCGGCTTGATGTCCTTGTTTTCACCGGTGCGCAAATCCTTGCGGCTGATATTCCCGCCTTGCCACTCCCAGTAAATAATTTCCGGATCCTGTGCGTCGATTGCCACGGCAAAGCCATCGCCACCACCCACATTGACCCAATCGGAATTTTCAATGCCCGACGGCGAACGCGAAGGCGCGTACCAGCTACCGTTGTCCTGCAAACCGCCATACACCCGGTAGGGCTCTCGGTCGTCCACATTCACCCGATAAAACTGACTCACCGGCAGGTTTGAAACATGCCTGAAACCATCGCCCCGGGCATGACTGATATAAACACCACCATCGGTACCCAAAACCAGGTGACGAGGATTGTTGGGATTGACCCACAAGGCGTGGCCGTCGGCATGCACCCACCCTCCAAGACCCTGGAACCGTTTCCCGCCGTTGCTACTGACCTTCATCCAAGTGTCCATTTTGTAGATCCGGTCATGATCCTGTGGATCGGGAACCAGATGACAGAAATAGAAGGGCCGGCCCTTGATGGCTTTTTCATCAGTGGTCTGATACCAGCTTTCACCCAAATCATCCGAACGATAGAAGGCGGTGGTATCACTCTCCACCGCCGCATAGAGCACGCTGGTGCGAGACGGCATCACCGCAATGGCAATGCGCCCCAGCTCGCCTTCCGGCAAACCCTTCTCCAGCTTTTTCCAGGTCTTGCCGCCATCCATGCTTTTGTGCAAACCGCTGCCGGGGCCGCCGCTTTCAAAAAAGTCCGGCGACCGGCGAAACTGCCACATGGCCGCATACAGGATATCCGGCTCCTGGGGATCAATATCGATGTCGGTGCAGCCCGTATTCTCGTCGATGTACAGAATTTTGGACCAGGTCTCGCCGCCATCTTCACTTTTGAAGACGCCCCGCTCTTCGTTTGCGTCCCAAAGATGACCCAGCACGGCCACATAAATTATCTTCGGGTCGGTGGGGTGAAGAATGATCTCGGCAATGTGTTCGCTGTCTTTCAAACCCTTGTTAACCCAGGTTTTTCCGCCATCGGTGGTTTGGTAGATCCCATCCCCGACCGAGACGCTGTTGCGCACCCAAACCTCACCGGTGCCCACCCAGACCGTGTCCGGACGAGCCTGGTCGATGGTCACCGCGCCGATACTCTGGCAATGATCATCGAACACGGATTCAAACTCGATGCCGCCATTGCGACTTCTCCAAACACCTCCACCTGCGGTGCCCACGTACATCAGCCGGGGGTCGTTGTCCTGCACGTCGAGGGCACTGATGCGGCCACTCATCACCGCGGGACCAATGCCCCGGGCACGCAAGTCACCAAAAACGTATGAGCTGATGGGAATGCCGGTTTCACCCTCGGCTGCCGGCTCCGCGCCGACACACAAACCGGAACCCAGAACCAGAACAAGACCCAGAACCAGAGCGGATGATTTCATGATGGACCCCTTATTCGGTTTTGGCGGCTTCGGTTTCTGCTTCGGCCACGGGCATGGCAAAAATCCCGTCATCAAACTCCACACCATATTCCACGGTCTCGATAACGATCTGGTTGACGGTATTTTCGCCCATGCGCGTCTCCATGGAGTAGGGAATCACAATTCCGTCCGTTTCCTGGAAATCGCTCATGTAGGAATCGGATTCGATGACCTTTTCGTCCCAGTTGATGGTTGTCGACACCTTGATGACCAGGAAATATTCCTGATCAAAAAACATGTCCATGACCATGTCGTCGTTGGTGTCCAGCCGCAACTGGTAAACCGGAGTGCCTTCCACATCCGCCTCACCGATGTACTCCACGGTGTAGCCCTTGTCTTCGTAGTCGATGAGAGGCCCGTCCATGTCCGCCTGGAGCCTGAAGCCCTTGTTTTCCAGCTCGCCCATTTCCTGGGCCGCGGTGATTCCGGCCATGGGGTTGATGGTCCAACCCTTTTCGCCGTCATAAGCCTGGATCATTTTCATGCCCATGACTTCCACATCCAGGCGCATCATTTTGGGACGGGTTTGTTTCATGGTGAAAGGGAATTCCATGCCCTGGGCCAGGGCTTTGCCGTTGGCGATCATCGATTTTACGGATTTGATTTTTTCCAACCCACCGGTGGCTTCGATGTTTTTTTCTATTAGTTCCTTGGCATCCATGGCGGAGGAGATTCCGGTGGTCAGGATTAGGGAAAGTGAGATGAGTAGGGCGATAGCAAATGACTTTTTCATGTCATTTTCTCCTTGGGTCGGGGTTATCTGGGCAACATTTTTTTGGTTTGGAAAAGAGTACTACGGATTTAACTGTAGTCTTGTTCCAATTGCAATTTATTAGTACACGGAGGTATAGTGTTTTATTCTAAGGGGGGGTAGTGATCGACACTCACTGCCAATCCAAACCAAAACCATCAAGGAAAACCATAATCATACTTCTCCTTCTCGTCCCTATGACAGCCTGGTCCCAAATCGACCCCAACCCGGACGGTATCGGCATTTACTTCGACACCGACGCCACCTCAGTCGTCACCACCGCCCAAACTGGAGACTTTGTCCAAGCCTACCTGATCGGAACAAACATGTCTCACCTCGGAAATCTCTACGTCTGGGAATCCTACGTATGGACTTCATACGTTGGCCAACAAAGCCCCTACATCCACGGCGAACCCTACAATGCTTTCAACACGGCCATGAACATGCCCGGCACTCCTGGTTGGTCCTTCGTTGCCCTGGTTTATCCCGAACCACCCCTCCCGGTTCAGGAAATCACCTTGCTGGCCAGTCTCACAATCTTCATTGAAGATGCTTCTGTTCCCGTTGGCCTTTTCGTCAGCTCATACAGCAACTATTCCTTCTCCGGATATGGCCCTGAGTACCCCATGTACCCGTCATCCGGCTCATCAACTCTGCCTGTGGCCATGGTCAATGGCGAGACCCCCGTTGCATCGGAAACGTCTACTTTGGAATCTGTTAAAGCTCTGTACCGTGATGCGACCAGGTAAGGCCGTGTCATTTGGGAAGGAGGTCGGCGGACCCCCTGAAATTATGTTAGTCATCCAGCGGGTGCAAACCCCGCCCGGTCAAAGCCTAGCCCGGCAGGCCGGTAGTGAGCCTTGCTACGGCGCCGTGAGGTTGTCGTAGATGCGTAGGTACACGAGCAAGTGGGCCGTGTGAGTTGGCCTCGAAATTAGCTTTTCTCCCCTGAGCCCAAGGGTCACGATACCCTGAAGGCATCAGCAGCATCGGCGCTGTACGGGCAAGCCGTGGTCGCAAGGGGCGGGGTTATGAATCATGGCACGTCTGCAAGAGGATGACCCGGAAACCTGGGAGACCTCAAACCTCCACCTGACTTTCGGTGCAACGGAGGCCCGATCATAATCCTCCGACTCGGCATAGGCAGAAGCACGCCTGTGTCGAGGCGAAGAACAAGTGCTTCAAGGTGGTAGGCCACATGCGAGGGACAACCAGAGCATTGGCCGATGGGGTAGAGGAGTCGGAGGACTGCATACGAGCAATGACGTCGGGGAACTGGTGGTACCGGGACCCGGCCGAGCAAAGGCGGTCCGTGTTGGCGTGAACTTTCGGAGGGCACCATGGCTGCTGCAAAGACAACGGACACCATGTCACCGGGAATCCGGAAGGTAATGAACAGAGCGCGGGATTACCCGCAGGAACGGATCTTCTCCTTGGCACATCATGTTGATGTGCCATCTCTCTGCAGATCCTTTGATCGTGTCCGCAAGGGTGCTGCATCAGGGGTCGATGGTGTGACCAAGTCGAGCTTTGGAGAATCTCTGGATGAAAATATCCAGACTCTTCATGAGCGACTTCGGTCCGGACGCTGGCGGCATCAACCGATCCGCCGGGTCCACATCCCAAAGGATAAGGGCAAGACTCGGCCCATCGGCATCTCCACACTGACGGACAAGTTGGTCCAGAGCAGTGTTCGCGAGGTGTTGGGAGCGATATACGAACAGGACTTTTTGGACTGTTCTTTCGGCTTCCGGCCAGGTCGCAGCGTACACGATGCGTTGCGTGCTCTTAACCGAGCGGTGCACGAGGGAGGAATACAATGGATCATCGAGGCGGATATCGTCTCCTTCTTCGACAGACTGGATCGCACCAGACTGATGGAGATGCTGCGGACCCGAGTAGGCGACGAGTCGCTGATGCGTCTTGTCGGCAAATGCTTGCGCGCGGGCGTGCTTGACGGCGAGGAATACACCGAGCCGGATCGAGGCACGGCCCAAGGGTCAGTGTTGTCTCCTCTTTTGGGCAATGTCTATCTGCACCACGTTTTGGATCTGTGGTTCGAGCATGAAATTAAGCCGCGTCTTCGTGGTCGGGGTTACCTGATCAGGTATGCGGACGATTTTGTGATCGCGCTATCGGACTCTGATGACGCGGCCCGTATGATGGCAGTGCTTCCGAAGAGGATGGCTCGCTTTGGACTGGCCCTGCACCCGGACAAAACGCGACTGCTTTCTTTCGGCCGACCGGCCAAGGGATCGCGAGTGCGTTGTTCGACCACCTTCGACTTTCTCGGTTTTACGCATTATTGGCGTCGAACGAGGGGTGGAGGCTGGATGCTGTGGTGCAAGACACGGCATGCCCGTCAGAAACGAGCGATCCGCTCGATCGCCGAATGGTGCCGGAACCACCGGCATGAATCGGTCAAGACGCAGCATGCTGCGCTCGTCAGGCGACTTCGTGGTCACTTCAACTACTTTGGAGTGAACGGCAATATGCCGAGGCTATACAATCTGGTGCAGGCGGTACGCCGCATCTGGTTGAAATGGCTTCAGCGTCGTAGCCAGCGAAGCACCCTGATATGGGAGAGTTTTCATGTGATGCTGAAAGATCGGTATCCTCTCCCGGAACCTCGGGTAACAGTTCAGATCTGGGGTTAGAAATCATGAGCCACGACAACGGAAGAGCCGGATGGTGGAAATCTCCTAGTCCGGATCTGGAGAGGGGCCCGGTCGGGAGACCGCCGGGTCTACTCGACT
>JAJRZA010000029.1 GCA_024275485.1 Candidatus Krumholzibacteriota bacterium | reverse complement strand
TCGCAAGAACCGGTCATTATCGGTGATTGACGACCTGGAGAAATATCTTCTGGAGTGTCGCCAGGCGGTTCTACCCAAGAGCCCTCTGGGCAAAGCCATCGAATATGCTTTTGGCCAATGGGAATGGTTGGAAACTTATATCCACAACGGCTTGGTTGATATCGACAACAACAGCTGCGAGCGCAGCATGAGGCCTGTCGCCATAGGTCGCAAGAATTTCATGTTCGTAGGAAGCGAGGCCGGTGGCCACACTGCTGCTGTCTTCTACACCCTGCTTGAAACCTGCTCACGTCTTGGCATCAATGCCCAGGAATATTTGGCGGACGTCATGGTCAGGGTCAACACCCACCCGCAGTTCCGCATTGCGGAGTTGACCCCGCATGGCTGGGCGGCGAAGAAAAAATCAGCCGAAAAACTTAGCGCCTAAAACACAGCAACTGAGATTATAGCAGGGGGGAATGTTTGGGCGATAGGTGCAGATGCTCATCCCTTTACGCACCATCGACCGTGACAAACAACAGGGAACCATAATCGTGATCACCATAACTGGCCCCCAACTCAACCCAGGTCTGTTTGGGCGCCAGCCACTTTAGCGCCATGAAGACGTCGTATCCATCGTGGGCATACGAATCCAAAAGCTGGCTGTCATATATATCGTCGGCCACGTAGCGGGGGAAATCCGAGAGGTTCCAGCGTGACTCGTACCAACCCCGAAAACTGATACGGTCGGAAAGGCCCTGGGCAAAATTGAATCGCGCCGGCACCGAAAACCAGGATGCGATTCAGGCCCATTTCTTCGGCCAAAATAGCCAGACCCTCCTGAGTCAAGCCGTGCAAACTGTCATAAAATGCGACCCACTGGGCGTTGTTGATCAGCCTCCGCGATACTTCTTTTTCCCATTTATTGTAAGCCCCAATACCGTGAAGGCTGCTCTCGGCAATGATGTCTACGATGGCCCGCCCCTGGGAAACCATCATGCGTTCGGCCGCGGCAATGCGGGTGCGCGAATCATTCATGGAAGAAATCACGAGAACGACTGCGATCAAGGCCAGGGGTAGAAGAAAAAAAATACGGCGGTTCGGTAATGTCATTCCTGAGTCCTCTTGGGGGAATACCGCGTGACTGCTAGCTGGCGGTGCTGCCCCACCAACTATATGGGGGCCGGGAGCAGTTGCCAAGAAAGCATGACCACGTCCCGATAAACTTCGCAAATCTCTGCGAGATGCTCCAGCCGATGCACTTTTTGTTACTCAAAAACATCGCTCAACTGTCCATAACAAAACAACTTATAACAGGACAAACTAGTCCAGTAAATTGAAGTCTTGATTGCCTGATGGTCAACCAAGCAAGACACATTTCTCAACAAACGGAGATGAAATGAAACACTTACTCATTCTGGCCCTGGAAGATCTGCAGGTCGTCCCGCTCTAGGTAGGTAATTCTGTCACTGACCAAGAGACCCGAGGGTTGAAGTGGATTTCACCCGACCGGAAATCGAAGACAGGCAGGCGAATTGATTCGTTGCCTGAAATGGGTGAAACCTTTGTTCATTTTCTGGACGCTCTCCTTTGGTTTTCGGTCCCTGAATGTCGGGGACACATGAACTGTTGTGGGGATATGCGCAGGGAGGCGGTGAACCTTGCAATGGATTGAGAAGTTTTCTAGGATTGGGGCCATTTTGTCAGCACTGCCTATTCTCTGGAACCATCTTCTTTGATGTTTTTGGGGTAAATTTATCGAAATTTCATGAATTGCGAGTCACTTGGTCAAAAAAAGCCTAAATTTAAGCTTATTCCAACCGAAGTTTATGTTACCTTGCCCGCGAGCAAAAATTTTACCCGGTCTTTTGTTCCCCTGGAGAATACAATGAATTATTCCAACCCCCCTCTACGCGAATTCCTCAAAATCCCTTATGAACGACTTGAGGAGCTCAATCTTCAATCCAAGGAATACCAGGACAGCTGGACTCCCATGGATGAAGTTGAAGCCATCAGGCGCGAATACCTGGAGAGTGAAAAAGGCATCAAAGCCGTGACGGTGGCCTTTACCGACCTTGAGGGTTGCCTGCATATGCTCGATTACGACAAAAAATACCTGCTGGCCTCGGATCACTTGACCTTCGATGGCTCATCCATCCGTGGTTTTACCCGTATTTCGGAGAGCGATCTGCAACTCCAGCTTGATTGGCGTGCCTTCTACTGGATGCCCGCCGATATTTTCGGTGCCGGCAAGGTGCTGGTTTTCGGGCATGTATTGGGACGCGACGGCCAGCCCTACGAAGCGGATTTCCGGGGACAGTTGTTGGCATTCACAAGGGACTTGTATCGCGACCAGGGCATCGTCGCCAATGTCGCCACCGAAACCGAAGGTTTTTTGTTCAACAACCGGGACGCCGAACGCACCTACTACCGCACGGGGAACTTCGACCTCATCTCCACCGGCGGCTATTTTAACAGCCTGCCCCAGGATCCCCTGCGCCAATTCATCGATGCTGCGGCCGAAGTTCAGCGGGCCATGGGTTTTGAAAACGAGAAGGATCATCCCGAAGTGGGTCCGTCCCAGTTTGAGATGAACTACAAATACGCCACCGCCCTGGTGGCTGCCGACCGTATTCAGCTATACAAACTGCTTTGCCGTCAGGTGGCCCAGAGCATGGACATGACCGCCAGCTTCCTGCCCAAACCCATCACCGGCATCAACGGCAGCGGCATGCACACCAACATCAGCATCGCCAAGAATGGCGAGAATCTGTTTTACGATGACGCCGGTGAGCACAATATGTCTGATCAGGGACAGCAGTTCATTCGCCGCATCCTGCACAGCGCCGAAGATCTTTGCCTGATCCTCAATGCCAGCGTTAACTCCTACCGCCGGTTGGATCCCAACTTTGAAGCACCCAATGAGATCTCCTCAAGCAGCGTGGACCGCACCTCCATGATCAGGATTCCTTTTGCCGGCAAGGCTGGACAGCGGCTGGAAATACGTTCTGTTGGACCGGATTCCAATCCTTACCTTTTGATCTATTCCCTGCTGAAGACCGGGCTCGAAGGCCCCGAGCCCGATGCCAATGCACCAAAACCCAAACGCATCCGCAAACGGTTGTTGCCCGATAATATTTATGACGCCATGGGTAATCATCGGCGCAGCGCCTGGTTGAAGAAAATCATGGGAGAAGAAAGCCACATCAAGTATCTGGAGCTGAAAGAAATGGCTGCTCATCGTTGCCCAAGAGAGCTTGGCAATCGGATCAAGCGGGCAGAGATCATGTTCCATCATGAGGTGACCAACCAGATGTTGTGGAATCGGTTCTAGCCTGATCTGGAATGCATATTTGACACGGCCCGGTGGATTATCCACTGGGCCTGCTTCTCTTTCGAAATTCCACTCAACCGTTCAGCTGCCAACTTTTTCCATTTCATGGATTACAGGGGCCTGCATTTTACCTTCAGTGGCTTTTTTCATGGCTGCAAGATGATCTGATTCCATATGAACCAGCCAATGATCGCGGGTTGACCAGTTTTCAAAAAACAGGAACAGACCCGGCTTGTTGTTATCGGTGTGCAGATCGTATTGCAGACAACCCGCTTCGGCCAGTGTTGGTGAAATGCAGTCCTTGAGGGTATTGGCAACGTCATTTTCAAAGCCGGGAAGGGCCTGGAGTATTGCGACAATTGTCAGAGGCTTGGACATGGGTTGGGCTCCCGTGGTTTGTGATAGGCATTCAGGTTTTTCGCGATCAATTTTAGATTACGCTGCCAAATCGAAAAATGATATTGTCGATTGTTGTTCCAGGGAACTTTCGCCTTTGAATTTCAAACAAATACACATGAATATGAAATCCTTCGGCGATGCCCAAAAAGCCTGCCATGAAATGCCCCGCACCATGCTGCGCTCTGCCATCGAAAAATTCCCTGAAGATCTTCGGTTGCAGTATCTCAAGGGAACGATTTCGTGATATTTTCCTGTTAGGCTATAAGATTCTGTCTCGGGAGGTCGGTCATGTTTCGAATCCTTGGTTTGATATTATTGTTTGGCCTTATGGCATTTTCCCCGGGATGGGGTCAATCCCGTGGTATTCTCATTGAAGATTTTGAATCCGGACCGCCCGCCCTAGAATCCTACCCAGACCAAGATCTGGAACCTGACGATTGGCAGTTGACCACCCACAACGCCAACGGTGGCACCGGCAGCAGCCTGCGTCTTTTTGGCAACACCTGGAAGACCCAGGCCATCACCGAAATGGCCGTAGCCGATACAACAGTTTGGCAGATTGCCATCTTTGGTGAGAATCAGGGGGAGATGCTGGCCTTTGGCGTCAGTGACGGTGCCAATGTACTCTTTTATACCTTCTTTGGACGCGATCTTCCTGAGAGTGTTGACTGGTATACAGTATACCAAGGATCTTATCCCCTTTATCAGTGGCACTTATACCTTTTGCCTATCGGAAGAGATTGGCAGACCAGATTCGGTTACCAACCGGATCTCAACCAGTTGATATACGTCAATGACACCGATTCCGGCCCTTCTGGCGTCATACTTTTTGATTCCATAGCAGATGTGACTGACGATCTCCCCCAATCTCCTTATGTTCGTATACTGTATACCGTTGAAGAACAACAGAAAATCAGTGCCAAGGTCCAACGCCTCTCCATCCAGTTTCAGGGTGAAGTTTTCGACCCGGATTCCGACACCCACACCTGGGCCTGGGACTTTGGCGACAGCACCACCTCCGACCTGGAAAACCCCTCACACGAATTCCTGGTTCACGCCGACTATCCCTACACCGTCGGCCTGATGGTCACCGACCCGGACGGCCTGGCCGCGGGAGACACCTGTCAGATTGCCATCTCTCCCGGAAGTCAGGAAGGCCCCCTGACGGTGAATTTCGTGGGCGATATTTTCACCGGCCGAGGTTACCAAAACAGCGGTGGCATCATCGACACCCACGGCATTGAATCCCTCTTCGAACCCACTCTGGAAATATTTGGTCGGGCCGCCCATGTGAACGTTGCCAACCTGGAGGTACCCTACACCGACCGGGGTACTCCACACCCCACCAAAAGTGTTGTCTTCCGCAGCAAACCAGAGAACATCTCTGGCATTTCCTTCGCGGGAGTTGACCTGGTTACCCTCGGCAACAACCACATCGTGGACTACGGCGAAATCGGTATGCTCGACACCATGGACGGGTTGGACCAATTGAACATCCGTTACAGTGGTGCCGGTTGCACGGAATACATGGCCCTGCTGCCCACCTTCTGGACTGAAAAGGGTGTGCGCATGGGTTTTCTGGGTCTTTGCAACCGCACCGGTCGGCAATGGAATTTTCAACCCTTCCTGGACGCCGGATACGACAAGCCTGGGTTTGCCTATTTGTTACCGCAAAACCTTGCCTCATCCATGGACTACACCCGATCCTTGTCCGATATCGTGATCGTGCAAACCCACAGTGGCGACGAGTACCATACAGCGCCGGATACTGATGGACTTGTCACCGGTTTGCCCTCTGTTGAACCGCGCATTGAAGCGGCCACCATTTTCCCCAACGATCCGGATTTCCAGTTTCGCAACGAACCCACCCCCGGAGAAAGGGAACTGCGCCGGCAGGCCATCGACCTGGGTGCCGACGTGTTGATCAACCATCATCCCCATGTCCTGCAAGGGTTTGAAGCCTATCGGGGCAAGCTCATCGCCCACAGTCTGGGCAACTTCATCTTCGATCTTTATTACCCCGAAACCATGCCCACCATGGTGCTGACCCTGGAAATGGAAAAGACCGGCATCACCGGGTATCGCTTCACTCCCGCCTGGATCAACCACTGGATTCCCGAACCTGTCACCGGCAACCTGAGACGTGAAATCGTGGATCGACTGGCCGATTATTCGCGGCCCATGAACGCCCTGGTCGTGCCCATGATCGACAGCAACGAAGCCCGCATCCACCTGAGTCGTGCACAAGTTGACTCGACCATTCAAACCACGGAAGTAACATTGTCCATGGCAGAGGCCGCCGGCTATGCAATTTCTGCTCCCCTGAAACTGGCGGGCCAGGGTAATCTTTCGTCCATCGCCGACCTTGTTGGCAGCGGTCCCCTTGAAGTGCGCTGGGGACGGGAAATCCTCTGGCATGGCGGATTTGAAGATGCAGGCGCCGATCTTTGGGACGTCAACACCGACGACGAAGTGCTGGTCGCCGACATGGCTCATAGCGGCGAGCGATCCCTGCGCCTACGTCGTTTTTACAACGCCTCGGATCAAACCGGCACCGACCTGGAAAAGCATCTGCCTTGCGATCCCCTCAAGGAACACTCGGCCACCGCCTGGATGCGCACCGACAACGCCTACCAGGCACGAACCATGGTGCGGTTCTACAACAACAGGTATGTTGAAACACCCCTGGATGATGTCGATTTGGCGCCCAGGCTGGACGGTAACACGGATTGGGTTCACCAATGGCGTGATTTGCAGACACCCGCCGGCGCCGTCTATTTTGAAATGCGTTGCGGTCACGAACCACCGGAATCAGGTACAGGCTTCAGTTGGTACGACGATCTGGCTTTAATTGAGTGGGAGCCTTGGGCTGATGCCGGCGACAACCTGAATATACCCTCGCCCAATAATTTCCGTTTCCTGCAAATCCGCAGTGCCGACATCAATCTGCCTGAGGTGATTTTCAACTATGGAGAAACCATCTACGGACCTACCCACCTCAGTGCAACAACACAGGATAGCCCGTCTTTGGTCAATAATACTCTGTCATGTTTCCCCAACCCGTTCAACCCGCGCATCACCATTGATCTGGATCTCTCCAAAGTCGGTTCGGTAGCTGCATCGTCTGAAGTTGTCATCGAGATTTTTGATGTGCGTGGTCGAAAAGTCAGGACTCTTCACCGTGGGTTGTTGCCGACCGGGAAACGCCACGGAATGACCTGGAATGGGCAAGACGACAGTGGACGTGGGCTTTCCAGTGGAATCTATCTGGTTCAGGCCCAGGTTGGCGATCGGCAAGTTCGGCAGAAGGTAACCTTGTTGCGATAATATTGATTCTTTCCAACCGAAGTAATGTATAGCTTGATGTTACGCGCTTGGTGGCGGTAAAATTCCTCAAAGACTTTTTAAATAAAGGGCACTCCTGGCATTCCTTCGAACGGATATCATTAATGAAAAGGCCACTATACCTTGTAACTTTAGCCCTGGCCTTCTGGTTATCAGCGCCTCCATCAATCCAGGCCCAGGAACCAAACATCGACTTTCAATGGGTCACCTTCGGCTCCAACATCACTCAAATCACCACCGGGGCCCGTTTCACTCATCGCGACTGGTACACCGAAGCCTGCATGGGTGGCTTCCGGGCCTTTGACAATCGGGAAAGTTCATTCTTCCTGAGCCTGAGCCTGGGGCGTCGGTTTCAACTCAAGTCCTGGCTATATATCGGCGGCGACCTGGGCTATCGGCACATCATTCCCGACGGTTCCGAAAATCCCGCCATCGACACGGGCAAGTTCTTCACCCTCGATGCCCGCCTCAAACTTGAAGCTGTCTATAATCGGCACCTGAGTTTCTTTGTCGGCGCGGGCTCCACCACCATCTACCAGGGCTACTCGCTGGGGTCCGATACCATCAACGAAGCCATTGTATTCTGGGGGGTGGGGTTGCTGTGATGCGTACAATTATGATTTCCCTGCTGGCTGTTGCTCTGCTTTTTCCCGGCAATCTTTTGGCCGACAATCTTTTAGCCAACCAAGCGGCAACGCCCGATTCCCTGCAAGCTGCTGATCCTGAATACAACAACAACCTCTTGGCAATCGACCTGGTCCTGCTAACGGTAGGCGTTTGGGCCCCTAGCCGAATCCTGGGCACCGAATGGGCCTACATCGGCTTCAACACCGTCAAAGAAAACATGAAGACGGGTTTCGTCTGGGACCACGACGACTGGGCCATGAACCAATGGGGCCACCCTCTGCACGGTGGTCAGTTCTTCAACGCCGCCCGCACCAACGGACACGATTTTTGGGGTTCCATTCCCTACACCATGACCGGCAGCATGGCCTGGGAATTGTTCATGGAGGCCGAACCTCCGGCCATCAATGACTTGATCACCACCACTGCCGGCGGTGTTTACATGGGTGAAACCGCCTATCGGTTGTCGTCCCTGATCCTGGACAACTCCGCCACCGGACCCGAGCGCACCTTTCGTGAAATCGGGGCCTTTTTTGTCAACCCCATCCGCGGATTCAATCGATTGGTGACCGGAAAAACAAGCGGTTATGCTGAAAACCCCGACGACTGGAGGCCGTCATATCTGGGTGGCCAAATCACAGCCGGCACCAACCATGTAGCCGATGGTACCGACCTGAGTAAGAGCATGAATGCTTACCTGCTGAAGCTTAGTTTTCTTTACGGAGATCCCTTTGAAGAGTTGGCCGACCCCGATCCTTTTGACTATTTCTCACTCCGCACCGCACTGACGGTGCACGGTCGTTTCCCCCTGATTCATGAAGTCAGCGGCACCGGTTTGCTTTTCGGCCGAAAGATTGACCATGGTGACGACCACCGCAGCCTGTACGGCATCTACCATGATTACGATTATTTCGACTCACGAATTTATCAGTTTGGAGGCCAAAGTATTGGCGCGGGTATATTCACCCGCTTCAACCAAACCGCGCCCATGCAAGTCCTGACCGGAGCGCAGTTGAACGCCGTTATCCTGGGTGGTTCCAATGTGGGCTTCGAAACCGCCGACGGCCGGGAGTACAATTACACCACCGGCAGCAAATTCAAGATGTTCGCCATGCTGGACCACAGTAAATACGGATCTTTTGGCGTGCGATACTGGATTTACTGGTTCCACACCATCAGCGGAGCCAAAGGTGATGAATTTATTCATTGGGCCCAAGCCACCCTGAATCCACGCATATACAAAAAATGGGGATTGGGATTGGAATACACCTACTACCTGCGCAATTCTTACTTTGACGACTATCCTGAATCTCATCTGAAAAACATCGAGTTGAGGACATTTGTTTCTTATAAATTCTGATGTCCGAAAGATTATCTCAAATTATTTCAACCTTGGAAGTTCAACTCTTCCTCGGTTTCTTTTGACATATACCGGAAGTCACCAACCAAGACACATCAATTAATTCTTAAATTGATTTTTTTCTGTCAATATGGTAAAATATTCCACTAGAATAAATATGACCCTCACTTTATTTATTGGTAAGTCCAATTCGCCAATCCGGTCCGTATGTAAGGAGTACATCATGAAAATCCAGCTTCGCGTTCTTTTGTTGTTGTCCGCCGCCATGGTTATCAGTGTGTTTGGGTGCAGCAGCGGCGACGACCCCACGGATCCCGGCGGCGGCGGAACTCCACCTCCCGGCGGCACCACCACCCTGGTGGGTGACGACGGCACCCCAACCAACGAGTTCGATTCCTTCGAGCAGATCTCTCTTGCACTGGCCGATCTGGAACCATTCACCTCCTACACTGTTGAAGTCAACGACAACAGCAAGGCAATCATTGGCCGTTACGAGTTGGTGACCGACCAGAACGGTGAAATTGACGCCTCTTCCGTGCTCTACGATCCTGTCCCGGGCACTTACACGGTGGCTGTGCTGGGCACAAGCATCAGTTTCGACATCACCGTTTCGGCCCCCACCGGCCTGAAATTCACCCCCTGCGACGATCAGGGTACCCACCTCAACAACCTGGAAACCGGCACCGTGCTGTACCTCAGCGCAGCCGGCGGCACGCCCGATGCAACTTTCCACGTCTACATCGCCCCCAATCGCTACGATTGGACCGATGGCATGTACCTGTTCGACTACTCCGAGTCCATCGACGAACTCACTTTTGACGGCGACGGCAACCTCGACCCGGCCATCATCTGGAATTCCGTGGACAACACCGAAGGATCCGCCTTCGACATCATCATCGACATGAACATGAACGGCATCTACGACGGTGGCGATCTTCTGGATGGCCAGATTGGCGTGGGATTCGTGGTCCAGGACGCCACTCCCGATAAAACCATCATCAACGGTCATATTGTTGAACGCCTTTCCTCCGATTCCAACTATGTCTACCGCGACCTGTACAACGTGGACGAGAACGTCTACGTCTATGTCAACCCCGTGGCCAAGATGCAGAATCTGGGTGGCGACCGTTATGTGAAATGGTTCATCGTACCCCACCAGGACACCTGGAACGATGGTGACCCCCTGAACTCCATCACCACACCATTGGGCGACACCGTGCAATACGGTTGCACCAATGCAGGTCGCCGCCTTGTCTGGCCGGCTCCCCTGACTCCCGGCCAGTACGATGTGGTCATCGATGTGGATGCCGATGGAATCTACGACAAGGGCCAGGATTTCCTCGACGGTTACAGCGGCCCAGGCGACTGGGTCGGGTTCACCGTTCAGGACGAACCCGAAACCCGCGAATGGACTCTCTTGGTCTACGCTGACGGCGAAGGCGGCCTCTCGGCCACCCGCTCCGTGTACGCCCAGGAAATCGCCGACAACATGAACAACACCATGTACGCCGGTGTTCTCTTCGACGGAGACGACGCCGGTGGATATGCCGATTGCAAGCGCTACATCTGCACCCCCGGCGCCGTGACCGTAGACGCCGACTACGGCGAACTGAACATGGGCCATCCCCTGACCCTGCAGGATTTCCTCACCTGGGGTATCACAAAATTCCCCGCTGAAAAATACATGGTCGTCTTGTCCAATCACGGCGGCAGCTGGTTTGGCGAAAGCCACGCCGTACCCAACGAGCTGTGGTATGAAGAAGGTCAAAAAGCCATGTGCTACGACGGCGGCGACGCCCTCAACATGTATGAACTGGAAGCCGTATATCGCGACATCAAAGCCATGGTGGGCGACAAGCTCGATGTGATCTGGTATCAGGGATGCCTGATGGGTGCCATCGAAGTGGCGGCCATCTCAAAGGATTACTTCGACTTCATGGTCTCCCATGAAACTGTCCGCTATGGGTCCGAAAACACCGACAAGTTCCCCAATGTCGTGCAGTACATGCGAGACAACCCAACTGCCGAGAATATGGGCAACAATTGTGTTACCGCCCCAAGCGCACCTCAAAGCAGCATGGGGGTCAACCACGATCTGAGCCACTACGACAGCGTCGAAAGTGCGGTGAAGCAGTTTGTCGATACCACCGTGGACCATGCCGACTTTGAAGATTTCCGCGGCAGCCTGATTCTGGCCGTGGCCGATGTGCGCCGAGTGGCGCCCCCCGGATCCGCCGCACAGTTGGAGCCCTATATCCAGAACTGCGATATGCAAGACCTCTTCAGCCGCATTTCGGAATCAACCGATGAAACAATCCCCTCCACGGTTCGGCAAGCCGCCAACAATGTGGTTGTAGCCCTGGCTCCGCTGGTTGAGCACTCCATGGGCAACGTTGACGGGGACCCCGGCCTCAACGGCACCGCCATCTGGCTGCCGCGCACCGCCGTGGAATTCAACAACTTCGCCGCCGAATACAGTGGCTTCGACTTTGCCGGCCAAACCCGTTGGCTGACTTTCCTGAGTCATCTTTGGGGTGTAGCTTTCCGCATCGAGTTGTCCTGGGGAGCCCAGCCCCGCGACCTGGACTCTCACCTTTGGGATGCCCAGAGCCCGTCCAACCACATTTATTACAGCTGCCCTTCCTGCATTCCGGGAGCCGGGCTGGATTTGGATGATGTCAACGGCTACGGCCCGGAAAACATCCGCATCGAAGTGCTGACCGATGGCCCTCGTGATCAATATGATTATTGGGTGCGCCTTTACAGCGGCGAACAGTCAGCCGAGACCAGCACCGTAAAGGTTTTTATCGGTGGAAACGCCGCTCCCAGCAAAACCTATTATCGCAGTTGGAACGACAATCAACGAGGATGGCATGTGTTCAGCATCAACACCGACACCAGGGCCATCATTGATGTGGACGAGGTTGCTGCCGATGTTCCCAGCAGCCGATTGGAGCCCAAAGACAAATAGTCTTCAGCAGCCAGTCTTGGCTATAATTATTGCGCGGCCGTTGGAGATGGTCGCGCATTTTTTTTTTCGGATATCGGAAAAGTCATCGCACTTTTTCGGCAGCCAATACCTCATCTAGATCGTTGGCGAAAACCCGCAGGGTTTTTCCTTTTTCCAGGGCTGGATAAACCCTGAAACTGATGTCTCGATAGTGAAAGCACTCGCACACATCGGTAAGATATTCGTAGAGCATAACGTCTGCCCCGCTATCGGTGAGTGTGAACGAGGCCCGCAATTTTTCGGTGCAACAATTGACCCGCATACCGCACAGCATCACCAACAGCGTATCCTCGGCTGAGGAAAAGACCAACTTCCCTGCTTCTCCTCGCTCCGGATCTCGGCGCAGATCTTCCACCCGGCCGGGCAAATATTCACCGCCAGACGTTTGGGCAGGACGAGGGTAGTTGCTCAAATCAGAAGATTTGGCTGGGGGGCGGGCCTTCTCGTTGGCGGAGTTTTCATTGCCGGCGCACGCGGCCATCACAAGACCGGTCAGCAATAATATCCCGATCAAGGCACTGAGTCTCAGAATTTTCTTCGGCATGGAAATCCTCCCTGGTTTTGACCACTCGCACACTTTCCCCTGTTTCGGACAAACCCTGGCTTCACCTTGAAGTGCGGCTGGCAAAAACTGTACTGACCGCGACTTCATCTGAAAGCTACCGCGCCTTCCTCCAAGCCACCTCCGCCGGCCCCACAATCCGATTCCAAACCTCTTCCGGCTCACCCTCCCCATCGATACTGATAACCTTGCCTTGTTTTTCATAATAATCCACCACCGGCACGCAAACCTTCTCATGCTGTTCCAAACGGTGAACGATGGTGGTCGTCTCCATATCATAACTCATGCGCCGTTCGGTTTTCCCCCGCGCATCCAACCGCTTGATCAACTCCAGGGTCGGGCATTGAATATCCAAACAGAAAGACACCGATGAATTGATTCTTCGCAACAACCCATCCAGAATATAGGCCTGCACCAAAGTGCGTGGGAATCCTTTGAAGATAAACCCGTTGGCTTCGGGATTCCGCTTGATGTGTTTTTCAATAAGCTTGATGACCACCTCATCGGGCACCAGGTCACCCATGTTGAAAATATCCTGCACCTTCATGCCAACCTTCGACTTTTTCCCGATTTCTTCTTTAAGCATTTCCCCCGTGGACAGATAAACCAAGTTGTACTCTTCGGCCAAATTGCGCGCCTGGGTGCCGCGTCCCGCCCCCGGGTATCCCAACAACACCACATTGAATAAAACCTTGCGTAGCTCCTTCTCAATCACCTCTTCCAGTTTCAAATTGATCTCTTCGATGGGGCCTTCGCCCTCAATGGGAAAATACAATCCGTTGTCCTGATAAAAGCTGGCAACAGGCGCCGTTTTCTCCTGATATTCCTTCAGACGATTTTTGATGACGGCCTCGGTGTCGTCTCTGCGGCCGGAAGTCTTGGCACGATTCAGAAGGCGTTTCAAGGATTCCTCGGGTGATACTTCCAGGCTGAGCAAACAAGTCAGGGAGGTGTGCATTTTCAGCAGCAGGCCCTCCAGAATGTAGGCCTGCACCAAAGTCCGGGGAAACCCGTCAAAAAGGAATCCGGCCGCATCGGGATTGGTGGTAATTTTCTTCTCAATGATCTGAACAATGATTTCATCTGAAACAAGACCGCCGGCCTCAATGATGGACTTGGCGGCCAAACCCAATTCACTGCCATCGGCAATTTCCTGACGCAAAATATCTCCTGTGGCGATGTAAACCAGGTTGTATTTTTTCATCAGCAGTTCGGACTGGGTGCCTTTGCCTGCACCCGGCGTTCCAAACAAAGCTATGTTCAGCATGGTGACTCCTTGTTCGGGCTTCAATTTCTCTCTCAAAATCAATCTGCAGCATCACCATACTTTCGGTGGCAAAGGTCGTCCAGAGGATCCTTCGGTTTTTCACCGAACACGCGACAATCCAAGAAATAATCCGATGGGCGTTTTTGAGGTGGGTGAGGTGATGAGGCCCGGCTGAGAGGTATCGTTGGGTAACACCCCGCAATTATCGTAGTCACCAACAAGGTCGGTCAATGGACGGCAGGCTTCTTTCTTTCGTAGAATGCGGTTGAATTATCTTCCCTTCGGAGTACTTTGGGACCAATACTTTTTTGCGCCCTCCTTGTTAGGAAAAGAGAATTTCCATGAGAATGTTGTTGCTATTCGTATTGATCCTGACGGCAGCCGGTCAAGCCCTTGGCCAGGTCGAATCACCAGCGGAATCCACGTATGTCGTGCCCAAGGACGAATCCCTTCCCCTAGACGAGCTTTCCTTGCTGCTGGACCCGTTCACCAGCGACGATCTCGCTCATGAGGTAGTTCTTTGGCAGGAATTGTTGAAGGACAAACTGCGCACCATCAGTGAAGTTCAGATCACCATGAAATATCTGAATCAGGATATCGAGGTGTTTGAGGAGGTCCAAAACAGCATAGCCTCTTTTCTGGCCGCGTCCCTGGCCCTGAATGAAGGTCGTGCAGCAGCTCTGGGAGATACGACAAAAACAACTGCGGACAACGTTCGGAAACTTGATCAGGCGCTGCTCGAAGCTCGGTTTCAGCTGTCGACCTCAGTAAGTCTGGCCTTATCCAGGGAAGCCAAGGCCTTCCAGGTTCACAACCTGGAAGTCATTTTGGATGCTGCCATTGAGTCCTTGCGCGCCCAGGAGAAGAGTGGCGACTACTTGGAATTCACCTCAGTGGACCAGGGCTTGGCCAGCCTGAGGGCTCGATTAGCCGAATCTGGTGATGAGTTCGATCCCAACAATGAAGAACTGATGGCCATGGTGACCGCCGAAATGGGAGAAATCCTGAGGGAAAAAACCGGTGTCAGGGACCTGGTATTGGAATATCTTGCCAGCCTGATGGAAAACCGGGGGGATCTGGTAAAAAGGGTTCGGTTGGTGATTTCAGAATGGGAGAAAAAGGGGGCTTCCCCCGAGGATGTGGCCCTCATTCAGCTTTTTGTCAATGAAGTCACCAGTTTTCAGCTGGATGTGGCCGATCATACCACCAGGTGGTCTCTGGTGAAGCTTTGGATCGAGTCGGAGGAGGGCGGGATCAAAGTTGCAATGAATATTGGCAAATTCCTGGCCATGATGTTGCTCTTCGGATTGTTGGCCACAATGGTAGGCGCGATCACCAACAGAGCCCTTCATCATACCAAGAATATTTCCCAGTTGATGAAGAATTTTATCATCCGCTCCATTCGCCGAGTGATTTTTCTGGTGGGGTTCATGATGACCCTTTCTCTGCTGGGAGTGAATATCGGTCCAATTTTGGGTGTGGTTGGAGCTGCCGGTTTCGTCCTGGCTTTTGCGCTGCAAAGCACCTTGGGCAATTTTGCCAGCGGCATCATGATCATGATCTACAAACCGTTCGACGTGGGTGACGCCATCGACGCATCAGGCGTTCAGGGCGTGGTCAAGACCATGAACCTGACTTCCACCATCATCAATACCTTTGACAACAAGCTGGTGATAGTGCCCAACAACAGCATCTGGGGGGGCGTCATCACCAATATCACGGGCAGCAAGACCCGTCGCGTGGATCTGATTTTCCGGATCAGTTACGGAGACGATACCGCCCTTGCCGAGAAAATCATTCACGAAGTATTGGCCGAACAGGAATTGATTCTAGAAGAACCTGAACCCACTGTGGAAATACACGAATTGAGTGATTTTACCGTGAATTTCATATGCCGGCCTTGGGTCAAAACCTCGGATTACTGGAATGTACGCTGGGCGCTGACCAGGAAAATCAGGGAGCGTTTTACGCAAGCTGGATTCGGGCCCCCGATTGATCCCGGGGCCTTTGTCAAGCGCATGGGAAAGCCCAGAGCCTGAGGTCATGAACATATGACCTGTAATTCCATCAAGTGCTTGCCTTGCCGGGCAAGTGTGGTAGGCATGAAATTACTACTTCGTCCTACCAGTTCTCCCCAAGAAGCTCAAAATGGGCTTGTGGGTGGGCACATGCCGGACAGAGATCTGGAGCTTCTTCGGCTTCATGGAGATAGCCGCAATTCCTACAACGCCAAACGACGTGCCCATTTCTCTTGAAAACCCTTCCTTCTTCCAGATTTTTGGCCAGATCCGTATACCGTTTCCCATGTTGTTTTTCAGCTATTGATACCGCCTCAAATACTTCTGCAATTTGAATAAAGCCTTCATCCCTGGCCACTTGCGCGAAAGCGGGATACAGATCCTGCCATTCATGCTCTTCTCCTGCGGCGGCGGCTTTTAAATTCTCCAGTGTGGATTCAATTTTTCCTGCCGGGAACGTTTCCGATATTTGCACATCACCGCCTTCAAGAAATTTGAAAAACCTTTTGGCGTGTTCTTTTTCCTGGTTCGCGGTTTCTTCAAATATTGCTGCGATCTGAACCAAGCCCTCTTTTTTGGCTGCGCCCGAAAAATAGGAATACCTGTTTCTTGCCTGTGATTCACCGGCGAAGGCTATTAACAAGTTCTTTTCTGTTTGTGTGCCCCTAATGCTTCCAGACATTGGTTTCCTCCTGTGCGTTCTGTTGCCAGAGACTTCTGTTTATTCCCGGGCGGTTTGGACGTGTAGATGAGCAAGTCAGGACCGTGACATATGGGGGCGTCCGGTTCAACTAGTTCTTGGAAATCCTGAAACAATTTTCCGGGTAAAGGGGGCCAGTTCGGATATTCACCAAGTATTTATGGCTCTGTTTTCTTACGGGGCGTAATTGGCGGAAGTATCGGAAGTGGGCTTTTCGTGGTTGGTTGACCACCGGCTAACTTTTTTGTTTTCGTAAGGAGTAACAATTGGACTCGGTTTTTTACGGTTTGTTTTTGGTTGGGGTAATCCTCGTTGCTGTTGCAAATGTTTGTTTTCGAAGCAAAAAAGTCCCTGGCCTGGAGGCCGGGCCTCGAATTCTACCGTGGGGTACTCGCGATCGTTTCACCCCTCTTGGTTTTAAGCTCAACCTATTGGAGTAAACAATTTTGCTAGTGCTTTGTCATGCCATGAATTTAGGGCCGCAAAGACCGGTTTGATTTGAGAAACTATCAGTAGCCAAGGAGGGCTACTGTGGAAAAAATATACCGTTCACAAAGATTCCATCGCCGTGGCCTATGCGCCCCAACAGCGAGGTGCCGAGATCATCTCCCTTCCGAACAGAATTGCTCAGGTTATCAGGGGGAATATCTACTATTTACAGTGGGGATGGGGGATGCTGCCGCGGAGCGGCTTACTTGAACAAGGAGTTGAAACTGACGACCCAATCTGTCACAATCCTGGCTGGCGCCAGCAATGAGCCAGCTTGGCCCGCAGTTTAACTCAACGTTATGTGGCTTAAGATAAGGTAAAAAAGGGATGTATCAGTACATATGTATCAGAAAAACAATAATGTTGGTAGTCGGGATTCTGTTCCTGTTTGGGATGGGATGCAGTGATCATAATAATCTCGAACATCCAAACGGAGTAACTCCAGGCGATTATACGTTTCGAATAAGTTCGGAAGGTTTGGATCGAGAGTATGTCGTGCATATACCGGCGTTGTACAAAGAGGATCGACCATCAGCAGTGGTGATCATGTTCCATGGTGGCGGAGGCACTGCGCAAGACGCTATGGCAGAGACCGGGTGGTGCGAGAAGGCTGACCAGGAGGGGTTTCTTGCCGTATTTCCAGAGGGATCACGTCCTGATCCTGAAAATCCTGCAAGTTTTTCAAACAATCCCCAAACATGGAACGATGGCTCAGGCCGTGAAAATGTCGGAGCCGTGCAGAGGGAAGTGGACGATGTTGCATTTGTAGCAGCATTAATTGATGACATGGCTGCTCGGTTCAATGTGGACCGGAATCGCTTTTATGCTGTCGGGTTTTCAAACGGAGGCGCCATGGTGTTTCGCATTGGGAGAGAGCTTTCCAATTCCCTGGCTACAATTGCCTGTGTTGCTTCAGTTGATTGGTTGGAAGAGCCGCATGTTGATAGTCATGTTTCACTTTTGTATATGACCGGAACTTCCGATCCGCTCAACCCAATCGATGGCGGAGAGATATTCATCGGTCAAACGAGCTATGGCGTGAAGCCTCCTGTGCAACAATCGATACAGAAGTGGGCCCAAATGCTCGGCTGTCCCGCAGATTCAAACGTAATCTATAATAGTGACGGAGTGATCGGAACAGCATTTAGTCCATGCATGGAAGGCTCAGAAGTGGTGTTGTATACCATCGAAGGAATGGGACATTGGTGGCCAGGATGGATTCCCCCTGACTCCTATCCTTCCTGGCTAATGAACATATTCGGGGAACCCTTCGATAAAATTCAGGGGACAGATATCATTTGGGAGTTCTTTCAGATGCATCCTAAAAAGTAAAGGCCGCATAACACTTATCATGCTTTATACCTGCTTTTCTCAATGTTTCAATTTTAATATTTAGTGGAATGTCAGTGTTCAACTATTTGTAAGAAATCCTGGCTACAAATTTTTGTTATACTTGATTCCAGTTACCAGTACCGGAATAAACAGAAACCTCTCGGTCCAGCCTGTCAGCTAACTTGTCTTTTCCAACCTCCATATCATAACGAGTCTGGAGATTCACCCAAAACAGTTCTGTGGTTTTGAAGAACCGAGCCAACCGAAGTGCTGTGTCTGCCGTTATTGAACGATTTCCGTGGACAATTTCATTAATCCGCCGCGCAGGCACACTTATTTCTTTGGCAAGCCTATATTGACTGATACCCATAGGCTTCAAGTATTCCTCAAGCAAAATTTCACCTGGGTGAATTGGGGGTAATTTTTTTCCAGCCATCTCTACCCTCCTAGTGGTAGTCAACTATTTCAACATCAAAGGAATCGCCCTGACGCCAAACAAAGCAGATGCGCCATTGGTCGTTGACCCTGATACTGTGTTGGCCTTGCCTGTCTCCTGACAATTTTTCAAGACGGTTGCCAGGTGGGATTTTTAAATCGGGTACTGCATTGGCTGCATCCAAAATGGCCTGCTTGCGATAGGCCCGTCGCTGAAGGTCAGAAGAAAGGCCACGACACCTTTGTCGCTGAAAAACTTTTTCTGACCACTTCCCTTTAAATGACCGTATCATTCCTAGATAATACCGCGCCTTGTTATTAACGTCAAGTGTTATTATGAGTGTCGGGCTGTTTTCATACCTGGCCAAGCGA
Source organism: Candidatus Krumholzibacteriota bacterium (assembly GCA_024275485.1). Taxonomy (GTDB): domain Bacteria; phylum Krumholzibacteriota; class Krumholzibacteriia; order LZORAL124-64-63; family LZORAL124-64-63; genus LZORAL124-64-63. The sequence goes on along the minus strand of JAJRZA010000029.1, from coordinate 1,735 downwards.
TCAAGCGCGCGTGGAAAACAACTCTTTGGGGTAGCACTCATTCTGTGTTTTCAAAGTATAACGTTTTGTAAACCTGCAATTGGGGCTGGCGCGCTATGTGCGCCAGCACATAGTGTGACAGACGCAATTGTCAGGTTCAACTTGTTGTTATCTCTTGTACGCGACCCCCAGATCATCGGCAGATTTTGCTAACCTATTGTCTCCTGTCCACAAAGGAATCCCCGAAAGAACAGCTGAAGCCAAGATATGGATATCCACAAACCCAAGACCCTTACCCATCAGTTTTCGAGTCGCAACAAATTCCAAATATTCATCCGGTTCAACAACTGGGGTTGCTGGCAAGGATTGGAATAGGCCCAAGATTTCGGTCCGGTTTTTTAAGTTCCCGGCGGCCAATTCACCAATGATAAAGGGGTGACAGGCTACTGCCCCCTGGTTTAAATTTCGTACGAGATCTTGGTCGGTTTTTCGAAAGTGAGTGATCCAAATATTGGTATCAACAAGAACCATATTAGTTACTGGTCCTTCTTCTTGGTGCCACCCGAAGAGCTTTCTCTGTGCCACCAAGCACAGCAAGGCGTTTGGCACTTTCAAGTGCGATTAAAGCTTCAAGGCCCAAGCGTACAAGTGAGGTTTTCTCACTTACCCCGGTCAGTTTTGACGCTCTCTCAATCAGAGTGTCTTCGATATTCAATGTCGTTCTCATGTCAAACCTCCGTCTTGATGCCCAACCCGCGCATACAAGTATGCTATATTTTGATGCATCACGCAAGGGTTTTTAGAATAAACGCAACCTGATGGCTTTCCACTGCTTTTGGGCTTGCTTAGTTTTTCCTTACAAAGATAACGTTGGCTTCACCCGCAAGCGCGTCCGGCGCCTCGCCGGTTTGGCGCGGCTTGTGCGCAAGCACAAGGCGTGACAAAAGCGATTGTCGGGTGCAAGCGCTTGTTAGGTCTCCATCCCCCGCTCTAGAATGTACTCGCGACGCCAACGGCAGTTGCCCCGCCATCCAAGTTTGTAGTCTCTACTCGCAAACCACCTGCTCCTCCGATCGGGTTTAGCGACAAGTAGTTTATCGATGACCCACTTTCTTGCGGAAACAATTCTATGATGGCCGCAAGCGCGACAAACACTGCGCCGGTCCAAAACATTGCACCAGTATCAGCGCCTACTTGAGTAGGCACGTTAATGGACCCACCAGTTCCGTCCTCCACCCAATATGTTTCAGTGGAAATTTCTTGTCGGTCAAAAATTGCACTGGAAGCAATTAGCGCGAACCCGCCACCAAGTAAGCTTGCCTGAATGATTGTCACACCTCTGCTGGGTTGTTCACCGACATCGGAGACTGTCTCATTTTGCCCACCCAGGCTTTGGTTCGAAATCAGGCAAGAACACGCCATGAATATCATAGCAATTCGTGTGGCCATAGTTCCCCTCGTACTCAGCTTGCCCCAGAATTCTTTTCAGCCCACCAGCAGGCCTAACGTTGGTTTAACCTGCAAAGACGTTTGGCGCGGACCTGGCGAAAGCCAGGTGCGTGACGAATGGCTTTGTCAGGTGCAAGCGTTTGATACTCATTGAGGCCTCCTCCGTAGCCTTACCCTACGGTATGCTATGAGGCGAGGTTAATCACTCTCAAAAAGAGGAGACCCAATGAGATTCTTCACAGAGAACCACCCTAACTATTGCGGCATCGACCTGCACGCAAGATCAATGTATCTCTGCGTCCAAAAC
>JAJRZA010000028.1 GCA_024275485.1 Candidatus Krumholzibacteriota bacterium | reverse complement strand
CTTCATGTCTACGGTTGGGCGCGATGAGGAAACTATCCGGAACTACATTGCCAGACAGGAAAAGGAGGACAAGAGAATTGATCAGCTGGGAATGTGGTAGAAGATCCCGCCGTCTTTAGGCGGCACATCATTTAACCGCTTTGAGCGGTTCACACTCTTGCAAGCCTCCGGCTTTGCCGGAGGTCATGACCTACCAAACTCTTCGTCTTCGTCTGGGGGAAATGCTGGAAGCGGGCACGATAGTCCGCCAAGGCGCAGGTAACACAACTTCCTGGCATCGGCCTTGATTTTTTAGCATACCCAGGGGGTCGACCAACCCCCTGGGCGGTACCAAAGTGCAATTCAATTACAATTTCTTTGCCATGTTTCCTAACTTTCTTTTGATCCACATTTCCCAATGCGGAATTTCATGTTAAATTCTCCATTCGCCGAGCATCGCCTCTTAAATCTGTATTTTCAGAAAGCACCTGCAATGTCCTATCAAGCAATTGCCCGCAAGTATCGTCCTGAGACTTTTGATCAAGTGGTTGGTCAGGCCCACGTTACCAGCACCCTGCGCGCCGCCATGGCGCGGGACAAGCTGAGCCATGCTTATTTATTCAGTGGTCCCCGGGGCTGTGGAAAGACCACCGTGGCCCGATTGCTGGCCAAGGCCATCAACTGCCAAACCAATCGCGAGGGTGATCCCTGTGGCACTTGCGAAACCTGCATGGCCATCGCCAGGGGAAGTTATCTCGATGTGCTGGAAATCGACGCCGCCAGCAATACGGGCGTGGACAACATCCGTGAACTGCGCGATATGGCCCAGTATTCGCCCAGTGAAGGCAGTAGTCGTGTTTTCATCATTGATGAAGTTCACATGCTTTCCAAGGGTGCCTTCAACGCCCTTTTGAAAATCCTGGAAGAGCCGCCGAAACGAGTGTTTTTCTTTTTCGCCACCACCGAACCGAACAAGATTCCCCGCACTATTCTATCCCGCTGCCAACGGTTTGATTTTCGCCTGCTGACCCGCGATGAACTGGGTGGGCGAATGCTGGAAATTGCCCAGGCTGAAGGCGCAACCCTGGATAAAACCGGGCTGAGCCTTTTGGTCAGCCTAGCTGAAGGTAGTGTGCGTGACGGGTTGAGTTTGCTCGATCAGGTGATCGCAGGTTGTGAGGGAACCATCACCGAGGACACGGTGGTATCAGCCTTTGGGCTGGTTCGATCCCAGCTTTATGTTGAGTTGAACGAAGCTATCATTGCCAAAGATGCCGCCCGCGCACTGCGCCTGGTGGAAAGCCTCAGCAGCACCGGCCACAGCCTGGATGCCTTTGCTCGGGGCGTGGTCAGCAATTTCCGCAATTTGATGCTGCTTAAAATCGATCCGGAGTTGGCGGAAATGGTAGATTTGCCACCAGAGCAAATCGAAGAACTGGGAAAACAGGCCGTCAATTTTACCGAACAGGATCTGCTGGCCTTGATTGATCGTTCTGGTCAACACTTTGAACGCATTCATCGCAGCACCCAGCCACGAATAATGCTGTAAGCTTCCCTGGTGGAATATTGCCGATTTGAATCGCGGGTTTTGCTGTCGGATCTGGCCCATCGTCTGGAAGCCCTTGGTGGAAGTTCCGCATCAGGCGGTGGTGCAGGAGGTGGCCGGTTTGCCGCACCTGCATCGGCACCTGCATCGGCACCTGAAATTGTGGCTCCCCGGAATGCCGGGCCAGGCAAACCAACTTCAGCGGCCAGCAACACCGCCGGCAACACCGCCAACAACACCGCCAACAACACCGCCAACAACACCGCCGGCGAGACGGTTCCAGGTTGGACCCAATTGATCGACAATCTGATGGCCGTCAAACCAGCCGTGGCGGCTTGCCTCATGGAAGGGCTGCCATCCCTTGATCTGAAAAATGGCCGTCTGACCATCGCTTTCGAGCAGGACAAGCAGTTCAAGGTTAAAATGGTGGAGGGGCAGATTCCCGCCCTGGAAGAAGCCGCTTCAAAACAATTTGCACGTCCCATCAAAGTGGAATTGCTCCTCGGCACCCGGGGGCAGGTGAGGGAAATCAAAGAGGAGATCCGAAGAAAAGTGGCTCCCACCACCGTCGAAGAGCTGGCCAGGGCTTGTGCCCAGGATTCGGCGCTGGAGCAGTTGGTCGATACCCTCCACGGTGAACCGCTGCACGAAGAAGATCGCGACAACTGGAAATAACCCTGAAAGGAACAAATCGACATGGACATGCGCGCGTTGATGAAACAGGCCCAGCAGATGCAGGCAAAAATGGCCCAAGCCCAGAAAGAACTTGAAGGCAAGGAAGTGACAGCTGAAGTGGCCGGAGGCCAGGTCAAAATCACCATGAACGGCAAGCACAAGGTCAGCAGCATCATCATCGCCCCCGAATGCGTGGATCCTCAAGATGTGGAATTTTTGCAGGATCTGGTGGCATCGGCCGTCAACGAAGCAGCCCGCCTGGTGGATGAAATGGTTGAAAAGGATATGGGCAGCGTGACCGGAGGCATGAATATTCCCGGTATGCCTGGTATGGGTTGATATGAGCCGCAAGCTCAATGCCAACGAGGGGGGTGAGTTTCAGTCGCCCGCCCTTGAACGTTTGGTGCGCAGCCTCAGTCGCCTGCCGGGGTTGGGACGCAAATCCGCCACCCGCATCGCCCTGCATTTGATTGCCCAGAAAGCATCTTCAGAAGAACTCCTGATTTCCGCCGCCGAAGCCGCTGAAAAGGTGACCAATTGCAGCAATTGCGGGGCCATCACCGAACCGGATCCCTGCCGTATTTGTTGCAGTGATCGGCGGGATGCATCCCAGCTGTGCATCGTGGCCAGCCCGGTGGATGTTCTGCCTTTTGAGAAAGCCGGATTCTTCCCGGGACGCTATTTTGTGCTTGGCGCATTGCTTTCACCACTGGATGGGGTTAGAGCCGGGGACTTGCCTTTCGAGCGTCTTGCCGAGCGAGTGCGCAACGATGGGGTAACCGAGATCATTCTCGCCCTTGATGCCAGCGTGGAGGGTGAAACCACCGCCCTGTATCTGCAACAATTGCTCGATGACGGCAAGATCAAGCTGACCCGCCTGGCCACTGGTATCCCCGTGGGTGGAGCCTTGGCCTACACCGACGAGGTCACCCTGCAGCGAGCTTTTCAGGGCCGACGCTCATTTTGACAAAAAATTGGGATTAATCCATCAAGTGACCGTTCCGACGGACGATAGTCCTTTTAGAGAACGTCAATCCGAATGCAAGCCAACTGCCAGCAAATCCGGCAGGGAGTGATCCATGGTTCGAGCCGAATGGGCCATCTTCGAAGAAGATTATTGGGCGATCAACAACGTCCTGGACGATCTGCTGAAAAGCAGTCAGTGCCGGAATGTGATTCTTATTGATCGTACCGGTCAGTTGATCAGCCAATGTGGGCCGGATGTTCAATTCGACCTGACCAGTTTTGCCTCCCTGTGCGCAGCCGATTTCGAAGCCAATTACCAGCTGGCCAAACTCATCGGCGAGAAGGATTTCAGCACTCTTTACCACCAGGGCACCAAGGACAGTATGTTCTTGGGGAAAATTGCCAATGGGGTCGTCCTCGCGGTTATTTTTGACCGCACGACCACTCTGGGCCTGGTCCGATTGAGGGTCAAACGGGCCGTCGAAGAGCTCGATGTGATCATCGATAAGCTGTACGAAAAGTTGGAGTACCGGAACGAGGAATACGATGCCTTCGACGACGGCTTCACCCGTGAGGTGGAAGCCGAAATCGATAGCCTGTTTGTGGATTGAAGCCAGAACGCCTGTTGAAAGGGTAAGCCGTGTCGCTGATTAACTATTCATCCCGCGAGATCAACTGTAAGATCGTGTTTTACGGTCCTGGTATTGGTGGAAAGACGACGAACATCCAGTACATCTATGAAAAACTTGCCCCTGAAACCAAGGGCAAGTTGGTCACTCTGGCTACGGAGATGGACCGTACGCTTTTCTTCGACTTCCTGCCTTTGGAGCTGGGCGAAGTCAAAGGCTTCAAAACCCGCTTCCACCTCTACACCGTACCCGGACAGGTTTATTACAACGCCAGCCGCAAGTTGATCCTGCGCGGCGTCGATGGCCTGGTTTTTGTGGCCGACAGCAGTGAGGCGCGGTTTGACGCCAACATCGAAGCCCTGTACAACCTGCATGACAACCTCAAGGAATATGATCTGGACCTGAGGGAAATCCCCTTCGTCATGCAGTACAACAAGCGTGATATGCCCGATGCCATTCCCGTCAAAGAGTTGAATGAGGAGTTGAATCCCGAGGGTTTCGAATTTTTCGAGGCTGTGGCCGTCAATGGTGATGGAGTTTTTGATACGCTGAAATGTGTAGCCAAGCAGGTGTTGCGCCAGTTGCAGACTGTTGGGTCCTGATCTGGGACATTGGTGATTTGGTTTGATTTTGCGCCCCCCGGGTTTTTCGGGGGGCGTTTTATCTTTTGGGCACAAGCCAACGGCTGCAGTATATTGGGCCCACAAATTTATCCCCAAATCGAACTCACCGGAAGGGTACTCCATGTCTCGACCACTTCTTTATACCATCGGTACTTTTTTCGGGACCGGTTTTGCTCCTATTGCCCCTGCCACGGTGGCCAGTTTCGGGGTTGCGGTGTTGTGGTGGCTGAGTTGGACATATCTCGGACCAATTCCCCTTTGGGTACAGGCGGCGTTGTTGGTGGTGGTGACAGCCATTGGGATACCGGTGGCCGGCAAACTGGAAAAGATTCACGGGGAGGATCCTTCCCTGGTGGTCATCGATGAGGTGGCCGGCATGCTGGTCACCTACTTTGCCTTGAACGCAGGTATGCTGGGTTGGGTGGCCGGGTTTTTCTGGTTCCGGTTTTTCGACATCTTGAAACCCTTCGGCGTGCGCAAACTGGAGAAACTTGGAGGTGGGCTGGGCATCATGGTGGATGATCTGGGCGCCGGTGTTTTGGCCGCCATTGCCACCCAGATCACGGCGCGTCTGCTGGGCTGGAATGTGATCCTGTGACTGAATCTGATCTTAAATTCCGCGTCAACATGATAGCCGTGGGGGACGAACTGCTTGAAGGTCGCACCGCCGATACCAACAGCGGACGCATCCAACGGGCTCTTGGCCAGCACGCCGTGCAGGTGGTGGGGATTCAGGTGGTGCCGGATACAAAAGAGGCCATCCATACGGCTTTGCAAAGGACAGCCGCCGGGGACATTGTTTTCATGACCGGCGGCCTCGGTTCCACGCCCGACGATCTGACCCGGGACATGGTGGCCAGTTGGGCCGCAGTGGAGTTGATTCAAGATGATGAAGTGCGCCGACAACTGGAACAGCGTTGGGCCAAGCTCGGTCGCAAAGCAGGAGTTGGGGTGCATCGGCAGTGTCAGGTGCCGCAGGGCATGACGGCTTTGACCAATCCCGTGGGGTCTGCGCCGGGCCTGGTCGGGCGATTGAAAGATCGCATCCTGGTAATGCTGCCAGGTGTGCCGGACGAGATGATCGGATTGTTGCCCCTGGTGATGCAATGGTTGGGTGAGCAGGGGTACCTGCCTGCGGCCCGGCAAATTCTCTTGTGGCGCACGGGGCAAATCGCCGAACTGGCCCTGGTGCGTAAGCTGGATGATATCCGAAGTGCCCATCCCCGATTGCATTGGTCCTGGTGGCTGACTGAATGGGGGGTGGATGTGCGCCTGGCGGCCGAACCCGGACATATTGAAGCCCAGGCCCAGTTGGCTGCCGTCAACGATCCGGTGACCGCTGCCCTGGGCCACCTGGTTTACAGCAGGCGCATGGAGACCTTGCCGGAAGTCGTCCAGAAAATGATGATTGAACGAGGGTTGACCTTGTCCGTTGCCGAGAGCTGCACCGCCGGGATGATCGGCGCCAAACTCACGGATCTGGCTGGTTCATCGGCATTTTTCAAGGGTGGAATACTGGCTTACTCCAATGACATCAAGCAAGAGCTGCTGGGCGTTCCGGCAGAGATTCTGGAAGAGCACGGGGCGGTCTGTGGGCCGGTTGTTCAGGCCATGGCCGAAGGGGCGAAACAGCGATTGGGGACCGACTTCGCCCTGGCAGTCAGTGGGATCAGCGGTCCTGATGGCGGCCATGTAGACAAACCGGTGGGGACTACCTGGATGGCCGTGGCCGGTCCAGAAAAAACATTTACCCAAGTGTACCGTTTCCCTGGTGATCGACATCGCAACAGAATGCTGACGGTGGCTTCAGTGGTGGATTCCCTGCGCCGCAGCCTGGAATTTGGTTCGGACCAATCCCCTTGGCGTTCAGGTGACTCGTGGTGCACTCCTGCTTCTGGTCGGACGAAGTGATGGGTTTTTCCTGATTGTCTCTACCAGGGATGAGTTCGGTGCCCCGATGTCAACAGTGCTTGACTCATTTCCGCACGACCCTTGATTGCAGTGGCACGATTCTGACCCTCGCGTCTTGGATGTCGGTTTTTGGAAGATTCGCCCGGAATACGGGTTTCCAGGTCACCTAAAGTCGGTGATGCCATTTCTTGGGTGCTTGAATCTAGATTCTATTGGCTGTTTTGAGTGTTTTTGATCTCTTTGGAGGCAATGGGAATTAATCCTGCATTGGAAACATTGACGTTCCTGAGTGCAATCTTTCCAGGTGGGCCTTGTCAATTATATCTTGTTGTTCTGTAACATCTTAAGTGACTGTAGGGATGATTTTCTCATTTTTACGAAAAAAAGGCGAACAATAGGGTTGCGCCGGCTCGGGTAACTGTGCTATCTTGGCCCTCGAACCAAGAAAATCGAGCCTTGGGGATCGTTCGATCATGATTCAATCATGGTCCGATCATGGAAGGATTTTTCCAGAGACGTCAAACCATCCATGAGCCTTGAAATATTCAGACAATGCGGTGAACAACAAATTTTTCGGTGTTTTCTGATATCCAATGGCTCATAGTCAGCAACACAGTTCAGTGGGATGAAATTCCCCGGACGGATCCACAGGAGATGACAGGAATGGCCAAAAGCAAAGCCGACGAAAAAGCCAAGGCTCTTGAACTGACCCGTGCCCAAATTGAAAAGCAATTCGGCAAGGGCTCCATCATGCGTTTGGGTGACAACAAAATCTATGATGAGATTGATTTCATCAGTACCGGCAGTTTGTCTCTCGATATTGCTCTCGGCCTCGGGGGTCTTCCCAGGGGCCGGGTTGTGGAGATCTATGGTCCCGAAGGCAGTGGTAAAACAACGGTTGCCCTGTCGGTCATTGCCAATTGCCAGAAAGATGGCGGCACGGCCGCTTTCATTGATGCCGAGCATGCCATGGACCCTCTTTACGCCCGCAAACTCGGTGTGGATATTGACAACCTATTGGTCAGCCAGCCGGATACCGGCGAGCAGGCTCTGGAAATCACTGAAATGCTCGTGCGTAGCGGTGCGGTCGATATGATTGTCATCGATTCGGTTGCCGCTTTGGTGCCCCGGGCCGAGATCGAAGGTGAGATGGGAGATACCCATGTTGGTCTGCAGGCCCGCCTGATGAGTCAGGCCTTGCGCAAGCTGGCCGGCGCCATCGCCAAGACCAATACCCTGGTCATGTTCACCAACCAGATCCGCATGAAAATTGGCGTCATGTTCGGCAACCCCGAAACCACCTCTGGTGGCAATGCCCTCAAATTCTACAGTTCTGTTCGCATGGATATTCGGCGCATCGGCGCCATCACCCGGGGGGAAGAGGTGGTTGGCAACCAGGTGCGTGTCAAGGTGGTCAAAAACAAGGTTGCCGCCCCCTTCAAGAAGGCTGAATTCGACATTCTGTACAATGAAGGTATCAGCAAGGAAGGCGACCTGATCGACCTGGGGGTGGCTGGCAACATCATCCAGAAGAGTGGGGCCTGGTACAGCTTTGGTGAAGAACGTCTGGGACAGGGACGTGAGAATGTGCGCATCTTCCTGAAAGAAAACATCGACCTGTACGGTCAGATCAAGGTCCTGGTCTTCAAGCACTACGGCATTGGTGCTGAAAATAAAAAGGAAGAAGAAATCAAATCCACGGATGGCGCCATTGTGCCTGGGGTAACGGCCAAAGGCAAGGCTGCGGCGGCCGTTGCAGGCGAAGCGACACCCAGCAAGCTGACCTAAGGGATTCAATCATGACCGATGGTTTGCGCCTGCTGATGGATAGTCGGCAGGAAAGGGATACGGTTTTCCTGATTCTGGATGACGGTGAAACCCTTGAACTGGCCGTCAGTTCGGTTCCAATAAATATGCCTGAAATTGGGGGGAGCATCAGCTCCCCCCTTTTGGCTGAACTCCGGTTGGCGGCGCAGCGCAAAAAAGTGGCCCGGCGAATTTTTTCCCTTCTGGATCGACGCTTGATGCCGGTGGCTAGGATTCGGGTCAAATTATTGGAGGAAGAATATCCGGTAGATGCGGTTGATGCTGTGCTGGAACAGATGAGCAAACAAGGGGTATATTCCGATCAAATGTATGCAGCTGCCTACTGCCGTGACACCTTGTCCACAAAACTGGTGGGCAGGCGATATTTGGAGAGCAAGCTCTGGAGTCGCCAAGTCTCGATGGATATTGCCCGGGAGGTGGTGGCCGAGAACCTGGATGAAGAGACAGAGTCTGATTTGGCCCACAAGGCGGCCAGGTGGAAATGGCAACGAATGCTGGGGCAATCCGACCGCAAGGCGGAAGAAAAAGTGGCCCGCTATCTTGTGGGCCGAGGCTTTCCCACTGGTTTGGCCTGGAAGGCCGTGCGGCAAAACAAGCCCAATTTGGAGGATGAGTTTTGAGAATCCTGGTCACTGGAAGCGAAGGAATGTTGGGGCAGGCGGTTATGACCCGGCTGGCGACGGCTCATGATTTGATCGGTGTGGACCTGGCCGATGCGGATCTTACCCAAGCGGACCAGGTTCAGGCTCTCTTCCAGCGCGTTGATCCTGGATGGGTCATTCATTGTGCGGCCTGGACCGATGTGGATGGGGCTGAAACCGCCCGAGAAGCCTGCATGGCGGTCAATGGTTTAGCAACTGAATTGATGGTTGAGAATTGCGATAGGCAGCAGGCAGGCTTGACTTACCTCAGCACTGACTACGTGTTCAACGGCCTGGGTGGGGCCACTGGCTATGCCGAAGACCAGAAGCGTGATCCCATCAACTACTATGGATTGACCAAGGCCCGGGGTGAAGAAGCAGTGGAAACCATGAATGGGCCTTGGCAAATCGTCCGCACCAGTTGGTTGTTCGGCGATGGATCGACAAATTTCCCCAAAACCATTCGCCGACTTCTGGGACAGAAACCCCAGCTGAAGGTAGTTGATGACCAAAGGGGATGCCCCACCTATGCAGAAGACCTGGCCGCCATCCTGGGTTTTCTTGTAACTTCGGACAGTCGTGGTATCTTCCACGGGACCAATTCCGGCCAATGCACATGGTTCGAGCTTGCTCGCGAGATCGCCGGCTTGATCATGGTCGATGCCCAACGCATTGGCGCCTGCCAGGGCAGTGAGTATCCAACCGCTGCCATGAGACCCGCCTGTTCTGTTTTGCAGAGTCAGCGGCTGGAGGCGTCAGGATGTCCGGATCGTGAGTCTTGGCAGGACGCTGTGGCGCGTTACATCCATCTTTTGGAATCGGGCCAGGCCCGGCACCCCTGATATTTTCCTGGAAAGGAACCTGGAACGTCATGGTTCAGAATTCCGATGATGACCGCCGGCAGACGGCATCCACTTTTTTTCAAATAACAGTTTCAGACCTCAAAGCCACACTTGAACGCCTTGACGAATCGCATTTCACTGCTGTTCAGGCCTTGGCTGAAGATGTTCTCGCCGCCTGGGAGAAAGGCGGATAGCTGATGATTTGCGGCAATGGCGGCAGTGCTGCCGACAGCCAGCACATCGCAGCCGAACTGGTGGGTCGTTTCATGGCTGAGCGGCCGGGGTATGCCGCCCTGGCCCTGACCACCAACTCTTCGGTGCTGACTGCCGTGGGCAACGACTATGGTTTCGATCATATCTTTTCCCGGCAGGTTCAGGGACTCGGTGGTCCGAGTGATGTCCTGTTGGTTATCTCCACTTCAGGGAATTCCAGCAATTGCCTGCTGGCTGTGCGGGAGGCTCGCGTCAAGGGTATGAGAGTGCATGGTTTCCTGGGCAATGATGGAGGAGAGCTTCTCTCTCTGGTCGATTTTGCCATGGTTGCTCCGAGCACTCAAACTCCCCGGATCCAGGAAATTCACATCACCATGGGGCACCTGCTTTGCCAGGTGCTTGAAGAGTGGGTGCAGCACAGTGATTGATACCAGCGGTGTTGACGGTATCTCTGACGGGGTGCGGGTGGCCTTGATTCATGACTGGCTAACGGGCATGCGCGGTGGTGAGAAGTGTCTCGAAGTCATGGCCGAAATGTTTCCCCAGGCGGACCTGTTTACTCTCCTGCATTTGCCGGGAAGGGTTTCGGCAGTGCTGGAGAATCGCACCATCCATACCTCCTTCCTTAAGAACATTCCATCAGCGGAAAAAGTTTACCGTTGGGCTTTGCCTTTCTTTCCCCGGGCCATCGAGTCTTTTGACCTTTCCGGATACGATCTCGTTTTCTCAAGCAGTCACTGCGTGGCTAAAAGTGCGATCCCGGCACCGGGTGCGTTGTCGATTTGTTACTGTCATACTCCCATGCGTTATGTGTGGGACCGTTTTGATGACTATTTTGGCAGCAAACCGTTTCCTGTACGCCAAATGATCGCCGGACAGGCTGCCCGGTTGAGGCGCTGGGACCGGGATACCGCCGGGCGTGTCCATCAATGGTTGGCCAATTCAACGGTGGTGCGCAGCCGAATTATGGACTGGTACTCGGTGGCAGGCGAAAAAGTGACCGTGGTGCACCCGCCTGTTGATGTTGGGCGGTTTGACACAGCCGAACGGTTGCCTGTGCCCGATGGTTTGCCCAGTGGTGGATATGACCTTGTGGTGTCGGCGCTGGTGGCCTATAAAAGAATCGATCTGGCTGTTCTTGGTGCCATCAAAGCGCATCGAAGATTGGTGATCGTCGGCAAGGGACCTGAATTGGAGCGGCTTCGTCTTCTGGCCGAACGCGGCGGTGGTCAGGGGTTGGTGCAATTTGCCGGGGCAGTTTCCGATGTTGACCTGCCAGCGTACTATGCCCACTGCCGTTGCTTTGTTTTTCCGGGACTTGAAGATTTTGGCATCACTCCCTTGGAAGCCACTGCTTCGGGTCGCCCTGTGGTTGCTTATGGTGAAGGTGGAGCTCTCGACACGGTGGTTGAAAATCTGAATGGTTTGTTTTTCCAGGAACAAACAGCTGATGCCCTGGCAGCCGTCCTGAATGATCCCACGTTAGATCAGCCCTGGGACTGCCATGGGATGATCCAGCATGCCGCTCGTTTCAGCCGCGAACGTTACCGCCTGGAAATGGAAAATGAAATTATGCATGCCTGGCATCGGCATCAGGCGAAGCCCCGGAAAGAGAGTATTGGTGACTGAAACAGGCCAAGGCAGAGAACGGGCTTTTGACGCCATCATTCTGATCGTCACCGATTTGTTGATGCTGGAGTCTGCCTTTCTCATCACCTATTGGTTTCGTTTTTACAGTGGCCTCTGGCTGGTCCCCCTGGGTATTCCCCCGCTGAGTGTGTATCTGCCGGTCAGCGCCCTGATCCTGATGGTTTTTTTCGGCATTTTTTATTGGTCGGGAATGTACACCCTTCGAGGTGGGCGAACCCTGGTGGATGATCTTCTGGGACTGTTCAAAGGAGTGGTTCTGGCCAGCCTTTTGGTATTGGCTCTCGTTTTTTTTCTCAAGGTTCTGGCTTTCAGCAGATCTTTTTTTGGCCTGTTCTTCCTGGCTACCTTTTGCTTTCTGACTCTTGGCCGGATCCTGGCTCGGGCTTTTTTGCGATCGGTTTTGCACCGTGGGAGAACTGGGATCCGGACCTTGCTGGTGGGGACCAGCCCCATGCGCGGGCGGTTGTTGCACCTGGTCCGGGAGTTGCCGGGTTTGTCCATTCGACCGGTGGGGTGGCTGTCCACACCTGATGACGCAACGAATAACAGTGCAGGTGGGGATGTGGGACCAACCTCTGTTCTGGATGCTTCCGGACGGCAAAAACCTTGCATCGAAGCTGCCGAAGTTCCGCTTCTGGGTGAGGTGTCCGAAGTCCGGTCCGTGGTTTTGGAACACCACATCGACCTTGTGGTCCTGACTGTTCCTTTCGAGCAATTGCCCCTTGTTCAGAAAATTGCCGGCGAGCTGTCAAACCTGAACGTTGACTTGCAGTTTGTACCGGATTTGATGGCTTTGCACACCAGCAGAATGCGGTTGAAGGACATCGGGGGAATCCCTTTTATCTCAGTTCGTGAAGAAGCCCTCAGTGGTGTTGACCGCATTGTCAAAAGGACTTTTGATCTGGTTGCCAGTGGATTGGGACTGATCTTACTGCTGCCCTTGCTGATAGTGCTGGGACTCCTGGTGAAGCTCTCGTCAACCGGACCCATGTTTTATCGTCAGACTCGAATGGGGCGTGACGGCCGCGAATTTGAGATGATCAAGTTTCGCACCATGCGAACCGATGCGGAGCAAAAAAGCGGTCCCGTATGGACCACCGAAACCGATCCCAGGGTGACCCCGGTCGGGGGCATTCTGAGGCGATACAGCCTGGATGAACTTCCCCAGTTGTGGAATGTCCTGCGGGGTGATATGAGCCTGGTTGGACCACGACCGGAACGTAGAGTTTTTGTAGAGGAATTCAGCCGGACCATGCCCCGCTATTTTGAACGGCATCGGGTTCAATCCGGATTGACCGGTTGGGCCCAGGTGCATGGTTTGCGTGGGAACACCAGCATCGAGGACCGCACCCTATACGATCTACACTATGTGGAAAACTGGTCTCTGGGTCTGGATATTCGCATTCTGTTGATGACTATTCACCATGTCATGCGCGGGGAGAATGCTTACTGATGAGCATCTGGCTAGCCTTCTTTGAAAATCTGCGACCCCGGCAGTGGACAAAAAACCTTTTGTTGTTTGCCGGGGTGATCTTTGCCCGGGAATTGGGCAATCCGGCCTGCGTGAAGCGTGCGGTGCTGGGGGCTCTGGTTTTTTGTTTCAGTTCGGGGGTGATTTATGTCTTCAATGATCTGGCTGACCGGGAACTTGACCGGAGGCATCCCACCAAACGAAATCGCCCCATTGCCTCGGGTCGATTGCCTGCTCCGATGGCCGTCAAGCTGGGGGGTATTCTTTTTATTTTGTGCATGGTGTCTGCCTGGGCCCTGGGTCAACTCTTTTTGGGTGGAGTTTGTTTCTTCTTCCTTTGGAATTGGCTCTATACACGTTGGTTGAAAGGGGTGCCTATTCTGGATGTTTCAGGCATCGGCATGAGTTTCGTTATTCGCGCCACCAGTGGTGTTCTTGTGCTCTTGCCTTCCTGTCCCCATGTAAGACTCTCTCCGTGGCTGTTGCTGTGCACCTTCTTTCTGAGCCTGTTTCTGGGGTTTTGCAAGAGGCGGGACGAGTACCTGAAGATCGGACCCCTGAAGGGAGAAACCCGACCGGTGTTGCTTGGTTATTCAGAACCGATGCTCAACGCCATGATCGGAATCAGTTTAGGGCTGACCATGATGATGTATGGGCTTTACACTGTCTGGCCCGATACCGTGGAACAATTTGGCACCAACCATTTGATCTACACGATTCCATTTGTACTGGCAGGCATGGGGCGATATTTGTATCTGGTTTATCAGGAGGACCGGGGAGGCAAACCCCATGAAATCCTTTTGAATGATTTGTTCTTGCAGGTTTTGGTGATTGGTTGGATCGTTTCTGCAATAAAAATCATCGGAACTTGATTCTTTTCACTGGAGGTCACCATGCGACCTGTTGTCGCCCTGCTCAAAGCCCGTCCCGAAACCATTACCGAGGACTATAGCCGCTTGTTGGGGTTGGTTGATCTGGAGGCCTCTGAAGACAGAACGGATCTCCTTCTAGCCACTGAAGCGAGACAGCGGACATGGTTTCCGGGGTTGGTGTGCCCTCCTTGGCAAATAGAAGGGTTCCTTGAATCACTGAGTGGCCAGGAGAAGGCAGTCCCCCCTCAGGCATCGTTGATCCCGGTGACTGATTCGGGGCCGATGCCCAGGAAATCCGGACAGAAGTGGGGATGGGAAGAAATTCTTGCTCGGGGGTCCGTGGCGACCATGGACGGAGGGGATCATGAAGCGGTTTCCTACCGGCCAGAGAGTCTTTTGCCTGCACTGGAAGGTGTCCTTCCCGGGGGAATTCGAATTTCGCCTCAATGTCGGGGGAAAGATCTGGTGCTATTGTCCACCTTGGGAATAGAACCGGGTGGAGGCCTGAAAGCCAACTTTTCCCTGCTTGATTCATTTTTGGCAGCCGATCGGAAAACCGGGGGCCGAATTCCGGAGGCAGAAGTCCTGGCTGAGGTCGTGGGACTGGCCAGGGAAGTTTTTTCCTCGGTGTTCGTGGTGACTGATGCGACCATTTGGTCTTTGGCCCGTCGTGGAGGAACGAGAGTCCCTTTGGTGCGCAATCTTCTGGTGGCCGGCAATGATATTGTTGCCGTGGATTCGGTTTTGGCGAAACTGGTGGGCAAAAATCCCGCTGACTTGCCCTGGCTGGGGTTGTGTGAGAGCCGGGGCCTGGGGGTGGCTGATTTGGCCAAAATCTCCATTGTGGGGGAACCTGAGTGCTTGGATCTTGACTTCCATATTCCGGAGGACACCTTTGCATCCGGTAATCCACTATTCGGGTTGTCGCCGGGTGCCTTGTGGAGCCGTTTGCTGGGCCGTGGCCATGGGATTGGCAAAGCTCCGGCGAATTCGGCCTGGGCCAAACTTTTCCGCCAATACCAATCAGGAGTGACTTCATGAACGAAGTGGAATTTTCCAAGGGCCGCAAGCCAATCCACAAGTCGTTGACCGTTCAGGCACCTGCCAAGGTCAATCTCCATCTGGAAGTGGTTCGACAACGTCACGATGGTTACCATGAAATAGAGACCGTTTTTCAGGCGATCTCTATTTTTGATACTGTGGTTGTGGATCTCCTGGAGAAATTTCAAGGCGGCGAACCGTCCATCGCCATGACCGTTTCGCCTACGGGTTCCGTTCCCGCTGACGAAACCAACCTTTGTTGGCTGGCCGCGCGTCATTTTTGTCGGGAACTGGGGTTATCCGGCTCCTTGAACATCCATCTGACCAAAAACATCCCTTCGGAGGCCGGCCTCGGTGGTGGTTCCAGCGATGCTGCTGCCGTGCTGCTGGCGTGCAACATCCTGTTTGGCGGTAAGTTGGACGAAAGCGAACTTGAAAAACTGGGACGGCCTTTGGGTTCCGATGTCCCTTTCTTTATCAGGGGTGGCACAGCGGTGGGGCGCGGAACCGGGGGTATCCTCACGCCAATGCCCACCATAAGGACAGGAATATTCCTTATCGTCAAACCAGCCTTGAAGTTAAAGACGGCGACGGTTTACGCCAATCTCAAAATGGGATTGACAGTCAATAGCACAAAGGCTAACATCAAGGTTATGAAGTCCATGCTGGCTCGGTTTCCTCAGAAAACTTGGCCGGGGTTTAATAGACTTGAATCCGCAGTGTTGCCCCAGCAACCCGCCTTGCAACGCTTGGTTTTGCAATTGCAAGAGTTGGCACCTGTGGCTATGCTTTCGGGTAGCGGATCAGCAGTCGTGGCTGTTTTCCCCGATGGGGAGGACATCGTCGAGCTGGTGAGCGAGTTCAAGGAAGCGGGGCTTTATGTTCGGGTAGTGGGGCCGCATTCGTCTGGTGTAAAAGTTCAAGGATGAGCTTTACCGGGTGTCTTTAATATGTTGCTCTGGTGATTTCGCCACGGAGAGGGAGTGCCTTGAATATCTCTGAAATCAGGATCACCCTGCGCGATGATAACAAGCTAAAAGCTTTTGCCAGCATAACCCTTGAAAACGCTTTTGTTATTCGCGGACTGAAGATCATTGAAGGTTCTTCAGGATTGTTCATTGCCATGCCGAGCCGCAAGCGCAAGGATGGTACTTTTCAGGATATTGCCCACCCCATCAATATGTCCACGCGGAAATGGATGGAAAATCAGGTCATCGCAGCTTATCGTTTGGAAATCCAGAGGGTGGAAAACGGTGAAGTCCCACCTCCGACCCGAAATGCCGATTTTGATGGTGACCGCGAGGCCACAATGGAGGAACGTTTTTAATAGTTAAATCAAACTCCTCTGTTGAGTGGAACTGGGTGGGGCGTCGTCAAGCGGTAAGACACATGGTTTTGGTCCATGCATTCGCGGGTTCGAATCCTGCCGCCCCAACCATCCACCTTTTTTTGGTGTTTTTTGCCAAATTCCCCCCGTCCCATTATTTCTCCTACTTGATTTTCCTGCCCACATCGGTTTTGATTCCTTTCTCGTTGGCAAACTAACCGTCGATCCCGGAGGCTCCCCTGCATGTATAACGAATTGGTTGTCATTTCCGGAACAGCGCACATTGAGATGGGCGATCGGATCGCCAAGAACCTCAACCTCAGTTTGCTGGAGATTGAAGCAACTCGCTTCTCCGATGGTGAAGTGAGCATCAAGATCATGGAGAACATTCGCGGGACGGATGTTTTTATTGTGCAGCCCACCATGCCCCCGGCCGAGAATATCCTGGAGCTTTTGCTGATGATAGATGCTGTGCGCAGGGCTTCATGCCGACGTGTAACCGCGGTCATTCCCTATTTTGGTTATGCCAGGCAGGACCGCAAAGACCAGCCGAGAGTCCCGATCGGAGCCAAACTGATGGCCAACCTGATCACCACCGCGGGTGCGGATCGGGTGCTGACCATTGACCTGCACGCACCGCAAATCCAGGGCTTTTTCGATATCCCCCTCGATCATATCTACTCTGCACCAGTGCTGCTGAAGCATTTTGAAGGAAAGCCTACCGAAAATCTTGCGGTGGTATCGCCGGATGTGGGGTCCATCAAAATGGCTCGCTCATTTGCCAAACGGCTGGGTGTTGGTCTGGCCATCATCGACAAGCGCCGTCCGAGGGCCAACGAAGCCGAGGTCATGAATTTTATCGGTGATGTCGCTGGCCGGGATGTGGTGATTTTTGACGACATGATCGACACCGCCGGCACCTTGACCGATGCAGCCAGGGTTTGCATGGAAAACCATGGCGCCTTGTCAGTGACCGCCTGTTGCACCCACCCTATTCTTTCGGGTCCGGCCATCGAACGGTTGAACAACTCGCCCATCAAAGAAGTGGTGGTCAGCAATACCATTCCTTTTGATCGCCATCATTTGTGTTCGAAAATCAAGGTGCTGGACATGAGCTCTTTGCTGGCCGATGCCATTGAGCGGATTCACCTGGAAAAGACCGTCAGCGCCTTGTTCCTGTAAAGAAATGGAACTGATTTGCCACTTTACCTTGACTCCCGCCCGAATGAGTGCCTTTTTTAGCACTCATTTTGCGGGAGCGTCCGACCCTGTGGCAGTAGCGTGCCTCCAAAGTCAGGTTGAGCCTTCCCAATCAGGCCAAAGGCCAAAAGGTTCCTTTCTGCAATAGGCAGTGAGCCCTTTCCCTGTCACCGAAAATCGGTGGCCAAGTTTATGGAGGAGACGCCATGGGTCTCGTAAATATCGAAATTTCCCCCCGCACGGCCAAAGGCAAGAACGAAAACCGCCGGACTCGCGCCGCCGGGCGAATTCCAGCCGTGGTGTATGGCAAGGACCGTGCCGCAGCGATGTATGAACTGGATGGCAAATCTTTCCAGAAGATTCTGAAAAAACTGGGAGGCCGAGCCGCCATTTTCTCGTTGATCGAAGGCGAACCCACCGATGACGATCCCATTGCCTTGATGCGGGAGATTCAACGCAATCCCTGCACCGACGAGATTTTGCATGTGGACCTGATGGAAGTGCCCCACGGTTTGCCCGTGACAGTTGCCGTATCCATCAAGATTGTGGGCGAGAGCCCAGCCATCATCTCGGCGGGCGCCGCCGTGGCCTTGGTGATGGATGCCGTGGAAATCTCCTGCCTGCCGCGTGAACTCCCCGAGTTTCTCGAAGTGGATATCACCGAACTGTCTGAATTCGACAAGGTTTTTGTTGGTGACATCAAAACTCCTGTGGGTGAAATGGTTTCCGACCCTGAAGCCCTGGTAGTGAATATCAGTGTTCCTCAGGAAATGGATCTTGGCGAGGAAGAGGAAGAGGAAGTTGTCGAGGGTGAAGAAGGAGTCGAAGGCGAAGAAGGTGCTGAAGCTTCTGATGAAGATGCGACCGACGACAAGAAAGAGGACTAGTTCCCAACCTTGCCTCTGGCCAAATGGGGCAAACTTGTGGATAGTCATAAACGCCTCCGGGTTAAACCTGGAGGCGTTTCCATATGCTGATGCATCCGGAGGAGATCAAGGTGATGGTGGATAATCCCAAAATCGTGGTGGGGCTCGGCAATCCAGGCGTCCGATACCGGGACACGCGTCACAATATTGGTTTTTTGGTGGTGGATGAGTTGGCCAGGCGTCGGAATTTGAATTTTTCAGTGGAAGAAACCGAATACCTTGCCACGGGGAAGGATTACGGTCCGGAGGGTTTGGTTTTGCTGAAACCCCTGACCTACATGAATCTCAGTGGTGAAGCCCTGACGAGTTGGTCCAAACGGTCGAGGTTGGAGCTTACAGGGCGCAGCACGGTGAATCCACCAATCGAAGATGATGTGGAAATTTTGCTTGAGAACACCCAGGAATCCACTCCGGAACCTGGAATGGGCCATGACCTGCCCTCTCAGCGTAAAGGAATCCGTCCTTTGGTGGTTTGCGATGATTTGGCTCTTCCTTTGGGGGCTGTTCGGCTGCGGGCCAAAGGCAGTAGCGGTGGTCAAAATGGGATCCAGAGCATTATCGATCATCTTGGAGGAGAAGAGTTCCCTCGCCTGAGGTTGGGGATTGCTCCGCGTGACATTCCGGTGGATCCTGAGTTCTGGCCGGACTTTGTCCTGGCTGAATTTGAGCCCGATGAGCGGGAGTTGGTGCAGAATGTGATCAACCATGCGGCCGACATGGTGGAGTTTTGGCTGAAAAATACACTGGAACGGACTGCCAGCAGCTTCAATCGTCGTGGCGGACCCAACCCGCCGGAGAAATAGTGTATTTCCTGAGAAATTCCCTGTTAATCTCTTTTTCTTGCCATTTTCCGACCTACCGAATATATTGCCACACTGCCGCGCGCTGCGGCTAGGGGGCAAACTGTGCCCAACAAATAATACCCAGCTGAATAGCTAGGTGCTCACATCCCTACCCGATCTGACACGACGGGCGGTCGCCAAACCGGTTTCCGGAATCTGGCAACGGCAGGCCATCGTGAATAGAGAATCGGGTCTTCTGTCCGGGGGGAGGTGTTACCGATGAAGAAGTATGAACTTATCTTTATCCTGAAGGCTGACCAGCCTGAAGAGCAGATGGCCGCGCGTGTTGAACGCGTCAGCACCATTCTCGCCGATCATGATGGTAAGATCACTCAGGAAAACCACTGGGGCGTTCGCCGCCTTGCTTATGAGATCGAGTACGAGAACAAGGGCAACTACATGTTCCTGAAGTTCAAGTCCAACGGCACTGCCATCAACGATCTCGACAAGTTCCTGCGTCTGGACGACAAGGTGCTGCGGCACCTGATCGTTGTGGACGAGGAGTGGGAAGAACGGAACCGCGTGGCCATGGCCAAGCGTCGCCAGGGTCAAGCTGAAACTGCAGAAGCTGCCGAGTAGGCTCTCTTTTCTGGTGTTCAGTCGTTTCGCTCTTACTGTCGTTGGCTTGATTTGATGGCCGGCGCAATATGAAAAGGAGAATCCGATGGCACGTAAAAACCTTCGGATCAAGAAGAAGAAGAAAAAAAGAAGGCATGGCAAACAAAAGGTCTGTTTCTTCAGCAAGACCGGAATGATTGCCATTGATTACAAGGATGATGAATTCCTTCGCCGTTTTGTGACCGAGCGCGGCAAGATCGCCCCTCGCCGCAACACTGGTACCACACCCAAGTTCCAGCGTCCTTTGGCTGTGGCCATCAAGCGCGCCCGGCACCTGGCCCTGTTGCCTTTTGTGAAGGAATACTACCGGTAGACCGAACTGGTCGCCGGCGGTTTGAAGGAAAATGGAGTCGACGTGACCCTTGTACGGTCAAGACTCATGCCTACGGCGGTGGCGGTCATGGTGACCGTCCTGTTTGGTGGCGTGTTTGCTACAGTTCAGGGACACGAAGATCTCATGCTTCCTGTCCTGGGGATCCTGGGCATGTTATCGCTGTTGACACCCTTTGTGGTGCCGGTGGTTTGGGCCTGGGCGCTGCTGACGGGCCGTCCACACAAAATTGTGTTGGGGGGGGCAGTTGTTTGGTTGTTTGCTGGTTTGGTGATGATGCCGGCCGATGTCACTTGGCCTCTGACCACTCATGTGGTCACTGGACTGGTGGCCGCATTGGGGCTGATGGTCAGGTGGAAGCCAGAACTCATTGTTCTTTTGCTGGTTCTGGTCTCATCACCTCTTGTCATTTGGACTCTGGAGAATGAGTCCCTTGACGAAATGTTTGACCAATACAAGGAACAGGCCCTGCAAGACAGGCGCGAGTACTTGAAAGCTGAAGCCAGATCCGGGGATGATGACCCGGCCCTGGCGCAGGAAGAGCAGTTTCTCGAAGATGCTCTTCTGTTGGTTAAACAAATGATGCCGGGCTCCATGGCTCTGGTGCAATTGATCCAGAGCGGACTGACTTTCGGTCTGATATGGGTTCTGGTGCGGGTTTTGGGCCTTGCCGCCGCATTTCGGGGGATACCTCCGTTTGGCAGGTGGCGGTTGCCGTTCGCGGTGATTTGGCTGTTGGCCGGGGCGGTTGCCTTGATGATCGTCCAACCGGGTTTTTGGCCCGAGGCCGGAGTGAATCTGGTCCTGGTGGTGGTCAGTTTGCTGGCTGTTCAAGGTGCCGCGGTGCAGTGGCGAATGAGCAAAGTGGGTTTCCCGCTGCTGCCGAGGATGTTTTTCATGGTTATGGCGGGCTTGCTTTTTCTACCCCTGGTCCTGCTGGGATTGGCTGATCAGTGGTTGAATTTTCGCAAGCTCAATGAAGTGGAACCTGAGGATTCAGCCTAGTTTTGCTCAGGTTGAACAGGTTCAGGTCCGGATAGAAAACAATGGCGGGAATGATGACAACCCCGCCGCTGATGCCGACGTTTCCCACTCCAGGTGAAGGGGGTTCGCGGCAACTTTTCAAAGGTGGTTGATGATGGAGTTGATCCTCATGGAACGCGTGGAACATCTGGGTGAGATGGGTGACACTGTCACCGTCGCCCGGGGCTACGCCCGGAATTACCTGGTGCCCAAAGGTTTGGCCGTGCTGGCCACCGAGGGACACCGGAAGATGGTAGCCGAGCATATGAAGCTCGAAACCAAACGAGATGATCTGCGTCGTGCCGGGGCCGAGGAACTGGCTGCAAAGCTGGGCGAACTGAGTTGCACCATTTCAGTGCAGGCCGGAGATGATGACCAGCTTTACGGTTCGGTCACTTCCCGGGATATCGCCGAGGCTCTGAAAAACGATGATATCGAGTTCGATCAGAAAATGATTGTCCTGAATGAGGCAATAAAAAAGTTGGGTGTTTACAGCGTGCCTGTGAGACTGCACTCTGAGGTTGAAGTGACGGCCAAGGTTTGGGTCGTCAAACCCTAACCTGGAGGCGTAAGCTTATCCATGGTGTCTGATCCAGCCACGCCCCTCGGCATTGGTTGTCGGGGAATATGTGTCATCATGGCCGGGGGCCGGGGAACTCGTTTCTGGCCTCTGAGCCGGACCTCTCGACCCAAGCAGTTGCAAGCCCTCAGTTCGGGGGCCAGCTTGTTGCGTGATACCTTCACCCGGGTTCGGGACCTGGTCGGTGCTGATCGTATTTTGGTGATCACCAGCGGCACCCTTGCTGAATCCATCCGGGCGGAACTGCCCGAACTTCCTCCTGAAAATGTCATCTGTGAACCCGTCGGTCGAAACACAGCACCTTGTGCAGTGCTGGGGTTGGGCGTGGCTCGGCGACTGGATTCCCAGGCTCCGGTGGCCCTCCTGCCAGCCGACCATTTTATCCCAGACGAAGATTTGTTCCGTGACCAACTGCAAGTGGCTTTTGATCTGGCCTCAACCCGGGATACTGTTATCACCCTGGGCATCAAACCTACGTATCCTGAAACAGGATACGGCTATATTCGCACGGAAAAGGGCGATGATTCGTTTGGAGTCCTGACCGGTCTTGAGTTTGTGGAAAAGCCGAATATTGCGCGGGCAGAACAATATGTTCGCAGCGGGCGGTTCTACTGGAACAGCGGTATGTTTGTCTGGAATCCGAGCTGGTTTGCCGCCATGGCCCAGCTTCATGTCCCCGAAATTTGCCGCCTGATGGAATCGCCGATCAATCATTTTGGAACCGATGGCTTTACTGAGGCGTTGGAAATTGCTTATCACCAATGCCCTGCCGAGTCCGTGGATGTGGCAATGATGGAAAAATTGCCAGGTTTTTCTCTTCTGGAAGTCACGTTTCGTTGGTCCGACCTGGGTAGCTGGGATGCCTGGGGAAAGTTGGCTCCCGAATTGCCGGGAGGAAACAAAGGAATTGCGGACCTGCTAAGCCTCGATAGTGGAGGAAATATTATTCGTTCGGAAAAAAAGCTGGTGGCTTTGCTGGGTGTACAGGACCTGATTGTGGTCGACACACCCGATGCACTGCTGGTGGCCCGCAAAGCCGATGCCCAGCGCATCAAGGAAATCATCGACCTTTTGGAAAAGGATGGACGTGACGAACTTTTGTAGTTCCCGCTCATCGTAGGACAAGGAGAATCTCATGGTTATTATTCGTCGGACGCTGCCTGTGGTGTTGATTCTGGCTTTGGGGCTGCTCCTGGCTTCCTGCCAGGAAAGAAATGCTGCTTCCAACAATGGTATATTCCCAATTTTCGGGAACGGCGGACAGGATATCTCTGAGGTTATCGCCACTGTCGGTGACATCAGCATCACCCAACAGCAATTGGATTTGCACTATGACGAACTGGTTCCCAGGTTGCAGAATAAATACAATGGTCCGGAAGGTCGCCAACTGCTGTTGAAGGACATGGTCGATCAGACCCTGCTTGTTCTAGGGGCCCAGGATAAAGGGCTGGAAAATCGGGATGAAGTCGCACGAACCTTGATTACCCAACGACGTGCGGCCATGACAGCGGCCATGCGCAACATCGGTGTGCCAGAAGGAAATGATCCCACTGAAGATGACTTCCAGGCCTTTTTTGCCGACAATCGCAAGGAGTTCATGCAGGAGGGCATGGTCCATGCACGTCACATCGAATGCTTGACTTTGCAAGAAGCTGAACAAGCCTATCAGCTTTTAAAGGATGATTATTCGGCTTATAATTTCATGAAGGTCGCCAGTGATTTCTCAGTGAACAGGGTCAGTTTGGCCGATAATGCGGAATTGGGTTGGTACAACAGGTCCGGGGTTGTTCCGATGATCAAGGACAGCAAAACCTTTATTGCCCTCACTTTCGATTTGCCCCTTGGATTGAGCCGTCCCATTCAGGTTGCTGACAGATGGCATGTTGTGGAAATCCTGGATCGCACGCCTGGGCGCCCCATGACCTACAGCGAGGCACGGACCCTTGTCCAGGACCTCATGATGCCGGGCTATTTCGATGGCTTGGTAAAGGATTATCTGCGCTCAGCCCGAAAAACTTATCCAGTGAGCCTTCTGGGCACATTCACACCGGGCCAGGGTGTGGAACCGGATGTTCTGATGTCACGCGCCGCCATGGTCTCGGACCCGGGAGTCAAGATTGACTACTACCGCATGATCTACACGGATTTCCCGGAGAGTGAGCGGGCTGATGATGCCTTGTTTATGTGCGCACTGGTGTGTATGGACACCTGGCAGGATCGTCGTCTTGCCAAACGCTACCTGAACATTCTGATCGAAGAGTATCCAGAGAGCGATATGTTCGAGGATGCTGTCTTTTTGAGGGACAATCTTTACAATCCAAAGGCCTTGAATCCGGAAAGCATCGAGCAATTACGGGGTAAATGAGGCAACACTTCGGGATAAAGGAGATGACATGTTGGATTTGAATCGGCAAAAGCAGGTTTTGTTGGCCATGGCGTTGATGTTGCTGGCCACCGGAGGGCTGGCCCAGGAAGCAGACCCGGGCTCGACTCCACAAAAAGCCGCTGCAACGGTCAGAATCACCTTTGGCACGGATATTGATCGTGAAAATCGGGAATTGGTGGGCGAAAGCACCGCTTTTTCAGCGGGAATCGAGCGAATCACCTGCTTGACCCTGATCCAGGGCCTGGAGGCTCCCAGTTCGGTTACCCATGTCTGGTATCGCGATGGCAAGACCATGGCCAGGGTTGACCTCAATGTGGCCTCCGCAACCTGGCGCACCTGGTCGAGTAAAAGACTTTTGCCGCACTGGACCGGTCATTGGGAAGTCAAAGTTCTGGACAGCGATGGACGGGTTCTCGGCTCCGCTGATTTCACCGTGAAGTAGTTTATATAAGGAGCGTTTCATGGCACGGGTTTTGGCTCGATGGGGTAGCTTGTCCCTTGTGGCAGTGGGTTTAACTGCCTTGGCCATGATTTTGTCCGCAGGGTGTTCTCCGTCCTACCAGCAGGATGTAGACGGTAGCCAGGAACTCATGGGGAAGGAACTGGAGCAAGCTGAAAAGCTATTCGCGAACCTGCGCCAGGAAGTCAGTCTTCATCGGTATCGTAAAAGCCTCCATTTGGCTGGCACTTTGGTGGATTATTACCCCGCCTTTGCTCGCAATGATGAAGTTCTGGCCATGGCCATGGATTCCGCCACTCGTATCGGGGATATTCCCCAGGCCAGGGGTTTGGGCGATGAATTGCTGTTGCGCTACCCCCAGAGTCCGCTTCTGGATCAAACCCTTCTGAAAGTATCAGATCTCGCCTTGGCCGAATCAGATACCCTCAATGCTGTTCAGTACCAACTGCGCTACCATAATCGGGATCCTCTTCGTTCCACTCTTGGGAGTGGATTGCCTCGTTGTGATGCCTTGCTGCAAACCTTGAACGCCGCCGAATTGGGTAGCATGATGGGCCAGCAAAATGGTCGGCCCCTCTGGAGTTACCTGGGGTTCCTGCGCACCTCCAAATATCTTGATGATGGCCTCTATCCGCAGGCCGAAGTTGTGGTGGCCGAGTTGCGGGCCGCGGATTTGAACGATCCTTGGTCCTTGGCTGCCATGGATCTTTTGGTCCATCAGGGATTGGCGGCTGGAGGTGCTCCACACCGGCCGACGGTGGGACGAGTCAACATGGACCAGGTTGGTGTCTTGAGCCCTCTTACCGGACGCTTCGCTGTTCTTGGCAATGCATTTTACGATGGAGCCATCCTGGCCCTGAACGCGGCCAATGCCGAGACGGATCGGGAATTCATCCTCAAGGTTGAAGACACGGCCGGGGATCCGGTGACCGCCGCCCTGGCCGCTCGTCGCCTCTGTTCGGAGGATGCCTGTGGCTCACTCTTTGGTTCCTTGATGAGCAACCCCACGGCATCCATAGCCGTGGTGGCTGACATTTATGGTGTTCCCCTTGTTTCACCTACTGCGACCAATGATCATTTGTGGGAGTTGGGCGATGGGATTTTCCAAACCAACCTGACAGGCCAGCACGAGGTTCGATTGTTGGCCCAGTTGGCCACCAGCGTGATGTTGAAGGAGCGATTTGCCATCCTCCATGAAAACACGCCTGACGGGACTCGCCAGGCCCAGATTTTTGCGGCTGAAGTAGAGAAATTTGGTGGGCAGGTTGTTGCCATTGAACAATACAACCTGGCCGATACCGATTTTCGCAAAGTGATCCTGGCCATGAAGAAATCCCGGCCTGAAGTTATTTTTACGCCGGCCACGGTTGATCAGATGATTTTGCTGGCGCCCCAGCTGGATTTCTACAAAGCGGGAGCCCTGGTCATGGGCTTGAGCAATTGGAATTCCGAGCGTCTTTTTCAACGCACCAGCTCGGTTCTGGAGCGGGCGATCTTTCCCAATGACCTGGCTTTGTTTCCCGCCCTTTGGACGGGTGAATTCAACGCTGGCTGGGATGGCAAGAATTATCCCAAGGAAGCCGAGGTTCTGGCCTTGAAGAGCTATCAGGCCATGCGGCTGGTGTTGGACACCTTGTATCAAAGTGGGGCTAGCAATCGGGCCCAGTTGCAGGATGCGCTGGAGCGTCGTTTGGCCAACCGGGATATTCAGGCGCAGGGGCCCGAGAGTTTCTCCAACACGGTTCGCATGTACCAGAACGATCGGGCCGTGCCATTTCCTGCGGGTGTTTTTGCCGAATCCTGGGCACTGACCGATGGTGCGGTGGTTGATTCTTTGGCTGTTGATATTATTGATGTGATCGGGCTTGTTCATGGAGTGGATGGCGATTTGCCGGAAAATCAATAGTTGGAATTGTGCGCCAAGCTTGAATCCTAACGGGCCCCGGTAAAATACGGACTGTTGAAATTCCAGGTCATGGTGATCCAGCGCCCCGCCTCGGGGACCACCCGATAGCCAATCTCCCACTGCAGGACACTCTTAATAACTTCATCAGCAAAAACCCGACTGCCGTTGGTGCCTTGAATCATGGCATCGGTCACTTTCCCGTCAATATCCACAAAAATGGCAACTTTTACAAAAATGACGGGTATGCGCCGCTCGGCTTCACTGGCGCCCAACGGATACTCGGCATACACCTGATGCTTGATGAAATAGTCGGGATTGCTTTGCTGGGGCAAGCTGAGTTCAACCTGCTCATTGTCGGCAACCTCGGCGTCCGGGTTGGGCAAAGTTACGTCGTTGAGTATCTCATCGATGGGTTCCAGGGTTTCTTCGGGGGCAGGCTCGGTTCCTGTTTCTGAAAGATCTTCGGGTTCGATTGCAATGTGGGATGGAGGTGGGGGAACCATCAGGCTCTTGGGTAACTGGTGAACCATATCCCGACCCTTGTCGATGCTGACTTCAGGCATGATCTTCAAGTCGTCGCGAACGCCATAGTATTCAAATTTGTCTTTGACGGTTTGGGCATCCGGTCCCAGCAGAATGAATGCGAGCAGGCCTGCCAGGGCCATGGCCACGGCCCAGAGTATGCGCCGCCGAAATCCCTGCCGCTCCGCCATCTGGGCTTTGGTGGTGAACCGGGCAGGAGGTAGGTCCGGCCCTTTTGTTGACAGCGCATTGGAAACCGAAATCATGTCAACGATTCTCCATCATCAGTCGGTAGTTGGTACCCGTTGGCAGGATTTTAACCAGCCACAATTGCCATTGAGCGGATGCGTGAACTTCCAGTGTATGCAAACCTGGGCCAGTCGGCCAGCCAGGGGTGGTCCATGAAGTTACCGGATCGCCTGGTTTCAGGGAAGTTGGTGGTTGCCAGCTGAAATTTCCGTCCCAGCGGGCCCAATCAATTCCTGCCAAGGGAAACACACCGGGCAAATCCTGGATCAGCTGGGCAGGGTCCATATTGGGAGGTAAACTGCCATCAAATGTCAGGGCCCCAGCGCAGGCCAGCAGAATTGCCCTGGCCTCTGCCATTTGCCAGGGAATGGATGATACCTGCATCTCTTCAGGGGCAGTTTTGGGGGCCCTCAGGTGGACTTCCAGGGCCGGACAGGCCGTGTGGCGTAAAAGGTAGGCGTAGGATTGGCCCATTGTCAGGCTATCCAAAGGTGCCATGGCCGAGGACATGGCCCGAGCCCACTTGCTACCCAGGTGGCTGCCGGGGTGATGCAGGACCTGAGGCTGCCCGCCGGGGCTGGCCCGGCCAATGGTCAAAAAGAGATCAGCCTTGGAATTGCCGGCCATCAGCACCTTTTGCTGGGCATCGGGAGCCACCTCACCGGTGCGGGTCAACAGAACTCTGGCCCCGGCTCCTTCCAAAAGGTCACGGGCTCGTTTGGCGGTGGCCAGGTTGATGTCCGAACCGCGGGTTCCCAAGCCAAAGACGCCATCGTTGTTGGTGCCGCCCCCAGCGGGATCCAGGACAATGGTTCGCCCATGCAGTTGAGGCAGCAGTAACCTGGTCTGCCAGATATAGTGTTCAGAGATCAACGTACGAGGGTGGTCATGGAGGCCCTGACCGGAATCTACAAGGGGCAAAACGCCCTGGCCCTCAATCCAGACCGGTTGATTGGGTTGCCAGGCCACGGCGGGTCCATGGGGCACTGACCCAGAGGGCAAAATCCCGGGATTTACAGGCAAACGATGGCGCCAACCCAGGTGGGGCATTCTGGTTGCGGCGTATTCAGGATTTTCGCCAACGGTTAAAAGACGCCACAAGAAATCTGGAGACAAATCAGGGTTGATTTCGGGAAGCAATGGGCCATTGGTCCGGTTATCCAGCAGTCGGAATTGCAGGTGGTCAGGGTTGACATCCGTTGCCGGGAGCAGGAACCAACCCTGAGCGGCCGGTGGAATAGGCAAACTGAGCTGACTGCTCACATCCAAAAAGCCTGCAGGCACGGGATTTCCGTCAATGGATTGCCAGTGAACCATGGTCTTGGCGATGATGCCGGCGGTGGCAGTCTCCTTGGTGAGATTGACTTTTAGCCTGGGCTCGGTGCTCACCAGCAGTCGGGTGTACCGATCGGGCGTAGCACGTCCTTTCAGGTTTTGCCCGCGCAGGTGAAACAGGTGAACGCCCGAGGATAGAGGTGAGCTGGTTCGCCAGGTAACTGTGCGACCGTCGGCAGAGAGGTCAAAACCCTGGTCCTGGCCGTTCAGGGAAAGGCGAAATGATGTTGGTTGGGGCCCGGGCCCGGCAGCTTCGTCAGGCAGGGAGGATTGGAATACCCAGGAAATTTCCATCCATTGGGTGCCGGAATCCACCATGAGAGTATCGTTGGTGGCGCCACTCCAACGAGGCTGTCCGTTGGCAAAATAGTCGAGCAGACCCAAGAAATAGGCTTTGGCTTCGAGCTCCTGGCTGGCAGCCAGGGCCAACCTTCCTTCTATCACCGGGTTGGAGATCATGGCCGGTTCACCCAGGATGGCCGGGACAGTTGCCTGACGCAAAACATGGAAATTGCCCGGCAGGATTTTGGCGGGAGTGATTTCCAGATTCAATACGAGATGGCGGTGCACGCTGCGGGCAAGGTCTAGCGATGCACCTTCGTCGCCCAGGGGATAGTAGGTTTGAGTTTCGTTGACGTCCGGGTCTCGGGATGCAGTGCTGTTGTGGTGAATTGAAATAAAGACATCAGGTTGTATGGAATCCATGAAGGAAGATCTGAATGCCAGATCGCTGGCCAGGGTGCTGTCGGCCGGGGTTAGGAAATCATAGTCGGCGGTGCGTGTCAGGTGCGCGTGGGCGCCCGCCCACTCAAGCAGGCCACGCAAATAGAGGGCCACGCCCAGGTTGACTTCTGCTTCGGTTAGTCCATTGGGGCCCAGGGCGCCCCGGAAGAAACCACCATGTCCCGGGTCCAGAACAATGTGTCGTCCCCGCAGGGGGGAGAAGTCCTTGGGGCCGAATTCTTCTTGAAGCTCCAGGTAGCCCGGGATGCCGGGTGTTTCGCCGGTCGATGGGGCGGGATGACGGCTGCAGCCGGTAGACAGCAGGCCAATGGTGACCAGGGAAACCATTAAGCGGCTGAGAATTTCGGTCCGATAAGCCATATGGGAGAACCCTTTCTTTTGGTGTCCAATTTATTTTAGCGCACCTCTACCCCGGACGATAGCTTGAATGCGCCAAATTACTGTAGGAAATTGGCTGAGGATTTCGCACAGAAGCTGGACATTAATATTGCTTTCTGGTACATTGCCACCTGCTTTGGCAGCTTGCCGGTTCCTGGGTTCCGTTTCCTTGGTTCCCAGGCCGGATATCTGTCCAGACGCTTTTATTCTGTCCAAGCTGAAAGTCCGGGTTTTCATGACCGATATGCAGGATCGCATGCGCCAAATCCCCCAGGTGAGTGCCATAATAGAGCATGATCGCATCGCTCCGATGATGGTTGGACGACAAGTGCCCTGGATGACAAGATTGGTTCAGAAAGTGATCGAGGAGCTTCGTCTTTCTCTTCGCGAGACAAAGGGTTCCGTTGTTCAGCGTGAGGAATTGCTGGAAGATGTCGTGGCGAGGGTTCTGGCTCGTCGTCAGGATCTTTTGGGGCCTTCCTGGACAAGGGTTCTGAATGGTACCGGAGTAGTGGTGCACACCAATTTGGGGCGCAGCAATTTCCCCCAGGAGGCAGCCACTGCTGCCCAGACCGTGGCCTTGCACAACAGTGATCTGGAATACGACTTGAATGCCGGAGGCCGGGGGCATCGTGGTCGTCTGGTGGAAGAGAAGGCCGCCCTGTTGGCTGGGGCTTCGGATGCCCTCATCGTCAATAACAATGCAGCGGCCCTTTGGTTGGCTGTGCGCTTTTCCAGCAAGGGAGGCCGGGTGGTTCTATCCCGGGGTGAAGTGGTGGCCATTGGCGGGTCGTTCCGCATGCACGAAATTCTGGCCGAGACCGGTTGTGATCTGGTGGAAATCGGCACCACCAATCGAACCAGCCTGGAAGACTACCGCCAGGCCATGGAGCCAGGCACCACCATCTTGAAGGTGCACCGCAGCAATTTCGTGGTGGAGGGTTTTACCGAAGATGTGGATCTATCCGATTTGGCATCTGCCTGCAACGAACAGAATTGTCCGCTGGTCTACGATGCCGGTAGTGGGGCCCTCTTTCCTTACGAGGAACTGGGGTTGCCCCCTGGCGAACGGCTTTTGAACGAGGATCTTGCCACCGGTGCTCATTTGGTGACCTGCAGCGGAGATAAACTGCTTGGCGGGTGCCAAGCCGGTATTATTTTTGGGTCCCGGGAAATGATTGCCCGTTTGCGCAAACATCCCATGCGCCGGGCTTTCAGGGTGGATAAAACCACTTTGGCAGCCCTTGATGCTGTGCTGAGTCTCTATCTGGCTGCCGACGGCCAACCGGACATACCCACACTCAATCAGCTGGGGACATCTTTAACAGACCTGGAAATTCGGGCTGGAAGATTGTGCGATCTGTTGCAGGACAAGGCGCCAAAAGGTTGGCAATCGACCGTTGTGCCGGGCAAGTCCAGCGTGGGCGGTGGGTCTTTCTCCACCACCAGCATCGAATCGAGGCTGCTCCTGTGGGATGGTCCCAAAGAAGAGCTTGAATATTGCAATCAGTTGTTGCGTCAGGGAAACCCGGCCCTGGTCGGGCGCATGAATCAAGATGGTTTGGCCGTCGACGTGCGAACCATCACCGAAGAGGAAGTTATACTGGTCGTCGATGCCTTCATCACGGCCTGGTCTGTCCTAAAAAAACATCTTTGGGAGTTAATCGATGAGTGAGAAATCCGGAAGGCCTGAAAATAAATCTGGTGAACAACCAACCAACCTACCCGGTGGGCTGCCAATATTCACAACCGGCTGGGGGACCCGGAACATCCAATTCACTGACGAGGCCACCTTTTGGGACAGGGCCCATCGTTTGATCGGCGAAAGCCAGCTGGCCGACAGTCTGGATGGGGCCATGGCCGGCCACAGTTCGCCCAGAGTCTGGGTATTCCTGCACGAACCCGGTGAAGCTCATCTGAGTG
Organism: Candidatus Krumholzibacteriota bacterium; assembly: GCA_024275485.1. GTDB lineage: Bacteria > Krumholzibacteriota > Krumholzibacteriia > LZORAL124-64-63 > LZORAL124-64-63 > LZORAL124-64-63. Next base: position 77,781 of record JAJRZA010000028.1, on the reverse strand, counting down.
TGGCCGCCGCCCTGAATTTTGCCCGGGAGCTGGCCAGTCGTGACCAAGCTGTCCTGCTGTTGGATGGGGACGACGAAGACGCTGATCTGACCCGGTGGGCAGGTCGCACGGACCTTGATGGGTGGATCGATCTGGTGCGCTATGGGTCCAGTGTGCTGAATTGCGGCATTCCCATGCCCTTTGAAGGGCGACGAGGCTATTTGCTGGGTGTGGGATCATTCACCCCGGCGGATGTTACGGGCTCCGAGGTTGCGGATTTGCTGGGTCGATTGAAGCGCCAGGCGGACGACATCCTGGTGACGGCTCCAGCAGACGCGGTGGGGCGTTTCTGGGCCGCAGAAGCAGATCTGCGTTTGCTGTGCTGGGATCGGTCTCAGCGTTCGGCCTCCCTGGTTGGCAACCTTCTGGAAAGTTTTGACTCGGTGGGGATCTCCCTGACCGGGTTGGTTGGTTTTGGTCTACCCAAGGACCTCGATGATGACCACACACCCATTCTGGATGAATTGGTGGATGAGTTGGTCGACCATGTGGTGGATGATGTGGTGGTTGAGGAAGAGGGTGAATCTGTCGCTGAATCCCAGGGTTCGACCAGGGCCATTTTCAGCGAGTGGGACGAACAGGCTGAAGAGTCCCAGGAAGAAGAAGAATTTGCCCGGCGAAAAGGCAATTCAGGTGTCTTTTGGGCGGTAGCCATAGTTTCCCTGGTGATGATTTTGCTGGCTTCTGCCTACTACTTTAAATACCTGAAGGTGCCATCGGGTGAAGTGTTCCCCGTGGTGACCCAAAACGAAGTCGCAACTACCGATGGTGCTTTGTCTGAGGACCTCATTGGTGGCACAGCACAGTCGGACGTGGGTTTGACAACCCTTCAGGGTGAAACGGCAGACGATTTTACGGACCAATCTGGCGAGCAACTTGTCGAAGACTTGGCTGCCCATAATTCATTTGAAGGTCAAGGGCAGGATGAGCCTGCGGAGGCGGAACTTGTCTCCAATGAAACATTAGCCCAAATTGATACCGAATTGTTGTCTGATGGCCAGGCAGAGGGCGTGGAAATTCCTGCGGCCCCACCTGAATTTGGCATGGATCCTTATATGGTTCCCGTTGGCGGCGCAGGCTGGGCACTGCACGTCTACTCTTTTCCGGACAGCCTGTTGGCTGAAAGGGAGCGGGATATTTTGGCAAGCAAGGGCTTCCGAAGCATTACCCGGGCGGTGCAGCTAAAGGATAAGGGACGCTGGTTTCGAGTCTATCTCGGCAGTTTCAAGTCCAGAAATGAAGCCAAGGCCGCCCGCAAAAAGCTCAAGGAAAAGCTAGGTGAGGACTGGGCGAATCCTGCCCGTTTCTAGTTTCGGAAATTTTTTATACACAACGCCTTATGGCGAGAAGGTGATATTCAGGTGAAACTGAAAACAATCGAAATGCAGGGCTTCAAATCGTTTGTTGATCGTACCAAACTGGAGTTTGACGAAGGTATCACGGCCATACTCGGCCCCAATGGTTGCGGCAAGTCAAATGTGGTGGACGCCATCCGCTGGGTTTTGGGTGAACAATCAGCAAAAATTTTGCGTGGCGGCAAAATGGACGACGTCATTTTTAAAGGTACCACCAAGCGACGTGCAGTGGGCATGGCCGAGGTGACCCTGGTTTTTTCCAACGAGAACCGGGCCATCCCCATTGATTTCAGCGAGGTGGCCATCAAACGCAGGGTCACCCGGGATGGGGGCAGCGACTATTTTCTGAACGGTACTCCCTGTCGCCTGAAAGATCTGCGGGACATGTTCTTCGACAGTGGGGTGAACAACACCTCCTACAGCATCATCGAAGAATCCATGATCAAGCAGATCCTCAATGAGAACAACAACGACCTGCGGCACCTCCTGGAAGAGGGTTCTGGTATTACCAAGTACAAGGCCCGGCGCAAGGAGACCCAACGCAAACTGGACCGTACCCAGAACGACCTGATCCGTTTGTACGACATCATTGAAGAGATCGGCCGGGAAGTTCGTTCCTTGCAACGTCAGGTCGGCAAAGCACGCCGGCATCAGAAATTGTACTCGGAGATCCGCTGCCTGGATTTGTCGGTGGCCGCGCGTCGACATTTGGCCCTCGACAATCGGGAGACCGAAGCGAGGGACCATCTTCAGGAATTTCGAACCCAGGCCGAGTGCGGGGTGGGAGAGTTGGCCGAATTGCAGGCCAAAATTGAGACTTCACGGCCCCAGATTGAAGAACGCACTGCTGAAAAATTGCAGTTGGAGAGTGCCCTCGAGGCATTTGAGGAAGAACTCCAGGAAACCGAGCGGCAGGTTCTGGTGCTGGAGCACCGCATTGATGAGCATCAGCGCAGGATAAAAGACAATACCACGTCCATTGAAGAAGCGGAAATCCGCCAAAAGGATATTGAAGGCCAGATCGAGCGCATGACCCAGAGTTTGCTGGCCATCGAGGAAGAGTTGGAGTCTTCGGGAATCAAGGTGGAGCAGAAGACTGAAAGCACCCAGATCCTGGAGAGCCAATTGCAGAACGACCGGGCAGCCCTCGACGACGCCACGGCCAGCAACCTGCAGGTGATTGAGAACGATGCAACACAGCGCAGCTATTTGCGTGAATTGCGTGTGCGCCAGGACAATCGTAAGGAACGCATGACCCTTCTGGCCGAAGAAAAGGTGGAAGTATTGCGGGAAGGCAAGGAGGCAGAAGAAGCCCTTCACGCCCTGAAATCCGCAAACGAAGAAATCGTTTCGCGACGGGCGGAACTTCTGGGTAGATTGGCCGCCACCGAACGCCAGGAAACCGATCTGGAGATGGATGCCAGCGGTTTGCAGGAGCAAGTTACCGTTTTGTCGGGTCAGCGGGAAGCCGCCAAGTCCACCCACGATCTGTTGAATCGGCTGCACCAGCAGTACGAAGGATATGGCAAAGGTCCCCGGGAGATCCTGAAAAGGCACGGAGGCGAAAAACGCATCACCGGTGGCTTGGCCGATCTGTTGCAGGTGGCCCGACCGGACACCCTGGCCCTGGAAGTCCTGTTGGACGAATTGCTGGAAGCGGTTGTTGTCGATGGCGTACCTGCGGCATTGGACATGGTTCGGGAGCTCCGCAACGATAAAATTGGGGAGGCCCGTTTCCTTTGTGCAGGAGAGTTTTCCGCCAAGGTTGACGTGGACACCGGAGGGATCGATGGTGGCCTGCCTGCCCTTGAAGTGGTTACCGGACCCGGTACTGACTTGCCCGCCTTGCGTTCACTGTTGTCCAGGGCGGTGGTCTTTGATGGTGATGATCAGGCTGCTGCGGCTGCTTCTTCCTATGAGGGATCCGGTGTTCTGGTCTGTGTCAGCCGGCAAGGCCTGCTGATCACCAGTGACGGAACCGTGCGTGGTGGCAGTCGTGACAGTGCAGCCGACGGCAGCATCATTGGTCGCAAGGAAAAACTGGAAGAACTGACCGTCGAAATTAAGAACCTGGAAGAGCGACTGGAATCGGCTCGCGAAAAAGTGAGCCAGAACCGTTCCCAGCGGGAGGATCTTCGTGAGAGCTTGATCAAAGGTCGCGGACAGCTCACTGGTTTGGACGAAGAGTTGAACCAGAACCAGGTGACCGCTGCTCAACTGCAACACAAGCGTGACGGAGCTGGAACCCGCGCCGAAGAAATGTCCACCGAAAGCGCCCGTCTGGCTGAAAAGGTGGTTGAGCTGGAACGTCAGGAAAAAACCCTGGCCGACCAGTTGGCCGAAAGCGGCCGCCTGCGCGATACCAGCACCATGCAGCGTGATGAGCTGCGTACCAGGGTGGAAGATGCGGAAATTCAACGGGATGAAGCCCGGTCCGATTTGCAGGAAATGCTTCTGACCCACCAGCGTCTCGAAAGCCAGAAGCGGGAGACCGAAGCCGCCCTGGGGCATCTGCGCGACAATGTGGCGGAACTGTTCAGCCGTCGGGAAAGGCTGGCCCAGGAAATTGAAGTGGGCAGTCAATCCATCGAGACCATGGTCGAGGAGCTGAATTGCAAACGCACCATCATGAGTCAGGGAATGGAAGAGCGGGGGCGTAGGCGGCAAATTGTGGGCGCTGCCGCCGAAGGAATCCAGAAACTGAATGATGAAACCGGGGTTTGGCACCAGAGGGTGCAAAGCATCGAGAAGGCCCGCGGCGGGTTCCGCGATCAGGCCCATGAGATGGAGACCGAACTGGCCACCCTGGACATCAAGAGGAACAACCTAGAAGAGCGCATCGAAGAGCAGTACAAAGGCAACTTCAAGGATCTTTTGGCCGCTTTGAAAGAAGAAGACCTGCCCAGGGAACTGGAAATTGAAGACGGTGTCTTTCAGCTGGGTCAGGCCGAGGAGTTGCTGGATATCAAACGGCAGAAAATTGCTTCCCTGGGACCGATCAACCATCTGGCCCTGGAAGAATACGATACCAAAAAAGAGCGTCTGGATTTTCTGGAAGGTCAGCGTGACGATGTTGAAAAGGCCAGGGACGATCTGATTCAGGCCATCACTGAGATCAACCGCACGGCCAAAAAACGTTTCGTGCAAACCTTTGAAGAGGTCAGGCGCAATTACATTGCTGTTTTCCAGACCCTGTTCAAGGGTGGTCGGGCAGACCTGAAGTTGCTGAAGACCGACGATCCGTTGGACAGCAATCTGAAAATCACCGCTCAGCCCACCGGCAAGGTTATCGACACGGTGAGCCTGCTTTCTGGTGGCGAACGTTGTTTGACAGCCCTTTCGCTGCTTTTCGCGGTGTACCTGGTTAAGCCATCGCCTTTCTGCGTATTGGATGAGGCTGACGCTCCCTTGGATGACATCAACATCGGCCGCTTCGTCAACATGCTGCGCGAGTTCAGCCGGAATACCCAGTTCCTGGTCATAACCCACAACAAGCTGACCATGGAGACGGCCAATCACCTTTACGGCGTGACCATGATGGAGCCCGGATGCAGCAACATTGTCTCGGTCAGTTTCCACGATGTGGCGGCCACCCGGAACGATCATGAGCTGGGCAACGTCATCGCCAAAAAGCGTTTGGTTATCGACTCATCCGAAGATGCGCGCCTAGCCGAGGAGCGGATGAACAATCCGCAGGAGAGGCTGGTCTTTGAAGGGATGGATCCCGTGGATGAACCCAGCCAAAAAGCTGAGGGTGAAGAAACCGGTGATTCGGACAACAATTTCAATCCCGATGAACCGGACGAAATCATGGAGGCCAGCGAGTGATCAAAGGAGCCCTGAACCGGTTTCGCAAGGGACTGAGCAAGAGCCGCAACAATGTGGTCGGCAAGCTGCAAAGTATTTTCGGCAACCGCATCAGTTTGGATGACGATACCCTGGAAAAGATCGAAGAATTGTTGATTTCCGCGGATATGGGTGTCGAGTCGGCAGTGGCCATCACCAGGAATATTGAGAAGCGTCTGAAAGAGGAAGGCGGCGAAGCCACTCTCGAAAGCGTGCTTGAAGTCATCAGGGGCGATGTTTCGTAGATATTGACCACCGCCAAACCAAAAATTCGTCCTCTGACCTGGGATGAAGATGAAAACCAGGGTGGCAAGAAGAAGAAAAAGAAAAAAGGCGGGAAAAAGCATGAAACACCTGCCGAGGTACCAATGGCTAGTGAAGAGAACCACACTCCCCGGGTCATTTTCGTCGTGGGCGTCAACGGAACCGGCAAGACCACCAGCATCGCCAAGCTTGCCAACCTGTTCCGGAAGGAAGGCAAAACAGTTCTGCTGGCCGCAGGGGATACTTTCCGTGCTGCCTCCGTGGAGCAACTCGAAGTATGGGCCGGGCGCCTGGGTGTGGAATGCATCCGGCAGGGAGCGGGGGCCGATCCTGCTGCCGTGGTTTTCGACGCCCTGAGTGCGGCTGAAAGCAGGGGCACGGACATCGTGCTGGTAGATACGGCGGGCCGTTTGCACACCAAAAGCAATCTGATGGACGAGTTGGGCAAGGTGGCCCGGGTTATCCGCCGCAAAACCGGCAAGGATCCAGAGACCCTGTTGGTGGTTGACGGGACCATGGGCCAGAATGGATTGGTCCAGGCCAAGGTCTTTGCCGAGACCATTCCGGTGCAGGGTTTGATCCTGACCAAGCTCGATGGTACCAGCAAGGGAGGCATCGTGGTGGCTATTGCTGAAAAGCTCGGGTTGCCGGTGGAGTATGTGGGCATGGGTGAAACAGCCGATGATCTGGATGTCTTCGATGCCGAAAACTTTGTCACCGCCTTGTTCGCCGACTGGAAAAGCGGCGAGGGAATCGAAGAAGGGTAAGGTTGGAGAACCAGTGCGCAGGAGGCGAGGACGGAAAAAAACAAGTGTCCGCCGGGTGAATACTCTGCTGGATCAGTTCAAATACGGCCCCGATCAGAACCGGGATCAGCGTCGCCACAGACGCGCTGATCAAAGTTCCAACCAACCCTGGCAGGGTCGGCGCACTCTCAGCGTTGTGCGGGACCGTGAACTCTTTGAAGGCCTGGTCACCCTGGATTTCGATTTCCTGATGAGCCAGCCATTTGCTGCCGGACAGCGCACCTTGGCGGACCTCCTGCCCCAGTCGGTGGTGGGCCGGGCCATGAACGGCCACGGATATTTCACTGATGATTATGGTACGCCGCTCTGTTTTCCCGACGCTACTTTCGAACGTATTCTCACCGTGCTCGAAGGTGCCGATGCCAACCTGAAGGCCCACCAGGTGCGGCACCGCCGGGGTGAAATGTTGCGGCGTTTCCACGACTGGGTTCTACAGCATATCGACGATGCCGAGTTGGAATTGGATCCCGATGGCAACCCGGTTTTCGGCATCGATTTTCTAGCCGGCCAAAAAGTCAATACGCGCGAGTTCCTGACCGGTATGGTGCTGGCAGGTTTTATGGACGACTGGTCCTACCGGGAAAACGCCATGCGCCATCACAAACAGACTTTTTCCAGCATGCCGTTTCATATGGGCGGCGGCGACATTGTGCTTGTGGATGCGGCCAACTTTGAAATGGTAGGCCTCGGCGATACCGGAGCCACCGTTTTTACCGATCAGCAGATGCGGACTTTGCGGGACATTGGTGTCATCTGCCGCAACCAGCATGAAAAATATGCTTTTCCGGAATACGACCAGGCCTATTTTCGACGCCAGTTCGGCGATGGTATTTGTGACGATATGGCCATCATCTATGTCGGAGCCAAGTATGGCCTCAGCGCAATGTTCGGAGCCTTTCTGATGGACGCCATCGATACCTACGACAAGTATCTTCTGGACCTTACCTGGGGTGGATTCGACACCCACCTGGCCGGCCGCATCCAAAAGCATTTTCTTGACACCGAGGACGAACCGTTGGTTTGGGACGACGCCATCTTCGACCTGATTCATTTTGCAGCCAAAGGCAATGACCCGCCCATCAACCTGAGCAGTTCGCATCGACGGCTGATTCAGATCGAAAAGGGATCCTCTGTGGCCACCGTGATGAACCACAGGAATTTTTTGTTGGGTGAACCCTTGTTTGATATCAAGCTGGGTTTTGCCCGGGTTCCGGCCAGGAGTTTTTATCTGGTGGCCGCCAAGAGATTGAAGGCTGCAGTAATGCCGGTTGCTGATCCTGTTTACATTCAAGGGAAAAAAAGATGACATGGTTCAACACGGTAAAGGGTTGCTTTCTGGTTTGGCTGGTCTTGTCGGCTGTTTGTGGCGGGGGAAAATCTGCGGCTGGTGAAACGGTTGCTGAAGAACCGACGGACCTTTTGATCGGTGTGTGGCTGAAAGCCATCGCCGGGACCAATGGCTTTGATGGGTTGCAATTCGATGCCGATGGTCGGGTTCACTACTTGAACATGTTCACCATCAAAGGGGATCGTTGGCAACGAGTCGGTGAGGCAGGGTTGAATATTTCCAGTCATACTGAGCGGTATCCCGGGCCTGAAATTGATCAGCTGGTCATCAAGGTTCTGACCACCGAACAATTGGTTCTTGTTCCCATTGCAAAACCTGATGCCGATGGGCTCGTGTACTATCGTGCTGCGTCGGAGCGTCCTGCCGACCGAATGGTGGGACACTGGGATACGGGTCAACACAGATTTTTCGATGTCACTCCCGAGGACGATGGGTACCGCATTGTGGAGAAGAAGATGCAGGAGATCCATGTCATGAAAGGATGGGCCACACTTGATGGAATGATTGTTGAAACTGGAGAACGGTCAGTGAAAGTCACTCTGGTTCCGGGCAGTGAAACTGGAAGGGACGATTGGCAGGACAAGATCGATTGCGTGAAAATTGAAGATGTCTATTTTCTTTGTCGGTAATTTTCAATGCCGGCGTTTTCTACTTGGCATCAATTCATTTCTTCAGAGTGTACCTGGGATCACACCTGATCTGAATGTGTTTTGAATATCAGACTCAAGACTGTACTGAATTAAGGGTCCCTGGCCTTCGGACCCGGAAACAATTATTCCAATCCTAATTTTTCGACACTAAAGGTTAAAAATAAGGCCAAAAACATTAGGTGAGAGGATGTTTTCCTCTATTTATGCAAAAAATACTATTAGCAATCGTTTAGGATAGTATGCAAAACTATTTGGAAATAGGGGAGTGGCCATCTTGTAAACTGTTGCGCGATTACAAGTTTGTGCCTTTCTTTTTCCCAAGCCCTGACCACCAGGGCAGCTGTCATATGAATACGGGGGAGGCTTGTGCTGCAATGGTAAATTTCGACGCCTTGATGCAACCCATCGGGCCGGAAGAACCTTCCGGTGATGATCTACGATTGGACTCCTCGGACACCACTTTTGCCCAGCTTGAAGAAATGCGTCAGGAGATTGATCCAGCCATTGACCCGGGCGGGGCTTCCAAGAGTGCCGACTGGCCCGGGGTGGTAAAACTCGCTGAGGAAGCCCTCATCGGGAGCACCAAGGATTTGGAACTGGCCGCCATCTTGACCCAGGGCTTGGTTGTGCAGGAAGGATTCTCCGGTCTCTTGACGGGGCTTCGTCTAGTCAAGGGAATGATTTCCGGTTTCTGGGAAACAGTGCATCCCGGCTGGGATGAAGGAGAGATCATTGAACCCATCCGGGCTCGACCCTTGTCCTGGTTGGGTTCTTCAAAGGACTTCCTGTTGGCTGTCAAACGGATTCCCTTGTCCGCCCCCATCGGGGCTGCTGCCCACAGCTGGTTCGATTATGAGCAGTCCCAACGGGTAGACAAAACGGCCATCATGGCCGACCAGGGGCCCATGCAGGAGTTGTTGGCTGCTGGATTCATCACTGGGGAGCAGTGGCGAGGATCCCTGGGCGGCACTCCACCAGAACGCATGGAAACCGTGCTGACCGGATTGACCGACAGTCTGACCGAGTTGGAGGAGTTGAATAAAACGTGTGAAGAATATTTCAAGGAAGACTCGCCCTACCTCCTGGATTTGCGAAATCTGTTGGAAGAAATCCACCAATACATGAGTCAGTTTCAGTCCTCCTCCGCCGGGGCGGGGCTTGCCGATTCTGCGGCGTCCCAACCCGATGCATTGCCCGGGAACCAGGCAACGCCCCTGGCGCCGGTGGCAGCCGGTAGCGGCGGTCCCATTTCATCCAGGGACGAAGCCTACCGCAAGTTGCGGGAAGTGGCTGAGTACCTGCGCCGATCCGAACCCCACAGCCCGGTTCCCCCCTTATTGGACCGGGCCGTTCGCTGGGGAAACATGACCTTCGAAAAGCTGTTCGAAGACGTAGTGAAGAATAAGGATGCACAATTGCAGACCCGCGATCTTCTGGGGCTGGAAACTGAACGCTCCGCTCCGAAGTCAATCAATAGCCAAAGTTCCTCACCAGCTGCGGGACAACAACCTAAACGAATGAACGATTAGAGGGAGGATTCCTATGGGAAGCGAGAGTGTTTTTGGTAAAAAGGAACGGATCAGGCCACCCCGGGTGCATATTTCCTACGAGGTGGAACTAAACGGTGCCCAGGTCATGAAGGAGCTTCCTTTTGTTGTGGGAGTCATGGCCGACCTTTCGGGCAATCCCGCCGATCCCCTGCCCAAGCCAAAGGATCGAAAGTTCACCGAGATAGACAGGGATAACTTCGATGATGTTCTCAAGAGCATGAAGCCGAGGTTGGCTTACAAGGTGGACAACAAACTAACCGACGACGACACTGAACTTTCGGTCGAACTGAATTTCAAAAACATGGCTGATTTCTCACCTGAGAATGTGGCCAAACAGGTGGGCCCCTTGAATGATTTGCTCGAAGTACGAGGCAAGCTCAAAGCCCTTCTCAGCAAGACCGAAGGCAACGATCGTCTGGAAGAACTGCTCAACGCCATCATGGAAAACTCCGAGATGCGCGACAAGTTGAAGGACGTGCTTGGGGCGGATGCACCCGGCGGAAGCAAGGAGGGTGATTGACCATGGCAAATCCCAAGAAGCGCAAGGACAAACCCCTCAGCGAGGTTATTGAACTTGAAGGCGGTGATATGCTCGCTGAAATGCTTGAAACGGGCATCAAGCCCCGGGACGATGCCAGCAAGGAGTATGGCCAGGATTTGATAAAAAACCTGGTGGAACAGTTGCTGGATCCCGGCACGGTAGTGGCCAAAAACATCAACGTGACCATCAACCAACGCATCGCCGCCATCGACCATCTGCTGTCCAAGCAAGTGAATGCCATCATGCATCACAAGGATTTCCAGAAACTGGAGGCTTCCTGGCGCGGCCTGAACCAGATGGTCATGGGGGCGGAGACCGGTGAGTCCATGAAGGTTCGGGTCATGAATCTCAACAAGAAGGAAATGCTGCGGGATTTCCAGTCAGCCTCCGAATTCACCGAGAGTGCTCTTTGGAAGGCGATCTACGAGAGCGAGTTTGGCCAGTACGGTGGCGATCCCTTCGGAACCCTGGTGGGCGACTACGAGTTCGGACGCGGTCCCCAGGATATCGAACTTCTGGAACACGTATCGCATGTGGCGGCTGCGGCCCACGCGCCGTTTGTTTCGGCAGCCAGCCACGAGATGTTCGGTCTGGAGAGTTTCACCGATATGCCGAATCCCCGGGATCTGGCCAAGGTCTTCGACAAGAGCAATCCCGAGAATACCAAGTGGCTTTCGTTCCGGGATTCGGAAGACTCCCGTTTCGTATGCCTGACGGTGCCTCATGTCCTGGGTCGCTTACCTTACGGACAGGCCACCGTTCCGGTGGAGGACTTCAATTTCGAGGAAGATGTGGATGGCGCCGAACACGACAAGTACCTGTGGACCAGTGCAGCCTATTCTTTTACCAGCAGGCTGACTTCAGCCTTTTCCAAGCACCACTGGTGCGTGGCCATTCGTGGTCCCGAGGGTGGCGGACTGGTCGAAGGACTGCCCATTCACACCTTCAAGACCCGTGAAGGCGATGTGGGGGCCAAGTGTCCCACCGAGGTTCTGATTCCCGATACTCGGGAAAAAGAATTGTCGGATATGGGCTTCATCCCCCTGATCCACTGCAAAAACACCGACTACGCTGCCTTTTTTGGCGCCAACTCGGTGCAGCGACCCAAGAAATACCAGGAGGACGATGCCACGGCCAATGCGGATCTTTCCCGAAAGATCCAGTACCTGATGGCCACATCCCGAATTGCCCACTACCTGAAGGCCATCTGCCGGGACAAAATCGGCTCGTTCGCGTCCCGCTCCCAGGTGGAAAATTTTCTGAACAAGTGGATCACCAATTATGTGCTGGACCAGGACAACGCATCCCAGGAACTCAAGGCAAAGTATCCCTTGCGTGCGGCCCAAATCGTGGTGACGGAGGACAAAGCCAGCCCGGGGAGCTACCGGGCGGTGGCCCACTTGAAACCGCATTTCCAGCTTGAAGAGTTGAATGTTTCGCTTCGGTTGGTTGCCGATCTTCCTGCAGGCGCCAAGTAATTCTGGAGCCAGGCCTTGTTGAGGAACCGGACAAGATGCGGATCACATAAGACGGAAATATCATTTGTTGGTAGGGAGTGGGTCAGTTTGGTTTAGCCAATGAGAATTTTGGTGGCGAGGTGACCCAAAATGAGAAAAGGAGAATGAAATGTTTGATGCTTATCTGTTTATCGAAGACTTGGAAGGGGATAGTACTTCTTCGGGTTTTGAGGGACATTTCGAGATCAGTAAATTCAGCCATCTGATCAAACAGGAAGTGACCAAGTCCCGGAGCATGGCGGGTGCTGGGGCGTCCGGCCGCTCCGAACATGGTTCCATGATGCTGACCAAGCGCATTGACAAGGGCTCGCCCTGGCTCCTGGAAATGTGCAGCAGCGGTGCCAAACGCAACGAGGCCATCCTGAAGCTGGTCAAGGCTACAGGGACGGAGATTGCGTCGGAAGCTACCGAAAAGGTCGTCTACATGCAGTACCACATGCGTGGTATCGACATCCAGACCATCACCCATGAGAGCAATGATGAAAATGCCCTGGTCCATGAAACCTTCGGCATCCAGTACGACAGTATCGAGTGGACCTGGACTTCGGAAGCTGGTCAAAACGTCGGTTCCTGGAACCGGGTGACCAACGAAGCTGAGGTTTAGGGTTGAGCGACCTGAAAGAAGTTCTTGGCAGCGGTGATTTGGAAATCGCCATTGCCGAGGCCATCGCTTCAGTCAAGGCCAAACCGACCGACGCGGAGAGCCGTTATCGGCTCTTCGCCTTGGTCGCCTTCAGTGGTGATTTGCACCGGGCCAGGCGTCAACTGGGCGCCCTGGGTGTCGGAGATGAACAACTGGAGCGGGCCAAGGCCGTCTACATAAACCTGTTGGCTGCGGAGCAGGAAAGGCGTGCGGTTTATGGCAACGGTGCTGATCCGCTCTTGCCTCCGAATCCACCGGAGCACCTTCAATTGCGGTTGGTTGCTCTGAAAGCTGCCGGTGGAGACAATGCGGAGCCCGCTGCCGCTACCATAGAGCAGGCCATTGATGCCCAACCGGAATTGACCGGTGAGATCAACGGAAAACCATTCACCGCATTGCGTGATCTGGACGATTCCCTCGGTTCGGTGTTGGAGATCTTTGCTGGAGGCCGCCACGTTTTGCTGCCCTTTGAGCGGATCAGAAGACTGGAAATGGACGCTCCCGGGCACCTTCTTGACTTGTTGTGGATCCCCGCAAGGCTGACCGACCTGAAGGGTGTGGAATCCTCGGTGCATATTCCTGCTCTTTACGTGGGCAGTGCCGAAGGCGAGGATCCGCGTTGCACCACCGGAGCGATCACCGAATGGATTGATCAGGGAGACGAAATATTCCGTGGCTGCGGACAACGGATTTTGGCCTGGCAGGACGCTGAAGGGCAGGTGCAGGAGCTACCCATCCTGGCTTTGCGTGACCTCTCGTTTGATGAAGCCGAAAACCAAAAACCATAGTGTGGTCCGGATTGTCCGGATAGGAAATTAGGGGTCCATTTTGGCGGGTCATGATTCCAGGGAAGTATTGCGTCATTCGGTCCTGGACCGTCTGGCGGGCACCGGTGGTCACCGGGCCGTTGGAGACTTGCGCATCAGTGTGGAGGACCTCAAGTTTGCCGTTCTGAGAGACATCGAATGGCTGCTCAATACCAAACGGCCCCTGAACATGGTTGTTGACGACTTTCCCGAGGCCCGGTCTTCCATACTCAATTACGGGATTCCGGATTTTTCCCAGTTCTCCGCTGCCAGCGGGGATGATTGCGGTAACATCTGCGGCCTGATCCAGGAGGCGGTGCGGCGTTTTGAACCCCGCCTGGAGCCACGCTCCGTGATGGTGGATCACATCGCCAGCGAAAAAATGAAGGGCCTGCAAGCCCAGTTCCGTATTCGAGGCATCTTGCATGTGGACCCGGTGCGGGTTCCTGTCTCATTTGATACCCATATCGAGATGGACAGCGGGGCCATAGCGATCACCACAGCGGAATGACATGCGTGACGAACTACTACACTATTACGAACGGGAACTCAGATTTATCCGCCGGGAGATGGGGGATTTCGCCGAGAGCTATCCGGCCATCGCCGGACAGCTTCTGATTGAGCCCGACAAGTGCGAAGATCCCCACGTTGAAAGATTGATCGAAGCCTTCGCCATGCTCACGGCAAGGGTGCAAATGCGCCTGGACGACGACTTTCCCGAAATTACCGGCGCTTTCCTTTCCCTGCTGCAGCCACACTATCTGGCTCCGGTTCCATCCATGACAATCGTGCAAATGGAAGCTGACCCCGACCGGGCCGAAGATACCAACGGCATGACCATTTCCCATCACAGCCAACTGCATACTCCAGCCGTAGGTGGGGTTCGATGCCGGTTCCGCACCTGCTTTCCTGTTACGCTGTGGCCAGTGAAAGTGTCCGCAGTTGATGTCATCTCCCTGGACAAGGGAAGTCCCCTGTGTCCTGATGACGCGGTGGCAGCCATCCGCATCCAACTCGAAACGCGGGGGGGGCATCCATTTTCGGCCTTGGCCTTGAAGTTCCTGCGTTTCTTCTTCGACGGCAACGCGACCACAGCCCACAAACTTTACGAGCTGTTCTTCCGCAATCCCCTGGGCATGATCGTGCGGGCTCGCCACAGTGATCCCGAGGCTTCGCGGGTGGGGTCCAGTGGCACCTTCTTGCCTCCGGATCATATTCGGCCAGTTGGTTTTGACGCCCATGAGGGTATGCTCGAATACGGTGGATCCGGCCATCTGGGGCATCGTCTGCTTCAAGAGTATTTCTGTTTCCCGGACAAGTTCTTGTTCGCTGACCTGGCGGGATTGGAAAGCAAGGCCCTGGCCGGCATTGGCCGGGAAATGGAAATCCTGATCCTCCTGGACAAACTGCCCCTGGAATTGGAATCCAGATTGGGAGTCGAGAACCTGAAACTGGGTTGCACTCCCGCGGTGAATCTTTTTCCCCACACCGCCGACCCCCTGATTCTCGAGCACACCCGCAGTGAATATCGTGTGGTTCCTGATGGTCACCATCCCCTTGGATTCGAAGTCAATTCCATTCTCAAGGTGGAGACGGTGGATCCAAACTCGGGCCAGACCCGGGAATACCGCCCGTTTTTTGCTCTGCGACACGGAGACGGCAGCGATGACGCAGTGGCTTTTTGGCAGGCCTCGCGCCAACCATCCGGAGTAAAAGGTGATTCCGGGTCGGAACTGCATCTGACCCTGGTTGGCGGGCAAGGAGAGGAGCTTCACGAAATCCCCGGGGAAACCTTGATGATCAAGACCCTGTGCAGCAACCGGGAGTTGCCCGAATTGTTGCCCATGGGCAATCGGGGTGGCGATTTCAGGATCGAAGGGCAGCCCGGTGTGGCCCGGATCAATACTTTGCGCAAACCCACGGCGGTGCTGAGATTGCCTCTGGGGGGAGATACTTTTTGGCGGCTAATTTCCCTGCTCAGCTTGAACCACCTTTCCTTGCTGGAATCAAGGGGCGGCCGCCAGGGTGATGGCCCGGTGGCATTCCGCGAGATGCTTTCACTGTTGGACTTCTCCGACACACCGGTGACACGCCAACGGATCAACGGCCTTGTGGGTTTGAAATGGCGGGGCGTGTTGCGGCAAATCAGCGTACCGGAAGGTCGGCTCCTGACCCGGGGAATCGAGGTAACCCTGGAGTTGGACGAGGCCAGATTCGCGGGCAGCGGGGTATTTCTTTTTGCATCGGTTCTGGAGCGATTCCTGTCCCATTATACTTCCCTCAACTCCTTCACCCAGACTGTTGCCGAAGTCAGGCAACGACAGGAGGTGTTGAAGCGATGGCCACCACGCGCCGGCGAAACGCCCCTGGTCTGACCAGGCTGCTGCGGGACAAGGGATACAAGTTCGACTTCTTTCAAGCGGTTCGCTTGCTGCAGCGGCAATGCCCGAACTGTGAGATGGTGGGCACCGGGGACGATCCAAGACAGGAGGTAGTCAAATTCAAAAGCCACGTTTCGCTTGGCTTTCCTCCCAGTGATGTGGTGGATATCAAACTCGGGGAAGACGAAGATCAATCATCTGAAATGACCATCGCCTTTATGGGAGTGGCCTCGCCTGTCAGCTATGGATCCCTGCCCCTGTCTTATTCCGAAATGATTTTGGCTCAGGAGCGGAACAAGGACTTTGCCCTGTCCCGCTTTTTGGATCTTTTCAACCATCGTCTGGCTTCCCTTTTCTATCGTGCCTGGGAAAAATACCGTTTTGCGGTGGCCTATGAACGTTCACCGGTCGGCAAAACGGGCATCTTCGAGAAGGCCGTTTTTGCCCTGATGGGATTGGGGTCCGGGAAATTGACCGACCAACTCAAGGTTGATGAGCAGGCCCTGTTGGCGCGGGCGTACGCGGTCCGGGGGCGCGCCATTTCGGCAGCGGGATTGGCTGAGCTAATCCGCAATTATTTCCAGATTCCAGTCAAAGTTCAGCAGTTCTTTCCCTGGTGGTACACCATCGAAGATTCCGAGCGGTGTCGGTTGGGGGTCTCTTCTTGCGGGCTGGGCCTTGATATCCACCTGGGTCGACAGGTGCGTCTGGCCCAGTCCCGTATTCGGCTGAAACTGGGCCCTTTGAGTTGGTCCAAGTTCCAGGAATTCCTGCCCACCGGATGTGGCGCCAGGCCTCTGGCCGAGATGACGGCCTTATCCGTGGGACCCGAATTCGATTTTGATTGCCAATTGATCCTGAAGGCCTCCGATGCCCCTGGCCTGTGCCTGGGCTCGGCGGGTGAACAGGAGGCTCCCCGGCTCGGATGGACGACCTGGTTGCATTGTGATAATTTGGCGGAGGATCCTTCAGATGTTGTTGTAGACGGCGAGATCATGGGTAGGGATGCTCCATCGTCGGCTTGATTTTTTTAAACTTGAAGAGGAAAACGGAGGGTAGATACCATGGGGCTCGATCTCAAATCACTGATTGGTAAGCTTACTGACACCGCGCGACGCAATCTTGAAGGAGCAGCCGGGTTGTGCCTGGCCAGGACCAATTACGAGGTGGACATGGAGCATTGGTTTGCCAAGGCCCTGGACACCGCCGACGGCGATTTGCCCCGCATCCTGCGTCATTTCGAAATTGCCCCAGACCGTTTCCTGCGCGATCTGGAACTGGCCCTGGATCAGTTCAAACGCGGCAATGGTGGTCGTCCCTCCCTGGCCCCGACCATCGAGGATCTGGTCAGGGACGGTTGGGTGCAGGCATCCATAAATCAGGGTGTATCAAGGGTTCGGACCGGCCATTTGCTTCTGGCCGCACTCAATGATCGTAACTTGAACCGCCGTCTGCAGGATGCCAGCAGTCTGATCAAGAACATCATGATCGACACCCTGGAGGCCGATTTCAACAAGATCGTGGCGGGTTCACCGGAGGACCGGGAGGTCTTCTCCGCTGATGCGGGCACCCACCGCGACTTGGATACCCAAGGCGGACCCGAGGGCGGCAGCCCCACCCCGGCCCTGGATCAATTCACCGTCGACCTGACGGCCCAGGCCAGGGCCGGCAACATAGATCCGGTGCTGGGCCGTGATCCAGAGGTCCGGCAGATTATCGACATTCTGACTCGCCGGCGGCAGAACAATCCCATCCTGACGGGTGAAGCCGGCGTGGGCAAGACCGCGGTGGTCGAGGGGTTTGCCTTGCGCATCGTTGCTGGAGACGTGCCTGCGAGCATGAAGAACGTGGCCTTGCGCAGTCTGGACCTGGGCCTGCTTCAGGCTGGTGCAGGGGTCAAGGGTGAGTTTGAAAACCGTCTCAAACAGGTCATCCAGGAAGTCGGTTCGTCCGCCACTCCCATCATCCTTTTCATCGACGAAGCCCACACCTTGATCGGGGCCGGTGGAACCGAAGGGCAAAATGATGCGGCCAACCTGCTCAAACCTGCCCTGGCCAGGGGAGAACTTCGCACCGTGGCAGCCACAACCTGGGCGGAATACAAAAAATATTTCGAGAAGGACCCGGCGCTGACCCGTCGGTTCCAAGTGGTCAAAATCGAGGAGCCTGACGAGGACGCAGCCATCAAGATCATGCGGGCAGTGGCAGTCAAATTGGAACAGCATCATGGTGTCCGCATTCTCGATGATGCGGTGCATGCGTCGGTTCGCCTGAGTCATCGTTATATCCCGGCCCGGCAATTGCCCGACAAGTCGGTGAGTGTGCTGGATACGGCCTGCGCCCGGGTGGGGATCGGTATTCACGCAACACCGGCAGCGGTGGAGGATATGCGGCGCCGTCTGGACAGCATTCTGGTTGAAGAACGGGTTCTGGAACGGGAAGTGGCCTTGGGCATGGAACACGCCGAAAGACTGGATGTACTGGCCAGGGAGCAGGAGGCGGATCAATCTGCACTGGAGACCCTGGAAAAGCGCTGGCAGGACGAGATGGAATTGGTAGGAAAAATCGTGGAGGTTCGTGGAAAACTGGAGCAGGCAACTGGTCATCTTCCTGTTGAAAATGACGAAGATGAAGAAGAGCCACCCGAGCCCCTTTCGGATGCAGCTCTTGAAGACCTGCGCAAGCAGCTGAGAACATTTCAGACGGAAATGAACGAGTTGCAGGGGGAAACCCCCCTTGTGCAATACGAGGTCGGAGGCCAGGTGGTGGCCGAAGTTATTGGCAGCTGGACCGGCATTCCGGTTGGTCGAATGCTGGCCGACGAGATTCAAACCGTTTTGGACCTGGCCGGCCGACTGCAGGCCAGGGTCATCGGTCAGGATCACGCCCTGGAAGCCATCGCCCAGCGCATCCGCACCAGTCATGCCAACCTGGACAATCCGGAACGGCCCATCGGAGTTTTCCTTTTGGTTGGACCCAGCGGTGTGGGAAAAACCGAGACAGCCTTGGCCCTGGCCGAAACCCTGTACGGCGGCGAGCGGAATCTGATCACCATCAACATGTCCGAATACCAGGAATCCCACACCGTGTCCAGCCTGAAGGGCTCGCCTCCAGGGTACGTTGGCTACGGTGAAGGCGGGGTCTTGACCGAAGCCGTTCGCCGTCGACCCTATTCGGTGGTTTTGTTGGATGAGGTAGAGAAGGCCCATCCCGATGTCATGGAGTTGTTTTTCCAGGTCTTCGACAAGGGTTTGCTTGAGGACGGCGAGGGTCGGCAGATCGATTTCAAGAATACGGTGATCCTGTTGACCAGCAACGTCGGCACCGATACGACCATGGCCCTATGCGACGACCCGGATACCATTCCGGAAACCCAGGGCCTGGCCGAAGCCCTCAAACCCGAGCTTTTGAAGGCCTTCCCGGCGGCTCTTCTGGGGCGGATGATCACCGTTCCCTACTTCCCGCTTCAGGGTGAAGCCATGACCAAGATCGTGGAGCTGATGCTGAACAAGATCCGCAAACGCATGGCGGCCAATCATGGAGCGCAGATGGTTTACGACGAGCATCTGCTCGCTGGAGTGGTAAAGTTGTGCACCGACCCTGCCAGCGGCGCCAGAAACATCGACCATATTCTGACCCGCAGCCTTTTGCCCGAAATTTCCAGGGAGTTCCTGGCGCGCATGGCCGAGGGTGAATCCTGCAGTCGGGTGAAGGTCTCCGTCGACGACGGCGGAAGTTTCCAATACGAAGTGGAATGAACGAACGGGGGCTGGAGTCGTCATGGGTGAATTGCAGAAAAACAAGATATGCCGGTTGAAAACACCCTTGGCCGATGACTTGTTGTTGGTCGGCAAGTTGAGGGGCAGGGAAGGGATTTCCGAGCTCTTCAGGTTCGAAATGGACCTGGTGTCCAAGGATACCGCCATTGATTTCCAGGATATCATCGGTAAAAATGTAACGATGGAAATAGAGTTGGCTGGTAATCGGGTGCGGCAGATCAATGGTTTCGTATCCAGATTCTGCCAGATCGATACTCCGGATGTTCCTGTGGAGACGGCTGAGATCACTGCCCGCTACTGGGCTGAAGTCGTCCCTTGGTTTTGGTTCCTTTCCCGCCGAAAAGACTGCCGGATTTTCCAGAACATGACTGTGCCGGACATTGTCAAGGCTGTATTCGATAACCTGGGGTTTTCGGATTTCGATATCCGGCTGAGCGGCACTTACGATCCCCTGGTCAATTGTGTGCAGTACCAGGAAACTGATTTTACATTTGTCAGTCGTCTGATGGAAGCCGCAGGAATTTTCTATTTCTTCGAACACGAAAAATCCCGGCATGTCCTGGTGCTGGGAGATTCGGCGGAACAGTGCAGCCCGGTTCCCGGCATGGACTCGGCTCTGTTCACCACCGGCGCCCAGACCGAGGGTGGCCAAGATCGGGTTCATTCCTGGCGGGTAGAAGAGGTGTTGCAGCCAGGTCGCTACTCCATGACTGATTTCAATTTTTTCGATCCGACCACCGACCTTTCGGTCGAATCTTTCAGCACACTGAGCCAGAGTGGAACCGACGGGTACGAGATCTTCGACTATCCTGGGAAGTTCGTGAACCTGGGTGGTGAAGAGGAGGGCAAGCTGGCCAAGGGAGAATCCCTGGTGAAGCTGCGCATGGAAGAAGGTGATGCCAGGGCCATCGTTGCCAACGGGGCCAGCAAGTGTCGCTTTTTCCTGCCGGGATTCTATTTCAGCCTGGATGGGCATCCCAGGAAAGACTTCAACCGGTCGTGGTTGTTGGTCGCCGTTACCCATGATCTGGAACAGAGATCCTCCTTGGCCGGGGAGTCGGATGAACCGGCACGTTACGGGAATCAGATTACCTGCATTCCCAACGACGTGCCCTTTCGGCCGATCCGGTTTACACCGCGCCCCAGTATTCCCGGAGCTCAGACGGCCCTGGTTGTGGGGCCCGATGGCGAAGAAATCTATGTGGACAAGCACGGACGCGTGAAGGTTCAATTTTGCTGGGACAGATATGGCAAAGCAGATGAAAACAGTTCCTGCTGGGTGCGGGTGTCCCAGAACTGGGCCGGCAAGAAATGGGGAATTCTCTTCCACCCGAGATTGGGTCAGGAAGTGGTGGTGGAATTCCTGGACGGGGACCCGGACCGTCCCTTGATAACGGGCCGGGTTTACAATGCGGCCCAGCCCATTCCCTTCGACGGACCAACCCAGAGCGGTATCCTGACTCGCAGCACCAAGAAAGGTACTGGCGAAAACTTCAACCAGATCCGTTTTGAGGATATGAAGGACAGCGAGGAAATTTATATTCATGCCGAGAAGGACATGAAGCGGGTGGTGGAGAATAATGATACCGAGGACGTGGGGGCCGATCAGACCAGTACGATCGGAAAAAACAAATCGATCACCGTGGGTAGCGACCATCAGGAGTCCGTCGGTGAAAAAATGAACCTTTCGGTGGGGGCGGACCGGTCCGTATCGGTTGGTGGCAGTTGCAGTGAGACCGTCGGCAAAAATATGGATTTGAGTGTGGCAGAGAATTATTCGGGGACCGTTGGAAAGAATCGAACAGTATCGGTAAGCGACAACAATTCCCTTACTGTTGGGAAAAACAAATCTCTTGATGTCGGGAAAAACGATTCCACCAACGTTGGAGAAAGCCAAAGCATCACCGTGGGGAAAGATAGCTCCGTCACCGTCGGAAAAAATCTCACCATCAGTGTGGATGGTTCATCAGCTTGGCAGACCAAGGACGGCTGGGTTCTGAAGGCCAAGAAAATTGGAATCGAGGCCAAGGACGAGTTGAGCATCAAGGTTGGGAGTGCCAAGTTCGTGCTGAAGAAGAACGGGGACATCACTCTCAGTGGAAAAAAGATAAGCGTCAAAGGTTCTGGAGATGTCGTTCTCAAGGGTTCAAAAATTATCCAGAACTAGGAAAATGCCAATAATGGCTGTTGACCATTTATGGCAGCTGGCCCCACTGGACCAACAGGGCTGGCGTGCCATTTTGATACATTGATGTCGAACCCGACTCGCCAATTGGGGTAAATTTATGTTTGTTTTAGGGAGTTTGACTTTTGACAGGGGGAGACCCTTCAGGTAAGGTAAAATTGTAAAAAGAAGTTCCTACACCAATTGGAGGGTTTTCCATGCTGTCCCAGAAAGCACTTTTCGTCATTTCCTGCTTGCTTTCAGTTGTCGCTCTTCTGGTGATCACCAATTCTGGCGCCCTAGCCGGTGATCATCCTCTCCCATTAAATCTTGAAGGGAGCCCTCCGGCAATCCTGGGGGAGAAGGCCATTTCCCCATCGGGGTTCGACTATTTCCTCGTTGAAGAATGGGACGGGCAACGCCTGTGGAGCGACAAAGGTGGCGATTGGGCATTAGAAATCTCAAATCCTTTGGATTTTCGTGGTATCTGGGGTCTCGATGGTCAGGATATTTTTATTGCCGGCCACAGTTTCGGGGGCGGGGGGATCTTTAGCTATCATAACGGAGTTTGGGGTCCGGAAGATTTCTCTGGAATGGTCTTTGATATTTGGGGTTTCGACCGCAACGACGTATTTGCCGTAGGTCAGGAAAATAATACAACGAACCTTTACCATTACGATGGAAATATTTGGGAATTGGCTGCATCCAATTCGTTGTTGTTGGCCGGCCGCGAACTTTGGGGCCCTTCTGCCGGAAACCTGTACATGGTGGGATCTGGGGGAAGTATTGGCTACTTCGACGGTGAGAATCTGACCCCCATGATCAGTGGTGTGACGACAAACCTTGAGGGAATCTGGGGAACCGGCACCCATAATATCTACGCAGTGGGACAAGCTGGGGTGATTTTGCATTACGATGGAAACTCCTGGCAACGCGAAGAAATACCAGTGACCGAGGGGAACTATAAAGGGGTTTGGGGATCAGGTCCCAACGATATCTATGTGGTCGGAAGCCTTGACGTGTTGCACTTTGATGGATCCACCTGGAGTCAGATGGTGGGAATGCCTGCTGGAGTAGCGGTTAACGATGTTTTTGGCAGCTCTTCCACCGATGTCGTCTTTGTCGGAGACAATGGTTTGATCGTTCGGTTTGATGGGGAGACCTTGATTGATGAATCGATCACAGGGCAGGGTGAGGGAAATTTCTTTAGCATTTGGGGCGGTTTGCGCCAGGAAGGGGACCAGCATTGGTCTTCTGCTTTTGCTGATACCAGTGATGGTGGCCAAGGGCTTGATTCCTCTGTCTATGGATTGCAGTTCTGGGATGGTGGGATTGCCCTATCCGGGGACTTCTTAACTGCCGGAACCGACTCCATCACCAGGTTGGCTCACTGGGCTGGCAACGCCATGAGTCCTTTGTACCAGACAGAAGGGCCCAATGATTTGGTATTCGATCTTGCCATCTATGATGGGGAACTGATTGCCGGTGGGAGATTCACGTCCATCGACGGTCTGGACATCAACTGTGTTGCCGCCTGGAATGGCACCCAGTGGCGCCAGCTGGGCGCAGGGGTCGGGGCTCCTACGGGCAACGGTGTTGTCAGATTCACCATTTGGGATGGAAAGCTGGTTGCTGTTGGTGAACCCCAGTGCACGGCTGCCTGGGACGGCAACTCCTGGAGCCCCATGGGGGGATTTTCTGGTCTGCTCATCGCTGCCATCGAATACCAGGGTGATCTGCTTGTCGGCGGCCAAATCAGCGAGCCGGGAAACGCCATGCTCCGCTTGGGCGATTCTGGGTGGGATGTGTATCCGGGTTCCCAGATTGATGGTGGCAATGTCATTTATGATTTTGAGATTTTCAACAACGACTTGTTGGTGGGTGGAATTTTTCAGACCTTCGGTGAATTGTCGAGTGGAGACAATTTGGTCCGATTGTCAAATTCCAATTGGTCGGTTTTTGCTGAAGGTGTCGGAGGCAATGTCTACCATATAGGGAGTTACCAGAATGGGGTTGTGGTCAGCGGATTTTTCTCAAATGTGGGTAGCGGTCTACCGGCGAAGAATGTGGCCTTCTACGGTGATTTGCGGTGGCATGCTTTAGGTTCGGGATTTAACAATTGGGCCTGGTCCAGTTTGGTGGATGGCGACTTGTTGACTATGGCCGGGTCTTTTACTGCCGCTGGCAACCATCCCGGATTTCGGGTGGCCTCTTGGGAAAAGGTGGATCTGGCCATCCCTGATGCACCCTCCAGTGGCCCGGCCGATGCAGGTCAGGATCACACCATTTCCATAAACATCGAAGGTGATCCGGGTTCTTTCCCCGTGAATCTGCATTATCGCTTGAGAGACGAGGACACGTACCAGGTCGCGGTCATGACCGAGAGTGTGGCCAAGACCGGAACCTTCGAGGCGACGGTTCCCGGCGATTTTTTGGGAGACTTGGGCTTTCAATACTTTGTATCGAGCGGCTCCAGCAGTAATCCGGTTTTCTTTCCTGCCAGCGCTCCTGCCGAACCGGCTTTCACTTCAGTGGTGATGGTTGATGAGGCCTTGGATATCCCCGTGGCCAACCAGTACGTGATGATGGGTATCCCCTTCATTCCCGACCTGAGCATTGGCGAAATAATGGTCAACACTTTTGGGGCCTATGACCCAAGCAAGTGGCGTTTTGGACGCTGGAATCCTCTGAATTCGACCTATGGCGAATTTCCGAACATAGCGGCCCATGCTCCGGGTCGCGGTTACTGGTTGATCCACAAGAATTCGGCTCAAGTAACGGCCACCGGAGTGAGCACCAGCACTGTCGGGTCTGTTGTGGTGACCATGGAACCTGGCTGGAATCAGATTGCCACACCCTACAACTTCGAAATTCCCTGGTCGGCCGTTACCCTAGGGCCCAACATCGGCACAGACCTTGTGGCCCGGGCCGGTGGTGGTTATGTGCACAATGTGCCTCTGATGAACCCCTGGCAGGGGTACTGGGTTATCAACTCCGGGTTGAACTCCTCCACCCTGACCATTCCACCTACTGTTTTTACCAAAAAAGAGGTAGGGTCCGAATTAAAGGAGCCCAAGCAGGACAGCACCTTGTGGGCCATAACCCTGGGTGTGGAGTATGAGGATCGCTTCGACCGGCAAAACATCGCGGCAATTTCCCCGGAAGGGGCAGCCGGGATCGATGCCCTGGACTCCTTCGAACCTCCCGCTCTTCCGGGTGACGTGAGTCTGTTTTTCGAGATTTACGAAAATGAAAAAACTCACGCCTTACGGCGTGATATGAGGGCTCCCTTCACCGAGGGAGTGGCCTGGGATTTGGTTCTTCGACGTTTGGGTGGCGGACTGATGGAACTGGAAATTTCAGGCATTGCCGATGTCCCAGCAGAACACGGGGTGTACCTGTTGACCCAGGACGGAAGAATGGATTTGCGTCAATCTGAACAGGTTGTCTTGCGGGTGCCAAGCGGTGGAGAAACCCGCTTGCGCCTGGTGGTCGGAGAGCCCGGGTTCGTGCAGGAGCAGGAGCTGAGTCTGCCCCGTCCCTTCGCACTTCGATTGGCCTATCCCAATCCATTCAATCCTAAGACCACCCTGGGTTTCACCCTGCCTCGGACCAGCCACGTCAGCCTGGACATCTTTGATGTCAGGGGCCGCCTGGTCCGAAATTTGGTAGACGATGATTTTGAAGCCGGTTTGCACGAGGTTCCCTGGAACGGCCTGGATAATGGAGGCCGCGGTGTGTCGGCCGGCGTCTATTTCAGCAGGATGCAAACCGACGAATTCCAGCAAACCGGGAAGATGACCCTGGTACGCTGAGGAATGAACAAACCAATGCCGTGGTGATCACACACCCGGAATGACTTCCAGAGATTGTTGGGGCTTGGCCATGGGGTTTGATTTTTTCAAAAAGAAGAAAGGTCGTGGGAACAACTCGCCCGATCATTCTGATGAGTTGCAATTCGAAGACATCGATACCAGTGGGGAGTTCCTGCCCGGCTTGTCGGACGCCCCTGCCCCGAATCAGGATCCATACCCGGAACCGCCGCCAACACGGCCTCCGACACGGCCTTCAACACCGCCATCTCAGTCGGTATCGCGACCGCCGACTTATCCGCCTGTGCCTCCCCCTCAGGCACCGTCCTACCTGGATGATGACATCACCATGGTCAACCGGCCTACCGTGGTGCCGCCGGTTCCTTCGGCAGCGACACCCGCACCACCCGGGCCGCCCGCCGCACCAGGACCCCCTGCACCACCCGGGCCGCCTGTAGCACCAAGCCCCTCACCTCAACCCGGGCCGCCCGCACCACCGTCCCAGGATATTGCTCCGCCACTGCCTCCTTTGCCCAATGATCCAAACGGTTTGGCCCCGGACGAAGTTACCCAGGTACTCAACAAGCCCGTCAGCATCGTTGCAATTGTAGCCTGGCTGGTTGTCATCGACGGCCCATTGCGGGGGGAGGACTTTCGCTTGCCCACTGGAACGGTCCGTTTGGGACTGAATCCAACCTGCGAGATTCATCTGCCAGGAGACAAGTTCATTTCTGCTCAGCATGCGGAGGTCAGTTTTCGCAACGGAGCCTATTGGTTGCGGGACTTGGGATCCCTCAACGGGCTTTTTGTCAACGATTCCAAGGTGTCCGAGATCGCTCTCAAGGATGGCGATCAGGTCAAGCTGGGGCAGGTCAGGTTGGTCTATAAGAGTCTGGCTCTTTAAACTGTGCCCGACCTGCGGAAGCAGGTCCCCAAACCGAAGAAAGGCGGGTAATGAATCCGAATGCAACTGTGGCCCGTCTTGTGCCGGGACCTGGAAACCAATTACCCGCCATCAACCTTTCTCTCGGTTCACCTCTTGTTTTGGGGCGGCAGGGGTCGGACTGCTTGATCATTGACGATCCCAATCTCAGTCGACGTCACGCAGTTCTGTGGAATCAGGATGGAACCTGGTGGGTCAGGGACGAGGGCTCTCTCAACGGGACTTTCGTCAATGGGGATCCTATCCGGGAGTCCGCCCTCGAAGATGGGGCTGTGGTGAATTTTGGTGGGACGATTGAGTTTCGCCTTGAGGTCAATTCTCATCTGCCTCTCGGGCCGGAGTCATCTGCTTTCCAATCCCGTTTTTTCTGTCTGGGCCTGCAGCCGGTTGCCGGTGGCAGGTCCTTTTTTCTTCGTCGCAATTTGACCATCGTTGGCCGCAACGTCACTTCCGACATTGTTCTGGATGAACCCCGGGTATCGGGTATCCATGCCCGGATCGAAAGGGCCAACGGCCGGACCAGCATCATGGATAGCGGTTCGCGCAACGGCACGGTGGTCAACGGTGAGACCATCCGGCGCACCGATTTGAATCCGGGTGACGAAGTCATTTTTGGCGACCATGCCTTTCGGGTGAAAAGAACCTTTTTTCCCACCCGATTCCTCACGAACGGACTCGTGGGTGCAGCTTTTCTTCTGGTCCTGGCGGTTCTCCTGCCGGCTTTGTTCCGTACCGGTACCAATGGGGTGGAACGTCTCTGGACCAGGGAGATGTACATGGCCCAGGTTTCCGAAAGTCTGGTTGAGGCCGTGCGGGCGTGTGACGACGAACCCAGGAACACGGAGGTGGCCCGGGCTCAGTTCGCCGTGGCTCAGCGTTCCCTGGTGGCTGCAGACATTTTGCCTCTGGACGAAGGTACCGACACCGATCTTCGGGAGGCATTTCTACAGGTGTCGGTTGATCATCGAGTGGCCCGTGAATTGAATGGTCGGGAAATTTTCGCGCTGTACGAATCATTGGATACGCCGCCCGTAGCCAGTGGTTCGGAACTGGGAAATGATGCTGAACCCGAAACGGAAACTGCCAAAAACACAACTCCGGCCGGGGAGGAATCGGAACCTCAGGTGGTCGCTTTTGACCTGGACGTGGAACTTTCACTTCTGGTAGCCCAATTCGGTATCGACACTCGTCGCCGGCCCATCCCCGAACAGATGCGTGTGGAAGTGGCTCGTTTTATCGAATTCTGGACTGGCCCCCGGCGGGGGTTCACCGAACGAACGATTCGTCGTTCCGGGGTTCATTTGGATATGATCAAGAATCAAATGCGTCAGCACCGACTTCCGGAAGTTTTTGCCTATCTTCCATTTATCGAAAGCGGCTACCAGACTTCGATCACCAGTTCGGCCAAAGCCCGGGGACTCTGGCAGTTCATGCCGTCCACCGGACGGAACTACGGTTTGCGGGTCGATGACGAAGTGGATGAACGGACTGATCCGGAAAAGTCCACTGTCGCAGCCTGCCAATATATTGAGTCACTTCTCAACATGTTCGGCCCCAACGCCTTTCTGTGTGCCGTGGCTGCCTACAACAAAGGTGAAAACGGCATGGCCCGGTGCCTGAAACAATATGGAGATTGGCGCTCCACCTGGAAGTTCTGGGATGTGGTGGGGAAAGATAGCGGATGTCTGAAGCCGGAAACAGTGGAATATGTCCCACGGTTCCTGGCTGCGGCCATTGTCATGCGAAGATCGGAAGTATTTGGTCTGGCAATGGATTAATGATGGAATTGAGAAGAATTTCAATTCCAGAAGGTGGTCAAAGGGTGTACAGTGCCTTTAAAGGGGATGGGTTGTCCGTGCGTTGGCTAATTAGCTACACACCCTTCTTTCTGGTGGTCTGGTTTTTTCTGGGTTTTCTCCTGGTATTACCGACGATGGTGACTGGGGCCGATGCAGAGGTTTCTCTTCTGGTCGAACCTGGATTCTCGGCGCATGATCAGGATTGGCTGGTGCCGCTGATCCTGATCGACAAGGAAGGAAACCTGCTGGAGTTGCCGGATGACGATATCCGGGTTTCGTTGGGAGAAACTCCGGTAACCGGGCTCACCCTGGGGTATTTTGCCCCTGAGCCGGGGGGCTATCCCTCGTCATCAGCAGTGCTGGTGGATCGAGGTTTTCCCTTGGAGGCGATTGGCCCGCTGGTTGGCTATCTGGATTCCGGCACCACCGATGCAAGACGAGCCCTTTTTCGATGCGGGTCACGAATGACCGCTCTTCAACAACCGGGCCATGGCTGCCCCTCGGAAGCCGATTTGCGAGAGGGTTTGGCTGGCGAGGAACCCACTCGATTGTGGGACTGTCTTTTGCAGGCCATCACCGCTTTGGGTCAAGAAGGACAAGTCAGGAAAGTCCTGCTGGTAATTTCCGACGGAGATGAGCAACTATCCAGCGAACATCCGTTGGCCACTTGCATTGAGGCGGCTCGCAGGACACGGGTGGCAGTCAATGTGCTGGAGTTGGGTGACAATTCCGGCAGCTTGTCTCGACTGCGGAAAATTGCCCGTCAGACGGGAGGGATATCTATACCGTTCACTGACAAGAGCATCCTCCACCGGAGTCTGGTCCGGATGGACGCAATGCGGTCGCTGAGGATTCCGAAACAGGAACCTCCACTGCCGGTGGAGTTGTTCATTTCGTTCGGGTTCTCCACCGAGGTCACAGCAACGGCGACAGTTGCCAACCAAACGGCCCTTTCCGGATCAGGGATCTTCCTGGTGCTTGGGCTCGGTTTGGGAGTCCTGGTGGTAGCCGGGGGAGGGGTTTTCCTGTTGAAGATGAAAAGTCGAAAAGCTGGGCTCCTGCTGGTGGACTTCCAGGGCAGGCAAAAAGAAGTGGCGATCCCTTTATCGGGAGTGGCCATGGGCTCGGACAACGACAATCAATTGGTTCTGGCCGATGAGCGGATTTCACGGCATCATGCGGTGATAAGGATAAAAGCCGGTGGTGTGATTCTTACAGATCTGCGTTCCAGGACCGGAACCCGAGTCAACGGGCGGTCGGTTCGAAACGTGATTCTGCGTCATGGTGACAAAATTATCTTGGGAAAAGCTGTAGAATTGACTTTTCTGCGGCACTAACCAGGACACTGAACTTGGTGACTTTTATTTGTTGGAAGGGGTTGAGGTGTTTGGAAATAATTCCCAGACTCCAGCGGATTTGACGCTGGTTTACGCAGGTTTGACCGATCTGGGTTGTCGACGGAAGATAAACGAGGATGCTCTTGGCTATTTTCCGCCCGAGGGACCTGCCGGATCCCATCTTCTGGTGGTTGCCGATGGTGTGGGGGGCAGTGCTGCCGGTGAAGTGGCCAGCGGGATCGCCGTGGAGGTGGTGGCCAAGACCTATCGGGCCAACGGTGAACCTTCCGATATGGGTTATGCCCTATCCGAAGCAATGCTGGCTGCCAACCGGGCTGTCTACCAGCAATCATCGATCGATCCCCATCATGCGGGCATGGCCACAACCTGCACTTGTGCCGTCATCAAGGGTGAAACCCTGGTCATCGGTCACGTAGGCGATTGCCGGGCCTACATGGCTGTCGGTGCTGAACTGATCCAGCTGACCCATGATCACTCCATGGCCAACGATTACGCCCGGGAAGGAAAGTCCCTTCCCGAGGAAATGCAGAATATGGCCAATGTGCTGACTCGCTGGTTCGGTCAGGAGAACGATGTGGACGTGGAAATGAGTGGGCTGATGGAATTCAAACGGCCAAACACCCTGATCATTTGCAGTGATGGATTGACCAAAACGGTAACCAACGA
The DNA here is from genome assembly GCA_024275485.1 of Candidatus Krumholzibacteriota bacterium. Lineage (GTDB taxonomy): Bacteria > Krumholzibacteriota > Krumholzibacteriia > LZORAL124-64-63 > LZORAL124-64-63 > LZORAL124-64-63. Next base: position 47,514 of record JAJRZA010000028.1, on the reverse strand, counting down.
CGAAATCCTGCACACGGTTTCCATGCACTTGCCCGAATCCGCTTGCCGAAAATTGGTAGACCTGGCTTTGGAACGTGGCGGGCCCGACAACATTACGGTCCAGGTAGCCCGATTGGGCTGAGTAGAAAGGGAGACACCAGTTGGCGACATCATTTCACGGTTTTCTGGTCAAGGAAAAAATTGGCTCCGGTGGTATGTCTACCGTGTACAAGGGGATTCACGAGACCTTGGGCTATCCTGTGGCCATCAAGGTTCTGCACCCGGGTATGGCTGGGGACAAAAGCTTCATTGCTCGATTCGAACGGGAAGCCAAGGCGGCCTCCTCCCTGCGCAACAACAACATCGCCTCGGTCATAGATTTTGGCAGCGAGGACGATATCTATTTCATCGTGATGGAGTACGTGGATGGAAAAGATCTGGGCCAGATATTGACCGATATCCAGAATTCGCCCAACGGGCAGCGTGTTTTCCCTATCGAAATCGTTTTTTCCATCCTGGAGGAGGTTGCCTATGGCCTGAAGGATGCCCACGAACAGGGTATCATCCACCGGGATATCAAACCGTCCAACATCCTGCTGCACAAACGTGGTGAGGTGAAGATCGCCGACTTTGGTCTGGCCCGTAATGTCGGCGAAGTGAGCCCTCTGTTGGACATTGACCTGACCATGCCCGGTACCGTGGTGGGGACTCCTTCGTTCATGTCGCCGGAACAGGCTGCCGGCCGCGAACTGGACAGCCGCACTGATATCTTTTCACTCGGGGTCATGGCCTACCAGTTGCTTATGGGGGAAAAACCCTTCAAGGGTTCAACGGCCGCAGAGGTTCAAGAGGCAATCATCACTCAAGATCCTCCTGCCCTGAGCCGGGAGCGATGTCCCTTGCTGATCCCTGAAGTTGTTTCCCTGATCTCTAACATGTTGGCCAAGGATCCCAATCGGCGGTTCCAGAACATGGAGCAGCTTCTTCGTTCCCTGTCCGAGTGTATGGAGAAAGTGGACAGCAGCCGGGCTCTCATCAAGTTCAAGCGTGATTATTTGACCAAATTTTCCCTGGATCCCATCGGTTTTTCCGAGGACTTGAGGAAGAAGGGCGTCAACAACCACATGAAGCAGGGGTTGCATTTCCAGAAGATGGGGTTGTCCAACATCGACGATGCCATCCGGGAATTCAATTATGTCCTGTCACTGGAACCTGACAACCAGAAGGCCAAAGGTGCCATTGCCGAGTTGATCAAGAATGCAGAAGAATCCGGCATTGTGCCGGCCTACCAGGGCCCTGCGACTTTTGATCCGGGGGCCACCATGGTGTTGACCACCAGTCATCAAGAGCCAAAGATACCTCCTGCGTCCGCGGCTCCTTCCAGACCCAAGGTTGATAGCATCAAGCGGTTCCTGGATGGACTGAATCCGTTGATCTTGTATGGAGGTGGCGCCGCCCTGCTCCTGATCATGGTTCTTGCTGTGGTTTTCTGGCCCCGGGTGGATGGTTCAAAACAGGAAGCTAGTAACGAGGTTGCTGCCAACACTGCTGCTGTTGTGGAACAGCCGGCCCATGAACCGGCAGTGCCTTTGGTGGAAGATCCCCGACCCGACGAGGATTCTGTTGACTCGACCACTGAAGATTTGAACACGGTTGATTTGGCCAAGGAAGTGCCCTCAACGCTGGTGGGCGAGCAGCCCGGGGACGCAGAACAACCGGGTTCGGTAACTGGGGAAGCTCAGGGGGTAGACCAGACCCCTGATCAGGAGCCCGCTCCGGCTCTACCAACGGGAACCCTGCAGATCACTTCTGAACCAAGCGATGCCTCTGTCTACATCATGAGTTGGGATGACAAGAAATTCCATTTGGTCGGGACCACTCCCCATACCACCGATGACCTGGCAGTGGGAGATTGGGAAGTCAGGGTACAAAAACGCGGCTATATTGGCCGGAGCAAAGTCCGTGGAGTGAAGGAAGGTATCCAACGGTCTCTTCCCTTTAAACTGGCTCCCATCCAGGCCCCCAGTTCGGATCCCGGATTTTTCAAGGTGGTGATCGTTCCATACGGTGATGTGTATATGGATGGGGAATTGGTGGTGGAAAGTAAGAAATTGGTCTATATACCAGCAAAGCCTCGGGTGGAACACGAAATACGGATCCTCCATGGTTCCACCCTGGGCGGTTTCGTCATGACAGACAAGAAGGTTGCCTCTGGCGATACGCTGAATCTGGGCCGAAAAATCTTCAACGCGGGTGGATTGAAAGTGAGGGCCAGCAACGAGGTACAAGTGCTGCTTGACGGGGTTGAAATTTCAGGATCCCCGCCTCTGGATGTGCCACGGGTTCTGGTGGGGGAGCATATCATTTACATTCGCAGATCAGGTCTGGTCGTGGACAAGGCTTGGGTCTTCGGTGAAAAAGGGAAAGTGGAATTGCCGGCCCTCAATCCGGGATCGCCGGATTCAGGGTATCGCATCACAATCGTAAAAAACGAAACTCTGCTCATAAAGTTTGACATGAAATCCGCCAACTGAAGAAAGGAACCGACATGACTTTGATACACTGGCAGAAAACGAGACTGCGGGTAACTGCAGGAGTGTTGTTGTTGATTTTTCTGTCCACCACCAGTCCCGGGATCGGCTGGGTTCCCGGGGCCCTGGCCACGGTTCAACAGGATATTGAGCACGGCCAGGACCTCTATGATTTTGCTGAGTACCAGCAGGCCATGGACTTGGTGACTTCCCTGATCGGCAGCGGACAACTTTCCGATACCGAGCAGAGGGATGCCTTCATCATCCGGGCCCGGTCGGCCGCGGGACTGGGGATGGTTGCCCAGGCAAAGGAAGACTTCTGTGCCGTCCACAACCTGGACCAGACCTGGATCCCGGATCCGGTGATGTTCCCCAAAGATGAAGTTGATCTGTTCAACGCAGCCTTGACGGATTGTCAGCAAGCCGAGGCCGATGCGGATCAGGATGAAGACGGCGAGGAAAAACCTTTTTATATGAAGCCGGTCGCCTGGGCAGCCGGTGCCGGCGCGGTGATTCTGGCGGTGATCCTGCTGGGTGGTTCAGAGGACGAAACAGTGGTGGAGCCCGCCCTGGCCGATTTCCCTCCTCCGCCCGCCAAGTAGGAATGTATGTGCCCGGTTGGAAAATGGAACCCTGATTGCCCTGGATGTTTGTTGCCATGAGGAGAAGGTATGTTCGTCAAAAGTCGGATAATTTTGCTGATGGGTCTGGCAGCAGTCCTGGCCTTGAGTGCGGCAGGATGCTGCACGGTCGGCATCGGCCCCTGCACGCGGACCGATTCCATTACCCTGAATGGAAGTGCCCAACTGAATGCCTGTGGTGATGACCACAAGAGCCATCCGGTGATCCTGCGTTTCTTTTACCTGAAGGATGCCCGGGTATTCAACGACAGTGCTTTCGAGGAAACCTGGGAAGACCCCACGGCCGCCTTGGGCGGAGACCTCGAAGGCTCCTATCATGATGTCACTCTTGCTCCAGGTGCCAATGAAACGTTGGCCTTGACACGACCCGAAGGTGCGACGGCCATTGGCATGATGATCAATTTCTGTGCCGAAGGAGATGTCAACAGCAGACGGTACATTTTTCCGTTGAAGAAAAAGGGCCTCAAGAAAACGGTGAACCTGCAAGGGATCAATTTTTCGGTCAAATGAATGAAGCGTTGGAAGGACTAATATAATGAGTCGGGAGAACCGCATTGTCTGGACCGAAGGGATGTTCCTGGGGCCCCAGCATTTTCAACAAAGTGATCGTTTCCGGGATGGCGAACTGCGCTTTCGGCAAGAAACCTTCGAGCCCTATGCGTGGGGAGTTCGTCGGGCCGATTTCGACCTTGAAGCCCTGGGCAACAGCCGTCTAAAGTTGGAAACGTGTGAGGTCATTCTGCCCGATGGCAGCCTGGTGCGGGCCCCGGGCATCGACCCCATCCCGGCCGGCCGAGAGTTCAAGGCACTCTTTTTGGAAACCAAGCTCAAGCGCCTGGAAGTATTCCTGGCCTTTCCCGACGAGAGACCAGGTGTACCCGAGTGTCGTCCCGCAGGTCAGGGGGGAGTCGTGGCCACCCGCCATTTGAGCGAGCCGATCCAGGTGGACGACTTGAACAACCCGGGCAAGGAAATGGAAATCACCATTGGTAGGCAAAACCTTAAACTTCTGGTCAGCGGTGAAAATCTTGATGGTTACATCACTCTGAAGCTGGCGGAAATTGAGCGCTCATCCGACGCCAATTTCAAAATTTCGCAGGATTTCATTCCTGCTCGCCTGTCCATGGGTACATCGGGCCCCATATACGATTTGACCGGATCCCTGCTGGAGGTCTTGACCGCCAAGAGCACCGCCTTGGCCAATCAAACCAGGCAGCGGGGAGAAGGCATGGTGGAATTCGGCACCTCCGACGTGGGGAATTTCTGGCTCCTGCACACGGTCAACAGCTTTCTGCCCCTTGTGGCAGACCATTTGCAAACTCCCGGTCGCCATCCTCACCGGGTTTACACAACCCTGGCTCAACTGGCGGGTGCCCTTTGCACCTTTGGTGTGGATCGTCACCCCAGTGAAATCCCCGCATACAACCATACTGATCTGGCCTCCACTTTTGTTGGTTTGGCCGCCCTGATCAGGAAACTGCTGGAGACGGTGATGCCCTCACGCTTTTCGGGAGTTGAACTTGACCACCGAGATGAAACCATGCTCACCGGCGAAATCGTCGACCAGGGATTGCTGGCGGGGGAGACCCACTGGTATCTTTCGGTACGAGGGGACATGCCTGCGGCACAGGTCGTCGAAGAGGTTCCCAGCCAGACCATTATCGGGTCGCCCCACAACATCGATTTCCTGGTGCGCACAGCCACTCCCGGTGTGGTTCTGACCCATGTTCCGGTTCCACCACGCGACTTTCCCCTGAAGGCCGGTTGCACCTATTTCTCGGTCGATACCCACAGCGAGACATGGGAGACGATCAAGGAGTCCCGGGCCATAGCCATTTATCTGGGCGGACCAGGACTACGGGAAAGCAAGTTCGAACTCATCGCAATGAAATAAGTGCGGTCAACGACGAGGGAGTCCTTCATGTCCGATCTTCAACCGGCCGGCAACGAGTCCAAGAGCATGCTGGATCTCACCACGGGAATGTTCTCGCTGATCCTGTCCCTGCGCAACAGTAGTGATTTTGGAAATTCCGATCATCTCCGACAGCAGATCCACAATTTCCTGGCTGGTATGGAAAAGGGCGGGGTTGATGCCGGCTTTACCCGGGCGGATCTGGATGCTGCCAAATTCGCCCTGGTGGTTTTCCTGGACGAGACCATTCTCAACTCCCAGTGGGCTGATCGTGAGACCTGGCGTGACAAGCCCCTCCAGCTTTCCCTCTTTGGCGAAAGAGGGGGTGGGTCTCGATTTTTCACCGAGCTGGAAACGCTTCGTGGTGCGGGCAATCTCAAGCGGGAGATCCTGGAGGTCTACCATCTCTGTCTTACCCTGGGGTTCCAAGGGCAATACCGGATCTCCGGAAAGAACCAGTTGGACGCCATCATTGCCGACTTGCGGAACCAACTGGGTTATAACCCAAGGGATTTCCGCGAGCTGAAAATCAGTCCCCACGGTAAACCTCGGGATCGTTCCGTTGCTTTGGACAGGGATACCTTCCCCTTCTGGAAATTCGCAGCCCTGGGGTTCGGAATTCTCCTTTTGCTATTTGCCATTTTCTTCTTCACGGCCGGTTACCAAACGGGACAAGTCATCGAAGCCATGCCCACCTTGCCCAGCTAAAGGGAATGAACAGCCATGAATTTGATCGCTCTAGTGATGAAAAGCCTAAAAAATCCCCGCTCAATATTAAGCATGGTTTTGATCGTGCTTCTTTTTCTACTCTTTTTCCTGGGCCCAAAGATAGGCCTGGTGGGTTGGAAGAGACTGGCGGCCATGGCGCTTCTGCTGGTTCTATTCATCGTGGTGCAGGTGATCCTCGCTGCGCGGGCCAAAAAGAAGAATAAAAAGATGGCCGAGGATCTGGAAACATCCATGATCATCGAAGCGGATCAGAGTGTGGTTCAGGCATCGGATTCTGAAAAGGCTGCGCGCGAAAGTGCCCGCAAGGAATTGCAAGCTGCCATCCAGGTGTTGAAGGATTCCCGTCTGGGCGATGGCAAGGGGGGCAAGGCCGCCCTGTACGTTTTACCCTGGTTCATGGTCATGGGAACAGAAGAGTCCGGCAAAGCCGAAGTCATCCGCCACTCCGGGCTGCAGAGACCGGATCAGGGTCCAGGGGATCTGGTGGGTATCGGCAGCTCTCCCAGCTGTGAGTGGTGGTTCACCAACCAGGCCGTCATCCTGGAAGCAGATCGGCGTTTTGTCCGCAAGTCCGAAGATAAGAGTGTTCAACAGAACTGGGAGACCTTTCTGGAGCTACTGGGAAAACATCATTCCCAAACACCCCTGAACGGACTGGTGATCACCATCAGCGTCACCGAGCTCCTGCAAGGTGACAAATCGGATATCCGCGCCCGGGCCCGTTTGCTGCGCCGCCGATTGGACGCCATGAGGGAGAGCCTTCGCCAGGTGTTCCCGGTTTACGTTATGGTCACCAAAATGGATCTTCTTTTGGGCTTTCACGACTATTATTCAGGCATCAGTTCAGAAGGGTCGGCCCAGATCTGGGGCACCACCTTCCGCCAATCCGGTGGAAGTCTGGGCTGGTCCCAGAAGGCCTTTTTCCAGGAGTTCAACCTGCTCAGCCGGGCTCTCCGCAAACGACGCCAGATGCGATTGGTCAGGGAAGAAAACCCGGCGATCAAGGATGGCACCTTCCTTTTTCCCCTGGAGTTCCAAGGCCTTCGAAGCCCCTTGGATTGTTTCATGACCGCCCTCTGTGAAGAAAACGCATACGGTTCCAATCCCTTGATGCGGGGCTTTTATTTTGTCGCCTCGGGCGGGGGCGGGCAGGTTGCTGATGTTGTGCTCAACGAGGTAAGCCAGGTCATGGGGTTGCCCGGAACCGACTTCACTTCTTTACGGACCCGGTCCTTGCCAACGGGAAGACCCTTTTTCCTGAAGGATTTCTTCCAAAAGGTCTTGATTCCCGATCGCCACATCGCCAGGCCTACCCGGGGGGCCGCCCAACAGGCCAGGATCCTGCGCCGCACCATTCAGTTCACAGCCTTGGCCGCCCTGGCTTTGTTCGGTGTTCTGCTGACGGTCTCTTTCGGTCGCAACCTGGCTCTGGTCAACAAGACCAAGCTTTTGACCTCTGCTGCCGGCAATGTGGTTCTGGCAAACAACGACCTGAAGGCGATCAACCAGTCCCTGCGTGAGTTGGATGGCCTGAAAAACCACTTGGTTCGTCTGGATGAAATGGGAAAGAGACGTTCCTTGACTCTTGATCTGGGTTTGTACACTGGAAACAAATTGAAAGGGCCCGCCCTTGGAGTTTATCTTAACCGGTTGCGTGATATTCTGGTTGTGCCCAGCCGCCAGGAGTTGGCGTTGTTGCTCGAGTATCCTTGTCCCGATGTGGACGACGAGGTGGGTGGCACACAATTCTACAATCGCTACCGGGTTTATCGCACCCTGTTTACTCCCCACCGGGAAGATGCGGATTTGATGGCCGACGAACTGGGGAATTTGTGGGCCAACCTGGACGTTCTTGCCGGGGGACAGAGTGGTGCCGAGGGCAGGGTCGACGATCACATTCGTTTTGCCATGAATCATGCCGATGTTTTCGCCAGGTTCTGTGGTGAGAAACAGGCGGATCGAGATCTCATCAGAAAAGGCAATCAGTTTGTTCGGGACACCTGGCGGCCGGAGAATTTCTACCACCGGATGATCAACGACATCAACAAACTTACCACCGGGTTCCGGCTTGACCCCACTCGACATCCGGGCCTGATCTCCGTGGGTCCGGACCCATCCAGTGGTGGCAGGGTTACGGTTCCCGGCAGCTTTACCAAGGCCGGTTGGACAGACCATGTCCGCCACCGGATCATCAACAGTGATACTGAACTGAGGAACGACTGGTTGCTGCAGGAGGTGTTCGAGGAACGAGCATCTGGAATCAAGAACCGCTTGTTGGGTTCCTATGAGCGGGACTACAAGAGGAGTTGGAACGAATTTCTGGTCTCGGTGGAGCTGCCCAGGGAAACGGACCTGGGCATTGTGGCCGGCGATATGGATGAGTTGCTGGGTGATGATTCACCTTTCCTGCGCCTTCTTTCAGAAGTTTCCGAAAACCTGCGTTTCAAGGAAAAGGAAGGTGATGTGGGTTCAGCGGTGGTCAAGACCATGGACCGGATTGAGTCTGCGTTTGTCTCCCTTCACTCCTTCGTCCAGAATAAATCACCCAAGGACGGGAAACCGCCCCAGGACGATTTCCTGGCCGCCGTGATGGGTATTAGGACCAAGCTGTGGGAGTTGCACGGGGCAGAGGGTCCCTCGACCACCATGGAGTTCACCAAATCCGTGTTCGAAAAGCCACAAATGGAAAATTCGATCTCCATTTTGCGGAGTTTCGCCTACAACCACTCCAATCCCATTCGTCTCGGAAGTGCCGAAAGCAATCGCGCCCTGCAGGTCTATCTGACCCGTCCTGCCGAGGCTGCCTGGCGAACCTGCCTCGAGGTGACGACCCAGTACCTGGACCAGGAATGGAAGTTGGAAGTCTGGGACCCTTTCTCCAGCACCCTGAACCTGAAGTATCCCTGCTTCAACGCTGATGCGGAAGCCACCACGGTTGATTACGGCGATTTCTTCGGACCCGATGGCGCCCTGCCTGTTTTCCTGAATGAGAAGATGAACTCGTTCCTGGAAGACGACCAGTCTCCCGGTCGGGTCTATGGTCTGGGTTTGGCCCTCGGTCCCAGTTCCATCAATTCACTACGCAAATCCAAGCAGTTGGCAGAGGTCCTTTTTCCAGAGGGGAAACTCCATGCCGAATGCACACTGACTGCCCAGCAACTGGTGACCATAAATGGAACTGGTATCGCTCCGGATTTTGGGGCTTCCCTGGTGAAGGTTGGCAACGAGAGTCTGATCTATCGATGGGGACTGGCCAAGAGTCGCAAATTCGAATGGCCGGATGAGGCTGGTGAAGTGGTTGGGCGAGTGGCGGTAATCTGTCTTAAAGGAGGGTGTAAAAAACCCGGGGAGAACAAGGTGGAATCCAGTGAATGGGCGCTTTTCCGGTTGTTGGATATGGCGGAATTTCCAGCCCTGAACCAGCAGGGGGATTCCTTCAAAATCAAGTGGATTCAGAGTTATGAAGACCAGTACCAGATCGCTGTTCCCTACCATCTGAAGGCTGGTTCGCAGAACCATCCATTCAAAAGGGGATTTTTGCGATTCAGTTGTCCCAAGAGCTTGCGGGATTGATGATTTCGCTGGCTCTGCATATGTTGGCCGCAGTGGTTTCTGAAACGAAGGGAGGAATAGCAAACAGCCATGCTCCAACTAACCAACAATACACCCTTCATTTCCACCCTGAGCCTTTCCCCGGACCCCATGGGAGTGGACACTCTATACGTGGTCATCAAAGCCACCTTCTGTCTTGGCAATGAGCTGACCCTGGCCGAAACCCAACAACCCCTTCATATGGCCGACGTGTTCTTTGGTGAACCAGGCAAGTCAAGCCTCAAGTATGCTTCGGATATCCACCTCTCCAAACCAGCCACCGATGTCGCCCTGGTAGGCAGCGCCCACACACCGGGACAGCAAGTTCAGGAGAATTTGGGTACCTCGCTGTCGGTGGGCCCCCTTGCCAAAACCATATACGTGGTGGGTGAACAGGAGTGGACCGGGCGTCTCCTGGGGCCCTCGAAAAGTCCTCTTAAACCATTCACGATCATGCCTCTCACTTTCGAACGGGCCTTCGGTGGTGTCCACGTCACCAATGAGAAGAAGGGTAAATTCAAGGCCGTTGATTCAAACCCGGTTGGGCAGGGGTTCCGCGCCTCAAAGCGTCGGAAGGAACTCAAGGGTAAGTTGGCTCCAAACCTTGTGGACCCCGAGGATTCCAAACGTCCGGCAAGTTACGGTTTTGTGGCCCCGAATTGGAAACCAAGAGTAGACTTTGCAGGAACATATGACGAGGCCTGGGAGCGTAATCGGTCACCATACCTGCCGAAGGATTTTGATTCTCGTTTTTTCAACGCCGCCAACCCCGATCTTATTGCTGACGGTTACCTGCAAGGGGGAGAACCGGTCAAACTCAAGAATCTTTCTCCTCGTGGTACGCTGCGTTTCCCCCTGCCGAGGTGCGCTTTCGATCTGGCTATTCGGGTGGGTGGGCAAAATGAAAGCCCGACTCTCAATCTTGAAACCGTGCTTTTTGAGCCCGATGATGATCGCATGACCATGCTCTGGCGGGCGGCATTTCCCTGTGACAAGAAGGCCTTGAAAGTGGAACTGGTTGAGGTCGGCCTGCATGAATTCCTGCTCAACGGGAGGCCGGTTTGATGGCAAAAAATGAAGCCATTATCCACCGGACCGGTATGGTGACGGCAATCGGGCTCGGGGCAGCTCAGACTTTTTCTTCGGTGAAGGCGGGGGTGGCCGGTTTTGCCGAGTCCTCGGTCCTTGATTCTCGCTTTGAACCCTTCATCATGGCGACGTTGCCCGAAGATGCCTTGCCTGAATTGATTGGTGAGATTGAAGAAAGATCAGGGCTGACTGGTTTGCAACGCCGTTTGCTTCGTTTGGCGGCTCCGGTTTTCGAGGAAGTATTGAGCGAGTTGGGGCCACCTGGTTTTACCGACCAGATCCCTCTTTTTCTCGCCACGCCCGAAAAACACCCTGAGCTGGCGGAGCCGATATCTTCCGGGTTCCTGGATCTGCTGGCTACGCAGACCGGTGCCCTTGGCTTGTCGTTCAACCGGAGCCAAAGCGTCCTGGTGACTTCAGGCCGGGCCGGCGGACTTATGGCTGTGGATCAAGCCCTGGAATTCCTGGTCGACGGCGGTGGCGACTATGCGCTGGCCGGCGGCATCGACAGTTTTCTGGATCTGATCCACTTGGCCACCTTGGACCGTGACCAACGGATACAGACCTCCCAGGTCATGGATGGGTTTATTCCCGGGGAGGGTGCCGGCCTTCTTCTGCTCGGCCGCTTGGGGGCGCCTCCAGTTCCAGGCTTGGAATCTCTGGCTCGTCTGGTGGGAGTGGGGTTGGGGGTCGAAACAGGTCATCGCCACAGCGAGGAACCCTACCGTGGCGACGGTCTGGCTGACGCCTTTCATCGCCTGCTCACAAAATATATCGCCCTGCGGACCCAGGTGCCCACAATCTTTGCCGGCCTGAATGGTGAAAATTTTGGAGCCAAGGAATTTGGAGTGGCAAGATTGCGATCTCATAAGGAATTGTTACCTGAAGCAATGGTGGTGCATCCGGTGGATTGTTTTGGGGATATCGGTGCAGCACTGGGCCCGGTGATGCTTGGGCTCGCTGCCATGGGAATCCAGGATGGTACCTACGCTGCACCTGGTCTCGTATGCACCTCGTCGGATGGGCCACAGCGGGCAGCAGCGTTGGTGGATGTTTTGGCTGGCTAGGTGTTATCAAGAGGAGAAAATCGACATGGGACAAAAAACATTCGCCAACGGAAGAGGCATCGCCCACAAAAAAAGCGGCGGCATGAGCATGGTGTTCCCTGACGTTTGCAAAACCCCTACACCGGGTGGCCCGATTCCCATCCCGTACCCCAATATCGCCATGGCATCGGACACCAGCGGTGGCCCCAAAAAAGTCAAAACAGACGGAGCCATGCCCATGACCAAAGGGGCAAAGTACAGCACCTCGTCCGGGGATGAAGCGGGGTCAGCCGGGGGCGGCGTGGTCAGCAGCAAGAACAAAGGCGCTGCCGAGTTCATGATGTATTCCTTTGATGTGAAATTCGAAGGCAAGAATGTTTGCCGCATGGGGGACCCGTTGTTTCACAACGACAAGAATATTATGGGTTGATGGCCGAAGCTGCTGATTCGAGTTCCAGTTCCCCAAGACTTCCACCAGCCAGGAAACAAGCCCGTAGGAATTCATCTCTTCGTGCCTCCAACGAAATTGCAGTTTCCACCGGCCACCCCTGCACTGCGCATCCTCCCTGATAGCGTTCATTTTTCGCAAACTGTTCCGCATTGTTTTGCCACCACTGTTCGGCCAATAAGGGATCCGCCTCAACATGCTCATCCCAGAAATCTGCTTCTTCCTCACTGATTTCAGCCGGGGGTTTCAGCGGTTCCCCCTGAACGTTTTCAGCTGCTGTTATGCGCAGAAATGCGGCGGCGGCGGCATGAGCCACAAGCGGGTTCGACAGAGCTTTAATGATGGCGGGAATCGGTTGGGTGTATCCCAGGGAGCCAAGTGCGCAAAGTGCCGCCCCGGCAACAGGGAAATCATCGAGGGCTTGTTCTATTTGGCCAATCTCTGCTTCATCGCCTATCACGCCTAGAAATTTCAAGGCTTCGAGTGAAGGATTTTCTTCGCGGTAGGCTGCTTCCAGACATATTGACAACAAATCAGGCAATGCTACACGAACGGAAGTCTCCAGTGCTGCCCTTTGAACCAAGGCAGAATCGCACTGTGTCAACTGCAGGTGCAGGTCTTCTTCCTGCCAATCGCCCCCCCACCGACCTATGCTGGCGATCGCCAGTGTCCTGACCTCTTCATCTTCATCAGTTAACAAAGGGCGCACGTCCTCAGCAGGGGGCCGGCGATGAAAAGCCAGAACGTCACAGGCACAAGCGCGTACCAGCGGTGATTTCGACGTGGTCAAAGGACGCAACAACGCCTCGGTTGGTCCGAGTTCATGATGCCTCAGCGCAATGCGGATCCCATGGGCTACCTCTGGCTCGGTCGATTCCATGGTGCGGACCAACTCTTCTGCCAATTCTGGTGAACCCAGGTTCAGCATGACAACTGCCCCAGCCGTTGCTGCACCACGCTCGCCTCCCTGGAGGGCTTCTCTTGCTAAATCCAGGGCGTGCCCTTGCCCGATCAGCAATCCCTCAAGATGACGGTTGGCGCGCTCTTCGAGCTCCGCCAGATCCTGGTGGTTCCAGACGGAGTCGTAAACGCACATTTCTCGTCGTTCCCAGAGCGTATCCAGTTCGCCGAAGTGTTCCTTCAGGATGGGAAGCAGGATATGGGGACGGGGCAAAGTCACGGCAATACTCCTGGCCTGTACGGGCCGAATTATGGGTCAATTGATTTGAATTGAAGCCCCTTTTAATCGATTCGGACCTTCCGAACGACTCATGACATCTTTTCCCTTGATCAGGATTTTTCCATCCTTCGTCAAAACGATCTTCGCTTTTCCACAACACAATTCGATGCGTTCCTTGGCTTGCAGGACGACGACCTCATCGTCGACGGTGGCAGTCAGATCAGTGACAGGGGGCTGGATTAGGCCTATCACGATGGGACACAGGGAACTGGTGTCTTCAAAAAGCAAAGCGACTTCTGATCCGATGTCCTGCTTGCCCAAAACGACGGTGCTGCGAGCAGACAAGGGTATCTTGCGGGGGTTGTCCGGGTACTCCACCAAGGGGTTGCCTTCATCGTTCCACCCGCAAAAGGTGCCGATGGTGATTCCCCGATCTCGAGCCGCAGATGTTGAGTTGTCGAGAATTTCGTTGAGTATGGTGCCTTCTGCTTCTGTGCCAGCGGAAGAGGTGTCGGCCTGGACATCATTTGGCCTACAGTTGGTTGAGTTTTTTTGTTTTCCATGCGAAGCGGCCATTGTATCCCCAGTTTGATTTGTAAGTTTCCGATTCCGTCCATGGATCTTGCAATACAAAAAGTAATATTAAAAGTATTTTGTGTCACTTAGCAGGCTGTTGACCAATTTTCCATGGTCTTCTGTGGCCCTGTCTTCTGTGGCCCTTGACGGACCCCATTTCATGATCTATGTTTTTCATTCAAGACAACCTCAACTTCGGGGCGGGGTGAAATTCCCCACCGGCGGTTAAAGCCCGCGAGCTAACGCATTGATTTGTGTCTGCTGATCCGGTGAAAATCCGGGGCCGACAGTGAAAGTCTGGATGAGAGAAGTTGGCGGTCCAAAGTGGAGCATCAAAACAGGGAGGAATCCCTCCATTGTTGATGCCCACCGCCAGCCTTTTCTCCTAAGTTCCCCGCGTGTGAAAAAATGAGCATTTCCGGTATTGGCGCTGATTGCCACCACCTGTTCGACAACGACGCTTCGGCTGTGGACGGTTGTTTCATGTCAGCGGCCCTTTCCCAGGCCCAGCGTCTGGAAACCCGAACCTGGCCCAATCCGCCTGTTGGCGCCGTGGTGGTCAAAGATGGTGTCATTGTGGGACGCGGTTGCCATTTGGGGCCGGGTCAGCCTCATGCCGAGCCGGTGGCCTTGGCCGAGGCGGGCGAAAAGGCACGTGGTGGAACCCTCTACGTCACTCTCGAACCCTGTAACCACACCGGCCGCACTCCGCCCTGCACCAAAGCGGTCATTGAAAGTGGCGTGGCCCGGGTGGTGATCGGCATCAGGGATCCCAACCCGACCATCAAAGGCGGCGGCGCGCGGTATTTGCGCGAGCGGGGCATCGAGGTGGAAATCGGAGTGCTGCCCGAATCCTGTCTCGAACTGATCTGGCCTTTTGTGGCCACGGATAATTTCACCCGGGTTTATGTGGAACTGAAAACAGCCACCAGCCTGGATGGGCGATTTGCTCCGGGACCAGAACTACGCACCGCCGCCAAGCCATTTTATCTGACAGGCGAGGCTGCCCGCTGCGATGTGCATCGCCGTCGCCGTCGGGTGGATCTGGTTTTGGTGGGCGAAGGAACCGTGGCTGCCGATCATCCCCGGCTGGACGGACGCCTGGCCTGTGAAGATCATGATGTTCCAAAAGCCGACCCGATGCCGGGTTATGTGGACACCGATTTGAGCTGGCAGGGTGGTTTCGACAGGGACAGGTACATAGTTTTCGCCGGGGAAAGTTCCCGCGACAGCATGGCCCGTATTGCCATTGAAAAAGATGGTGGCGAAATCCTCTTTTGCCGCGAGAAGAACGGCCGCATCGACCCCAAATCCCTACTGGATGTTGCCGCCACCGGTGATTTGCTGACGATGATGCTTGAAGGCGGACCTACCCTCGCCGGCTCCTTTTTGGGCGCCGGTTTGGTTGATCGTTGGATCAGTTACATGGCCCCGGTGATTCTGGGCCAGGGCATCACCTGGAACCAGAAATTTGTCGGAGGCAGCCTGCCGGACCGCACCTTCAGCCTGACCCGCCTTGACCAGTTCGATAGGGATCTTCTGTTCATCCACGACCGGAAAGACTTAGCGGGTACCATGGCCCGCGTCACCATTTAGGAGTGGCATGTTCACGGGTTTGATCAGGGAAATTGGACGCATTAGAGGCATCTCTCCTCGACGTGGAGTTGTGCGCTTGGACATCGACGCCCCCAAGCTCGCCGCCGGCGCCAAGCTTGGCGAGAGCATCGCCGTCAACGGGATTTGCCTGACAGTGACTGCCGTCAAAGGCCGTGTCTTCAGTGTTGAAGCGGCCACCGAAACCCGTCGCCTGACTACCTTTGAAAGCTGGCGACGCGGTGACAAGGTGCATTTGGAACCTGCTCTGCGTGCCGGTGATGCCTTGGACGGCCACATCGTCCAGGGCCATGTCGATGGTCCCGGTCGTATCCTGTCGGTCAAAAAATCCGGTGGCAGTTTGCTGATGACTATTGGGCTGCCCAATGAGCTGGCCCGTTATTTGACTCCCAAAGGATCCATCGCAGTCGATGGCGTCAGCCTCACGGTGGACGAAGGGCCTTTTGACGGGTCTTTCACCGTTAATCTCATCCCGCACACGTTGCAGGCGACCACTTTTTCCACGGCCAAAACCGGCCGTTTGGTGAATCTGGAAACGGATGTATTGGTCAAAGCAGCCCGCACCGGACGTGGTTGGCCTGGCCTTGAAAATTCAAAACCCTCGTCGACGGAATCAAAACCCGTCGGCTTGACCCTGGATCGTCTTCTGGCCAAGGGCTTTGGCCGCTTCGGCAGATCAGGTTCGAAAGGACGGAAATGAGCGACAATTTCACACCAGATACCATTGAAGAGGCCCTCGAAGCCCTGCGCCAGGGAGAGATCATCGTTGTAATGGACGACGAAGATCGGGAAAACGAAGGCGATTTCATCATCGCCGCGGAAAAAACCACGCCCCAGGCGGTGAATTTTATTGCCAAATACGGGCGCGGCCTGATTTGCCTGGCGGCCACCACTGAACGCCTGGAAGAGTTGGATATTCAACCCATGGTGGCACGCAACACTGCATCGCTGGGAACCAATTTCACTGTCAGCATTGACGCGGCCACGGGTGTGAGTACGGGTATCAGCGCTGCTGATCGAGCTCGCACCATTGAAGTTTTCGTGGACCAGAACAGCAAGCCGTCCGACCTGGCACGGCCCGGGCATATCTTCCCCCTGGGGGCCCATGCCGGGGGTGTGCTCAAACGCGCCGGTCACACCGAAGCGGTGATAGATTTGTGTGAAGCTGCAGGTCTTTATCCTGCCGGTTTGCTCTGTGAAATCATGGACGAGGACGGGGAAATGGCTCGCCGCCCGCGCCTGCAGGAAATTGCAGCCGAGCACGATCTCAAACTGATCACCATCGCCGATCTTATTCGCTGGCGGCGAAAAAACGATAGTCTGGTCAATCGAGAGGCCGAGGTTCCCTTGCCAACCGACAAGGGTGATTTTCGCATGGTCGCCTACAGCGCGCCGGTGGAAAACCTGACCCACGTGGCTCTGGTCATGGGTGAGATCAAGGCCGATGAGCCCATCCTGGTTCGAGTGCACAGCGAATGCATGACCGGTGACCTCTTTCACAGCAAACGCTGCGATTGCGGTGAGCAAATGGACGCTGCCCTGAGG
This sequence comes from Candidatus Krumholzibacteriota bacterium, assembly GCA_024275485.1. Lineage (GTDB taxonomy): Bacteria > Krumholzibacteriota > Krumholzibacteriia > LZORAL124-64-63 > LZORAL124-64-63 > LZORAL124-64-63. The sequence continues at coordinate 30,633 of JAJRZA010000028.1, read as the reverse complement.
GCCATCCAGGACGAAGGCACCGGTGTGTTTCTTTATATGCGACAGGAAGGCCGCGGCATCGGTTTGATCAACAAAATGAAAGCCTACAAACTACAGGACCTGGGCGCCGACACGGTGGAAGCCAACGAAAAGCTGGGCTTTCCCGATGACCTTCGCGACTACGGCATCGGCGCGCAGATTCTTCGCGATCTCGGAGTGCGGCGCATGCGACTGATGACCAACAATCCACGAAAAATTGTGGGCCTTGAAAGTTACAACCTGGAAATCACCGAGCGGGTGCCAGTGGAAATCGAACCCAATCTGAAGAACGCCAAATACCTGCATACGAAGAAGGCCCGCATGGGTCACATCCTCGATCATCTGTAAAGGAGAGCTGAAAATGGGACGCACTTTTGAAGGGCAATTCGATTCGCGGGGCAAAAAAATCGCCATCGTGGGCAGCCGTTTCAACGACTTTTTCACCAGCGAGTTGATGGACGGAGCTCTAGACTGCCTGCACCGCCACGGCGTTGATGACGAACAAATCGACACCGCCTGGGTGCCCGGTGGTTTCGAGATTCCCGTCGTGGCCAAGCGATTCGTGCAGACCGGCCGATACGCCGCCGTGATCTGTGTGGGCTGCATCATCCAGGGCGATACGCCGCACTTCCAGTTTATTGCCAGTGAAGTGACCAAGGGTATCGCCATGGTCTCCCTGGAGGCGAGCATTCCGGTGGTGTACGGGGTCGTGACGGCCGAAACCCTGGACCAGGCCATCGAGCGCAGTGGAACCAAAGCCGGCAACAAGGGCTTTGATGCAGCCATGACGGCTCTGGAAATGATCGATCTCTGTGCGATGATTGACGAGGGATAATTCAGACGAGAGTTAATCCGTCAGCAACAGTTCCTGAACACCCACCTGGCTGGAATGGGTGGACAGGTCAACTTCCAGTTGGGCCCCCTCGGTGAGGCCCACGTCGTTTGCATCGTGAGTCAACCTGACCAAGGGGCGGTCGAAAACTTCTGCCGGTGCAATCACCAGGGCCTGATGTCCGCTTGATAGTCTCACTCGACTACCCGCCGGGTACATGCCCACCGAGCTGCAAAACGCGCTCAGGACAGCCGGGCAAAACCAACCGGGGTCGTTGAACATGATTTCGAAGGCCCGACGTGCCGTGTGAGCCTTCTTGTAGGGACGAACGGCGGTCAGGGCTTCAAAAACATCGCAAACGTTGATGATCTGGGTCAAGGAACTTTCCGCCGATCCCAGGGTCATGGCCGGATACCCTTTTCGGTCGTAACGTCGATGGTGTCCCCAGGCCACGGCGATGGCCATCTCGCTGGCATCCCCGTTTTCCATCAACATCTCGGCGCCGAGCACGGCATGCTCTTCCATGGCGGCTCTTTCGCGTTCGTTCAGAAGTCCGGGTTTAAATAGAATTTCAGTGGGGATGCGACTCTTGCCTACATCGTGCAGCAGGGCAGCCACGCTTAGTTCATTCAAAATGGGCTGCGTCAAATTCAGGCGTTTCCCCACCATCACCGCAAACATGGCCACTCTTACGGAATGACCCACGGTGTAGGTGTCGTAGTCGGGGTATTTCACCAGTTGCATGATGTCCGTGACATGGCTTTCGGTGGCCTTCAACAACTCTTCACTTGATTTGCGGACATGGCTGATATCAAGGGCTCGGCCCGAGTGTCCGGCATCGTGTGCCGCCTCCACGGTGGCAAAGAGGTGTTGGAAAGTGGGCAGTAGCAGGTCAAATTTTTCATCCTGAATATCGTCCGGTGCCATGCTGTCTCTGGTATCAAATAAGAACCGGCCAAACCAACCGGCATCTTCGTAGGGCGGCGACAATTCGACGGCCGAAATATTCTTGCTTTTCAACTGCTGACGTGACTCAGTCAGGGTTTCCAGTTTTGTTTTCTGTCCCGCGGCAAAGGTGAAAAAGAGCCTTACTTCCCCGGCGGTGATGCCTTTGTGGAACAGGAAGCCTCCACAGCACAAGAGGGTGGAAAGAGTGTTCAGACGGCTGCCGATGATGGTGGGGCCGATGAGGTATTTCCCATCGTGAATCAATTTACCATTGGCCACGCCTATGAAAAATTTTCCTTGGCTATCGAGGGCTTGCTGGCGGGCCAGGCCATCGGCAAAATCCCGGGCGCAAGCCCGAACCCTGGGGTGATCTTCGAAGTACATGTTTCGCTGGCTGATGCCTCTGGAAAGGAGGATCACGAGTTCCTGATATGTTCGGCTCATGATGATTCACCTGCCTTGTCTTCTGATACTTCCTGAATGGCCTGACTGGCGGCCTGACGGCAGGGATCGGGCCAGGACTTGAATACGAAAAATTTCTTTTGGTTCAGAATCTCCTCCAGAAACTTCCGGGATTTGGCGCATTGCAGGACTCCCAGTTCCCGAATGGCCCAGCAAACCCAGGGCGCCTGTCTGTCGGCACCCGCAAGTTTGCTGAGAGCTGAGCAGATCATGCGTGAAAATTCCTGTTTCAGGGAGGGTTCCAGGGCTTCGGTTTTGGCGTTGTTCAGCAAACCGGTGTAGAGGCCACGATGGCGTTTTTCATAAGGACCCATGATTTTCATCAGCACGGCCACCATATTCGATGGTGGGTTTTTCAGCCAGGTCCTGTTCAAAAGCTGGCCCACCAGGTCACTTTGCCGGCTACCCAGGAGTGCCAACAAAACCCCATGACTTTGCTGAGGGGCAGTCTGAAAGATGCCGGGACCAAATTTTCCGGCCCGCATCACTGGCAACAGGTCCAGTCGATGGGCTTCACTGTGTCTGAATTCCGGGGGCAGGTTGGCGATGCAAGCCAACAGGAACGTCACCGCTTCCTGGCTTTGGGGTTGTTTTGGTTGCAACATGAGGCCGACCAGATGAGGCCATACCAGGGCCAGTTTTTCGGGCTGGTTTTCCGGTAAAAGGTGTTCCAGAAAACGTAAAAATTGCTGACTGTTATTCCGCAACTGGGGAGAGAGCAACATTGGCATGAGGGTATCGATGGCCTTGCGATCGCCAGCTTGAATCAGATGGCTGACGATTGTTTCCAGGATTTGGACTTGATCCGGCGTAAAGGGCGGAGACAAAAGCTTGTCCAGACGCGGAAGCAATGCAAACCCAGGCGTACCGGAAATGCCGGAATTGCCGCGTTGCAGCATTTGAAAATAGATATGCAGCATCTCGTTTGAATGTTCCTGGTCGGGGATTTCCAACTGGCGGGCCCTGGCGGCAGTTTGCAAAACCCTGGATTTCAGATCCGTGATGGATTCCGCATAAGCTGCGGAATCAGCATTGGTTGCTTCATCTGATGATTTGTTTTGGGTGCAATTGCGTGTCTCGCAGTTGTCGTTGAGCACCTCCAACATCATTTCCACCGATTGCCCATGTTCCACGAAATTTAAGGATTTTGCGGCTTTTCGAAAAATTTGGTCAATGTTGTGGTACCCGTCCTGGGCGGTTAGGTTGCTGATGGTGTGACCAATGGCAGCGGTGCCCAACATGAGAACATCTTCCAGTTTTCGCTTATTTTGGGTCGCTTGAACGGAGTTGGAATCCGATTCCACGTCCATTCTTTTTATGGTTTTGAACAAAAAGTTTTCAGCTCGGAGCCGTAATTCCTTTTTCCGGGCATCGGGCCAATCCAGGTCCTCAATGTGCTTGGCCAGGTCATCCAGATTTACGGACAACGTAGAAGGCAGAAGTCCCGCATCTTCCAAATTGAACCCGCCCCAACCAAATTTCCGGTGGACCACCACCACCGAAGAAGGAATTGACGAAAAATCCAAACTCTGGAATTCGAGGGTGGACTCAGCTTCCAGTTTGATGCGGTTCAGGCACTGCACGGCACTGTGCATATCTTCCAGAGGGGCGTTGCGAGGAAGCTCAAGTCGGGAGATACCAAGGGCGTTCATTAGGCTGAAAAGAGATTTCGCACCTTTGTGGGAACCATCCAGGTAGACGCCTTGAAGGACGACCCCAGGATCCCTGGGCTCCAGAACGAGAGTTTCACCCCAGTCAACCATCGTGTCGATGGCCTGGTGAAACTTGATGAGGGAAGTTTGGCATTTGGAGTGCTCAAGAGGATAAAACGATGCCACCGAAAAAAAGTGATCCAGGGCCATCAGCAGGTTTACCGGCCCGGATTCGGTTTCAAGTTGGTTTTTTGAAAGATTCAGGTCGGACACGCCAACTCCAGCAGGTAATCAAATGATGGGATTTCTCCATCATTTCATCGGTGCGGGAGGGAAAAACCTGAGGGAATTCCAGAATTTCAACGCATCACCCGAACCTCGTCACCCATGATTTCCAGGGCGTTGATGGGCCCGCCGTAGTAGTGGGAGAGACCGGCGTCGATGCACCAGACGCGATTGTTGCAATGAGCGACAATGCCTTCATCCTGCACCGTGTGCCCAACGATCATGCGGGCAGCGCCCAGTCGGGTGAGAACCTCGTCCAGGGTGAGGCAGCTGTCTTCATCTGGCTCGTTACTGTAAATCCGTGTCCAGGTTGGGCTTTTGGAGGTGTGGATTTCTTCGGGAGCCGGACCTTCACCGGCGAGCCACCATTGGATTTCACGGTTGAGTTTTTCCAGGCCGTAGTCCAGGTGTGACGGCAAAACGCCACCGTGAACAAAGAGGTTGTCGCCGATCATGAGGATCGTGTTGTGCTCTGCCAAGAGCATGGCATAAGGCCCGCCGGGGCGGAATGCGGCCACCCGGGCCCGCTGCCCTGGCTCGTGGGCCAGCAGCAGGGAATCGAGCTCGTTGAGAGTGACTGCGTCTTCAAAATCGGCAAATCCCCCTTCGGTGACATAACGCAGATCCAAACGGCCATTCATCAGTTCGTGGTTGCCGTTCAGCAGGTGCAGGCGGCCGCCGGCAGCCAATGCTTCGCCTTGCAATCGGTCGAGGAACTCCAGCAGGGCCTGCTCCTGGTCACCCCTGTCCAATTGGTCGCCGGTTTGAACGACCACCAGTTTTCCTGCGGCCCAATGGTGGCTCTGGTCGATGATACCGGCCATTTGGAAGGCATCCAGGGTTCTGTCCAAATCCCCGTGCAGGTCGCCGATGGCGACTATGCGTTCCACTGGCGGGAAAAAAGTGGGAGTGGGTTCGGGTAAGGCGGCATGGCTTGGCACTGCAAGGCCAAGGGTCATAATGATCAGGACTGTCAGGCGAAACATCCTGGGAACTCCTATTTCAAGAATTTGCTGGGTTTTGGACGTTCAATAGTTTGACAGCTGGCGCTTGATGATTGTTACCGATTCAGTCAATGAAGCCTTAAAAAGGCACAAATCGCAAGTTGAAGGTTGCCAAAATAGCTGATTCTTCTATTTTCAAGTTTGTATTATAGCCATTCCACCAACCGTTCAAAGGGAGACAGCCTCATGGCACAAGACGCCAAGGTACAGGATTTTAAAGTCGCGGATATCAACCTGGCCGATTTTGGTCGCAAGGAAATCCAACTGGCAGAGAAAGAAATGCCCGCCCTGATGGCCTTGCGGGACAAATATCGGAAAAGCCAACCCCTGGCAGGAGCCAGCATTCTGGGCTGCATTCACATGACCATTCAAACGGCCGTGCTCATCGAAACCCTGGTGGATCTGGGAGCGGAGGTGCGCTGGTCCAGTTGCAATATTTTCTCCACCCAGGATCACGCTGCCGCTGCTGTTGCTGCCGGTGGCACTGCCGTCTACGCCTGGAAAGGTCAGACCGTGGAAGAGGGAGAATGGTGCATCGAGCAGACAATTCTCAAGGACGGCACTCCCTGGAATGCTACCATGATCCTTGACGATGGTGGTGACCTGACCGCCATGGTGCACGAAAAGTATCCTCAGCTGCTGGAAAATATCCATGGTATCAGCGAAGAGACAACTACCGGTGTGCATCGATTGGTGGAAATGCTGGGAACAGGCGAACTGAAAGTACCTGCCATCAACGTGAACGACTCGGTGACCAAGTCGAAAAACGACAACAAATATGGTTGCCGTCATAGCCTGAACGATGCAATCAAGCGTGGCACCGACATGCTGCTGGCCGGAAAAAAAGCCCTGGTCATTGGTTACGGCGATGTGGGCAAGGGTTCGGCACAGAGTCTGCGCCAGGAGGGCATGATCGTCAAAATTGCGGAAATCGATCCTATTTGCGCCATGCAGGCCTGCATGGATGGTTTCGAGGTTGTTTCTCCCTACAATGGCGGCATCAACACCGGCACCGCCGACGGTATCAATACTGCTCTGCTGAACAACCTCGACCTGATCGTCACCACCACCGGTAATACCAATGTCTGTGATCTGCACATGATGACCGCAGTCAAAAGTGGTGCCGTTGTTTGCAATATCGGTCACTTCGACAATGAAATTGACACTGCCGGCCTGCGAAAGAAATTCGCCTGGACCGAGGTCAAGCCCCAGGTACACAAAATCGTGCGTGATCCCGGTGATGGAGACAACTTCATCCTCCTGCTGAGCGAAGGCCGCTTGGTGAATCTGGGCAACGCCACGGGGCACCCTTCCAGGATCATGGATGGATCTTTTGCCAACCAGGTTCTGGCCCAGATGCACCTCTTCGAAAAGAAGTGGGCCGACAGCAAGAGCGAACCCGTCACCGTGACGGTTCTGCCCAAGAAACTGGACGAAGAGGTAGCCGCCGACATGGTGCGTGGGTTCAATGGCGTGCTCACCAAGCTGACTCCCGAACAGGCGGACTATATCAACGTGAAAGTTGAAGGTCCCTACAAGACGGATGAGTACAAGTACTAGCGGATATTCCGCAGTGCCGATTGATGGGATGGCCCCTTCGGGGGCCATCCTCTTCATTTGCAAAAACCGCCCTTCCCGGTTAAATTCAACCTTGGGGAAGGCCCACGCCTTCCTCTAGGTTTGTATGATTCACCGAATGACCCGGCTTCCTGCACAGGGGACGCCATATCCTGATCTTTGACAGGAGAATAGACCCGTGGGCAAACGCAGAAAAGGTCGTGAAATCGTATTGCAGGCTTCCTATGCTTCGCTGATCAGTGGAGCCAGTCTGGACGAAACCCTGAAGGACCAGCTCAGTCGTCGTGAATCCGCCGATGAAACCGGTGAATTCGCCGAAGATCTGATGGGAAAAATCCAGATCCACCGTGCCGACCTGAAAGGCAAGTTGAATGAATTGCTCAGCCAGAGCAACTGGCACCCCGATCGGGTGGGGGTGCTGGAGAAAGTCATCCTGACCATGGGCTTGGCCGAGTTGCTGCATAGCCGCGAAGTGCCGGTCAAGGTCGTCATCAACGAAGCCCTGGAACTGACTCGTCGCTATTGCGATGAGGGTGGTGTCAAATTTGTTAACGGCGTGCTGGACCAAGCAGCCCAGAGAATATATCCAGACGGTATTTCCGGGCCAGAGTCTTCTGCAACCCAAGACGCACCAACCCAGGATGCACCGACTCAAGATGCACCGACCCAAGATGCACCAACGGATGAGGAACCGTCTTGAGAGTATCGACTCCTGAGCACTGGCAAAAATTCTGGGAAGAGGCCGATACCCTCGACCTGGACGATGTCTACGGAACCGATGGTCGGCTGGTGCGTGAAATCACCGGACTGGGAGACCTGCATGGCAAACGCATTCTCGAAGTGGGGGCGGGTACTGGTCGCGACGCCGTGGCTTTGGCCAAAGCCGGTGCCGAAGTGCTGACCCTCGATTACGTGCCGGGTTCCCTTGGGTTGACCGTCAAGGCAGCCGGAATGTCCGGTGTCACAGTCAGTCCGGTTTGTGGCGACGGCACCGGTTCGCCATTTGCCGACGATACATTCGACGTGGTTTTTCACCAGGGGTTGCTGGAACATTTCCGCGATCCTTTGCCAATGTTGCGGGACAACATCCGCATCCTCAAACCGGGCGGCCGCCTGGTGGTGGATGTTCCCCAGACCTTCCATTACTACACCCTGGGCAAGCGGGCGCTCATCGCCATCAACAAATGGTTCGCGGGCTGGGAAACGGAATTCACCATTGGTGAGCTGGAGGGCCTGATGCGGGCGGAGGGCCTTCGGGTGGAGCGCAGCTATGGCGACTGGATGGTGCCCGGTTTGTGGTACCGTGCCCTGCGCAAAATCATCATGACACGCACCGGGAAAAAGCTGCCCATGTTCCCCGAACCGATTCCCCCACTGGCCCGTTTGGGCGAGGCTTGGCGCCGCGCTTTCGGAAGTACGCGTCTTGCTTTGTATACAACTCCCACCATTGGAGTGATTGCCCGCAAAGAGGCCGTCGCTTCCATCCAGGAGGCCTGATCCTGAAGATCCTGGTGGTCAATTGGCGGGATTTCAACGACCCTCTCGGTGGCGGGGCGGAGTTGCACCTGCATCACATTCTCAAGGGCGCGGTGAAGGCGGGGCACGAGGTACATCTGATTTGCAGCAGGTACGAAGGTTCGGCCCGGCACGACAGCATCGACGGCATCAGGGTTCATCGTTTCGGGCACTGGGCCGTGGCCAATTTCACTTTGCCGCTGGTTGTCCAGAGGTACCTGGCCAACGGCTCGTTTGATCTGTTGGTCGAAGACATCAACAAAATTCCTTTTTACACTCCCCGGTACAAGGGCGATACGCCGCTGGTGGCCATCGTACCGCATCTTTTCGGCACCACCGTTTACAGGGAAGCCAATCCGCTGACAGCCACATATGTCTACGGTGCCGAAAGATTGATCCCTCCCATGTACAAGGGCATTGATTTTGAGGTGATCAGCCCCTCCACACGGGATGACTTGATCGCCCGGGGTATGGATGGCGAACTGATCAAGACCATCTATTGCGGCACCGATCACGATCGTTTCCATCTGGACGAGGCGCCCCCCCGCAGCGAAACACCTCTGGTTGTGACCTGGAGCCGGCTGCGCAAATACAAAAGCATTGACGTGGCCCTGCGGGCTTTTGCCATCATTCAAAAAGAATTGCCGGCTGCGCGCATGCTGATCATGGGCCGGGGCCCGGATGAAGAACGTTTGATCAAGGTGACCCAAAAGCTGGGTCTGGCCCAAGTGGTGGAGTTCCGCGGGTTCATGCCCTGGGACGAGCTGGTGCGGACTCTGCACCGCAGTCATGTGTTTTTGAACCCCAGCCCCAAGGAGGGGTGGGGCCTGACGGTGATCGAGGCCAACCAATGCGGTCTGCCGGTGGTGGCCAGCGATCGTCCCGGGCTGAAGGATTCGGTGCGGCACGGGGAGACCGGCAGCCTGGTTCCCTATGGCGATGAAGAGGCTTTCGCCCGGGAAGCCTTGGCCCTTTTGAACGATCCGGATCTTTGGAAACGGCGCAGTGAGGCTGCAGTGCGCTGGGCACGGACATTTAGTTGGGAACGTTGTGTTGAAGAATCATTGCAGCTGTTTGAAAAGGTTGCCGGTGTTTCCAGCCGGGGTGGGACCTCATGAAGTGGGTCAACAGCATGGCCAAGGGGTTTTCTTCTCGGGACCTGATGGTCTTGCTGGCCAAACTTGCTGTTACGATTGGTTTGGTGGCCTTTTATCTTTCCCGCCAATCCATTTCCGATATTCAGGACGTGTTGCAAAATCCCCATTGGGGATGGTTGCTGACGGCCTTGGGAGTTTATGCCGTGTCTGCTTTTGGCGGTGCCTTGCAATGGTCATGGATTCTGAAGGCGAATGGTATTGTTGCCCCAAGGCGGGAACTCCAACGACTGTATTTTATTGGTCTCTTTTTCAACAATTTTCTACCGGCCAACATTGGCGGCGACGCCTATAAAATTGTGGATCTTGGACGGCGGGAAAACCGGCCCCTGGGTGTGTTCTGCAGCACTTTGCTGGACCGTCTGATCGGATTGACGGCCCTCACTTCACTGGCTGTGGTTTTTCTGACCCTGGCCGCCGTAAGGCGGATTGCGCTGCCGACATCGGCTCTGTTGCTTATCCCGGTCACTTTGGCCCTGGTTATGTTGTTGGCTTTGTTGCTGTCCCGTCGCTTGGGAACGTCTTTGCCAGCCTTGTTTCAGCGATGGGGCTGGATTCGTTTGGGCAACTGGCTCAGCAGGGTGTCCGCGGAGCTGGCTTTGTTCCGGTCGAGGGTTCGTTGGCTGAATTTGATTTTTCTTTTCAGTGTTCTGGTGCAGTTTCTGCGGATGGTCACCCATTTGCTGGTTGCCTATGGCTTGGGACTGACCTTGACTTCGGACCAGATGGTTCAGTTGATGGTTTTGGTACCCATGCTGGCCTTGAGTCTGATTCTTCCTATTACTATCAATGGCATTGGGTTGCGTGAATCTGTGGCCGCTCAGTTGTTGGTTTTCTGTGGTCTGGCAGCCAGCGAGGTGGTTGCCATGGAGGCGGTGGCTTATCTCGTGCAGGTGATTTTCAGCCTTCAAGGTGGGGTTCTGCTCTGGATGGGGCGGTGGGGCAGGGGCAATGGAATGGTCGATAAATGATCGGAACTTGTGCAGTGGGTAGTTGTTGCCTGCTTTTTGGTGTGTTAAATTCGTCCGGTAATTATTGGACTCGTTTTGCCCTCAGGGTTTGTTTGTCCTCAAACTTGTAAAGGTGTGATGTCTTGACTGAGAAATGGTATCTCAGGCCCCAGGTCCTGGTGGCGGCCGGCGTATTCTTGCTGACTCTGGTGCTTTACACCCTGACCCTTGGGCCAACGACCGACTTCTGGGATTGCGGTGAGTTCATCACCACCAGTCATATTGTGGGAGTACCCCATCAACCTGGCACTCCACTTTACGTTCTGGTGGGACGGGTGTTCGACATCATTCTGGGCAACGCCGACATCTCCCAGCCTGCCCTGCGCACGGCCTGGGCCATCAACTTCATGTCCGCTTTCTTCAGTTCCCTGGCCGTGATGATGATCTATCTGGTTATCTGGGAGTTGTCCCGACGCACTCATCCGGATGCCCGTTGGGCGGCACATCTCGGTGGCATTGTCGGCGCACTGTTCTTGGCTTTCAGTGAAACATTCTGGAACAACGCCATTGAAGCCGAGGTGTATGGGCTGGCTGCCTTCATGCTGGCCACGCTGACCTGGCTGGCCCTCAAGTGGTACGACTACCGTGACCAGAAGGCGAGCAACCGCCTTTTGCTGCTGATCATCTACCTGCTGGGCCTTGGAGTTGGTTTCCACCTGGGAACGCTGTTGGTCTACCCCGGGATCTTCATGCTCATACTGGTGTCCAGCAAGCGTGAACTACCTCTGCCGGATTTGCTGCTGATGAGCTCCGGTCTGGCCATTTTCATGGCTTCCACCATGATCCGTGACAACGCTCTTATCGTGGGCTCTCTCTTGGTCTATTTCGCCCTGGTCCTGCTGCGGACGTTCCAGAAGCGTAATTTTGTCCTACTGGGCAGCGCCCTGTTCTTTATTGGCCTGACCGTGCATCTGATGATGATGATCCGGGCGGCGGCCGTGCCGGAGCCTTTCATCAACCAGACCGACCCCGAAAACTTCGATACCCTGATGTCGGTGTTGCGCCGTGAACAGTATCCCAAGCTTCAGGATGGTGGTCGCAAGGCCCCGTTGCTTTGGCAATATGGTTACTATTACAACTACCTGTTGAACCAATTCTATTTCCTGGGTCACAACGGGAGCAAGTTGGCCGCCGCATCCTCCTTCCTGGGGCCTTTCCTTCTGGCAGCCGTGGGACTGGTGCAGGGGTTCCGGCGCCTGATGCCCCTGATTCTTTTGCCGGTGGTGAACTACCTGTTCAACGGTGAAATTCTTACCCTGGTTTTGAATTTCTCCAACCACGAAGTGCGCGAACGCGACTATTTCTACTTTGCGGCTTTTCTGTTCTTTGCCATTTTCATTGGTCTGGGCGCCTCCAGTTTGTTGCGATTTGCGGTGGGGGCCGAAGGCAAGAGCGCGGCCGCCATCCAGAAACTGGGTGGCAACTGGCGTCAGGATCTGCCCCAGGTGTCTTTTTCTCCCATGGCCAAGGTGACTGCAGCAGTGCTGATTCTTATTTCCCTGCTCCAGGTCAACCCCATGGAACGCAAATTTTTTGAACACGACCGTTCTGAAAACCGCATCTCCTACGAATACGCCTGGAATATTTTGGCGGGGTTGGATGATAACGCCATCATCTTCACCAATGGCGACAATGACACTTTCCCCATCTGGTACCTGCAGGCGGTGGAGCATTTCCGCACCGACGTCACCGTAGTCAATCTCTCCCTGGTGAATCTGCCCTGGTATGTCAAACAATTGAAAAATTCCGATCCCCCCTTGGATTTGAGCAAGACCGATCAGGAAATCGATGACTTGAAACATCGTCGGTATGTGGATCCGGAAACGGGTGAAGAAACCATCATCATGATCAAGGATTTTGTGGTGCATGACGTTATTACCACCAACTACCGCCGGGAGCGGCGGCCGGTGTTCTTTGCCGTGACCATCCCTTCTGAAAACATGTTGCGGTATTTTCCCAATTTGCAGATGGAAGGGATGGCCTACCGTCTGATGGACAAGGCGTCGCCATCGGGCGAGCCGGTGACCCATCCCGGAAAAGTTCTGGAAAACATGCTCGGCACCTACCGCATGGATGCCCTGATGGACGGCGACAGCCAACGGCGTCATGATACCTTCAACGCTTTGCGCGGCTTTCAGGCCGACAGCGGGGAGGTCATTCTGGGCAAGACCGGAAAAGTCCTCAGCATTGCCGACTTGGACACCCTGAAGCAGATGCTGGGCGAGGCGCGCAAGGATGTTTTCCGGGGAATCAACGCCGATCACCTGTTTGGCAATTATCCTGCTGCCTTGAACCGGGCCGGGTATGAGTTTTTCATGAGAGCACAGCGAGTGGCCGACACCGATTCGGTGGAGTATGCCCGCAACCTCGCCGGGGCCCTGGTGGCCTTCGAAGCCTGCCTGAAGATCTCTCCCTGGAATGAACAGACCCTGGATCTGTATCCACTACTCCTGGTGCAGGCGTATCGGGACAAGGACGCCAAGGAATTCCTCACCTCCCTCAGCGCAAACGTGCCGCGGGAATTGGAAGAGCGAGTTGTCTATTCAACCCTGAGTGGATTGGTTCGGGGCGGAGTGACCTCCCTGGCCCTGGAGTGGCTGTCCGAACGAATCGCCGATGATCCCGACCGGTTGTTCTACTATCAGGTCCAGTTCAGCCTCTACCAGAGCATCGGACGAATTCGTGAAGCCACCCAGGTGACTGATGCCTGGCAGCACCAATCCGGCCAACGGGATCCGGCCATGGATCAGGGGCTCGATGAAATGCGCGCTCAGCAAATGCAGCGGGAGCAGCAACGAATCCGCGATGCAGTGGGAGGACAAGATGAACAGAAATGAACTTCAGGAAATTGTTGGATCGTTGCCCAAACGGGTAACCGAAGTTCTCAAGCCCGGTACCCAGGTGGTGGTCACCGGTTGTGCGGGTTTTATCGGCAGCACGGTGACCGAAGCCCTGCTGGAACTGGGCTGCCGGGTCACCGGCGTTGACTGTCTGACTGATTACTACGACGTGGATCTCAAGCATGAGAACCTGTCTGGATTCAGGAACCTCGGCGAATTCACTTTTGTGCGGAAAGAGTTGCTGGATGTGGATCCGGTGGCCTTGCTCCGAGGCAAAGCGGCCTGCTTTCATCTGGCAGCCCAGGCGGGTGTGCGTGCCAGCTGGGGTGACTACTTCAGCGAGTACCTCAGCCGAAATGTCATGGCCACCCAACGTTTGCTCGAAGCCTGCAAACATGAAGACGTGAAAGGAACGCTGGAACGATTTGTCTATTCCAGCAGCAGTTCGGTCTATGGCGATCAGTCCGAATTGCCGGTGACCGAACAAGCCCTGCCGCAGCCCCGTTCGCCTTATGGGGTGACCAAAATGGCCGCCGAACATTTGTGTGTGCTTTACTCCATGAACTTTGGCGTGCCCACCAGTAGTCTCCGTTATTTTACCGTGTTCGGGCCCCGTCAACGGCCGGACATGGCCTTCCGTATCTTCATTGAAAAAGCCCTCGATGGGGAAACCTTCAGCGTGTACGGCGATGGTTCCCAGACCCGGGATTTTACCTATGTGGGTGATGCGGTGCGGTCGAACCTTCTGGCCGTTTCCTGTGATGAGAAATGGGAGGTGTTCAACACCGGTGGCGGCAGCCGCATGGTGTTCAGTGAGTGCCTCGAAATGCTCACCGCCATTCTCAAGGATCGTCTGTCTGAACTCAGCCCGCTGGTGGAGTATCACCCGGTGGCCCTCGGTGATGTAAAGGACACCTTCGCCGACCGAACCCACGTGGAGAAAACCATCGCCTACAAACCGAGCATTACTTTTGCCGAAGGCCTGGCCCGGGAAGTGGACTGGGCCATCGCCAGGAGGAACTCTGGTGAATGACCTGAACCCGCAACTGGCGCGCACCCAATTGGCGGTCATCGTGCCGGCCTTCAATGAGGCCGAAAGTCTGCCGGAACTGGTGGAGCGCATCGACGAAACCATCTCGGCCATGGGCCGCAGCTGGGAAGTATGGATCATCGACGACGGCAGTGATGACGGCACCTTCGATGTGGTGCTGGAGTTGAGCCGGGTTCGTCCCCAGGTGCACGGAATCAAACTGGGTCGCAATTTCGGCAAAGCCGCCGCCCTGGCCGCCGGCTTCAAAGCGGCCAGCGCCGAAATCATCATCACCATGGACGCTGATCTGCAGGATGACCCGGCGGAAATCCCTGACCTGGTTGTTCTGCTGGAACAGGGTTGGGACCTGGTTTCAGGCTGGAAGCAGGACCGCAAGGACAGCTTCATCAAAAACAATACCAGCAAGATATTCAACTGGTTCACCAGCCGGATGTGTGGCCTGAAACTGCACGATTTCAACTGTGGTTTGAAAGGATATCGTCGGGTGGTAACCGAAAAACTCCAGCTCTATGGGGACATGCATCGTTATGTACCGGCCCTTGCTCACCTCGATGGCTTCAAAGTGACCGAAATGCCGGTCCGCCACTTTGCCCGCAAACACGGTGTCACCAAATACGGCATCGCCCGTTTTCTGAATGGGTTCTTCGATCTTTTGACCGTGTATTTTCTGCATGCAAGGCGATCTTCGCCCCTGCATTTTTTCGGACGCATCGGCATGGGTTTCATGGTTATCGGCAGCGTCATCAGCTTGTACCATTTGGTTTTGTGGACTCTTGGCAACCCCATGCGCCTGCGGCCGAGCATGTTGCTGGGTTTGGTCTTCATTATCGTTGCATTCCAATCCATCAGCCTGGGGCTGATCGCCGAACTGGTGGTGGCCGGGCGCAACCCGGAAAATGCCTACCGTGTGGCTGATCGTGTCTGATTCCGAATTGAAAACACCACCATTGATGCAAAAGTTGGCGGTGGTGGTCGTCAACTGGAATGGCCTGGAAGACTTGCCCGATTGCTTTCGCTCCCTGGGCGATGACCGTTTTCTGGACCTGCGCATCATCATGGTGGACAATGGTTCGCAGGATGAATCGGTGGTCTGGACCCGGGCCCATCATCCTGAAATTGAAATTATTGAGACAGGGGAGAATCTGCGCTGGGCCGGTGGCAACAACGTGGCCCTGAAAATGCTGCGGGACGAGAATTACCAGGGCCACATCCTGCTGCTGAACAACGATACCATCGTTCCGGAGGGCAGCTTGCGCCGCATGACCGACGCCCTGGAAGATTCGCCTGAAGCCTGGGCGGTGACCCCCCGCATTTACTACGCCAACAATCCCGCCCTCATCTGGTATGATGGTGGATTGGTGGGCCAACACTCGGGATGGATTCGTCACGCGGGTCTGCGCAAAATGGCAGGCAAACTTGATTACAATCGGCGTTTCATCGACTACGGTACCGGTTGCGCTATGATGATCAGGCATGAAGTGTTGCTCACGGTGGGGTTGCTGGACGAGGGCTACTATTTTTACGGGGAAGATGCCGATTTCAGCCTTCGCCTGACCAAGGCCGGCGGCCGGATTCTGCATGTGCCGCGAGCGGTGGTCCTGCACAAGGTCAGCGCCTCCATGGGTGGCAGCACTCCACGCAAAGCCTGGTTGCGCAGTCGCAGTCATGTGCGCCTGCTGGGCAAACACTGGCCGCGCTCAACCTGGCCTGTCTTGTTCATAACCCAGCTCGGTTTCCTGGGCGGCCACTCCGCCTGGCACTTGTGGCACGGCAGGCTGGAAACGGCCCTGGCCATTTGGCTGGGTGCTCTCGATGAGCTGCGCGGTCTGGATTACCAATAACCAATGTTTGGTCCGGGAAAGGTCCGGGTCCACCGGGGAGAATTTTTTGGGAAAGAAACAGGGTGGGAAAAAAGCTCAGAATAGGCAGGGGCCCAAGGGCGGCGTCAATTTCCCCCGGATAAGCCTTCCCGGTTGGGGTCGGTGGTTGGCTTTGGCCGGTATTCTGCTGGTGGTTCTGGGGTTCGTTTACCAGGGTGCCTTGACCGGCGGGCAGGTTTTTCTCAGCAGTGATGCCGGCAATTCCAACTCCTTCGCCGCTGTGGGCGACGCCGGGCTGGCCGATGGTCAGTACCCTTTGTGGAACCCGTATATTTTCGCAGGTATGCCATCGTATGGGTCTTTATCCTACATGAAATACACCTATCCACCTTCAGTTGTTTTCAATACTCTGCAAAACTGGGGTTTCCCGCCTCTGACCTGGATGTTTGGCCACTTGCTGTTTGGTGGCCTGGGCATGGCCTGGTTGCTGTCTCGTTGGAAGCTTCCTTTTGGTGCTCTGTTGTTGGGTGCGGTGATCTGGCTGCTCTTCCCCAAGGTGGTGGCCTGGGGTGTGCACGGCCATGGTACCAAGCTCGGTGCTGCCATGTACATTCCCTGGATTACGGCATCGGTGTGGCGGGTTCTAGATGGCAAGGGCTGGCGTTCGGTAGGTTTGACAGCTCTCTTTGTGGGTCTGCAATTACTGCGCGGCCATCCGCAGATCACCTACTACACTTTGGCTTTGGTGGCCTGGCTTTCACTCTGGAATGCCGTCTGGCCTTTTGAAGGTATGGGACGATCCCTTGTTGCGCGGGTCAGGTGGTTGCGGGTTGGGCAGGTTGTCCTGGGGCTGGCCACCGGATTTCTCATCGGGGCGGTATTGTTTATACCGGTGCAAGACTATGCCCGCATCAGTATTCGCGGACAGGATGAAGCCGGTGGCGGTGGCGTGGGTATTGACTACGCCACGGGGTGGAGCCTGGCTCCTGCCGAGTACGGTTCCACTGTGTTGCCCATGGCGGCCGGGTTTGGCAAGGCCACCTATCTGGGCCACATGCCATTCAACGACTATCCCAATTATTTTGGCTTTCTGGTGTTGGCCCTGGTGTGCGCGGCGTGGCTGACGGGCAGGCGCAGCCTTCTTTCTGCACTTCTGGTTATGAGTCTGTTATCCGTTTTTGTGTCCTTTGGAAACTTTGGCTTCGGTTTATACGAACTTTTGTATAATTACCTGCCGTTTTTCAACAAATTCCGGATTCCGTCCATGATCCTCATCCTGCCGGCTTTTGCAGCGGCCATCATGGCTCCTTTGGGAGCCAATTTCCTTGCCACCGGCTCCACCAGTGGCAAATTTAATAAAATTTTCCCCATGGTACTCGGGGCCTTGGGCTTTATTCTGCTGATGGGCTCGGTTACAGGTATGGCCGAAGGTTTTTTCAAGGCTGACCTGACGGCTCTGGCTGAAAGTGCCGGTAAATCTGCTCCTGAGGTTCTGGTCAACCAGGCCTGGCTGCTCCACAAATCCAGTCTTATGCTCATAGGCCTTGTATTACTCACGGCCGCTGCGGTGCTTTGGGGACGATCCCGTTCGCAAATGTTCGGCTCCGGTCGGGTGACCTGGATTTTACTGGTCCTTATTGCGGTCGATCTTGCAGCGGTGGACAAGCTGATTATCAATCCTGACCAAGGACTGCAGGTAGTGTTGCAGGATCCGAGGGGAAATGCCCGGCTGGCTCCTTCCGGGAAATTACTGCGACCATATAAGTCTTCCGAAACAGTCCCTGGCCCCAAAGCCGAAGTTCTCCAAGGTCTGGTGAACCACGACAGGGTTTTTCCTCTCGGATCTGCCGGGGGGCAAAATCTCTGGATGGCTGATGGCGTGCGCAGTCTTGGTGGTTATCATGCGCTCAAACTGGCAGCCTATGAGCAGATACGGCAACGTATTTACGGCCAACAGCCTGCTATGCGCCTGGTTTCATGGCTTGCCGGGGGGATTGTTTCATTTGACGTTCCTTTTACCCCACCTCAGTTGTCTGCTCTGGCTTCCCTCGGAGCCAACCTGGAGCAAGTGGGGGGGGGCGACTCGGGCCCGGTGTTTTATCGCAATCTGAGTGCAGTGCCCAGGGCCCGTTTGCTCACCCATTGGGAAAAAGTATCCTCGTTGCCGGAAAAGGACGCTTTGCAGCCCTTTCTGGACGGTGTGCAAGACGGTGAAATCGATGTCTTCGGCACTGTATTTCTTGCCGAAGAACCATCACCCATGCCCCGAAATACCACTGAGACACTGCCAAGCCCGGTTTTTCAGAAAGATGGGCTCGGGGAAGTTGTTTTGACGGTGAACAGTCCGGTTCCGGCCCTTCTTTTGCTATCTGACATGATGGTTCCCGGTTGGACCGCCGAGGTGGATGGTAAATCGGTGCCCTTATTAACTGCGGATTTGGTCCTGCGGGCGGTGGCAGTGGAGGCAGGAGAGTGCACTGTACGCTTCACTT
This sequence comes from Candidatus Krumholzibacteriota bacterium, assembly GCA_024275485.1. Taxonomy (GTDB): domain Bacteria; phylum Krumholzibacteriota; class Krumholzibacteriia; order LZORAL124-64-63; family LZORAL124-64-63; genus LZORAL124-64-63. Next base: position 11,972 of record JAJRZA010000028.1, on the reverse strand, counting down.
ATAACGACCCGGGTGTCAGGCGGGGATTGACTCTTTCCATTGCAGGGGGGATTCTAACCTTGGTTATGTTGCTTTTGCCGTCCATATGGCGGCGACGGGCCCATTCTCCTGAAGGACTACCTGATTGATGAGTGCCTCCAAAGGAAAAACGGTGTTGCCGGAATTGCCGCCCATCCGAAAAGCGGTGGTGGTGGTGCCTACCTACAACGAAGCTGAGAATGTAGGCGGCCTGATTCCGGAAATCCTGGCCATGGATGATCGCCTGAGTGTCCTGGTGGTGGACGACAACTCCCCGGACGGAACTGGGGATATCATCAAAAACCTGCCTGGCTTCGGTGACCGCATCCTCATTTTGGAACGCCCCCTGAAACAGGGCTTGGGCGCTGCCTACATCGCCGGGTTCCAGTGGATATTGGCCAACACCGATTTTGAGGCCATCTTTGAGATGGATGCGGACTTCAGTCATTCGCCCGAGGCCCTGCCCCAATTTCTGCGGGAAATCGACTCCCATGACCTTGTCCTTGGCAGTCGTTACCTTCAAGGCATAACGGTGGTGAACTGGCCCTTGCGCAGACTTATTCTTAGCGTGGGGGCCAATATTTACGCCCGTTTTGTCACTGGAATGCCCATCAAGGACAGCACCGGCGGCTTCAAGTGCTTCCGCCGCTTGACCCTGGAGATGCTGCCCCTGGAGAAGATCAAAAGCGATGGCTACTCCTTTCAGATCGAGATGAACTACCACTGCTGGAAACGACGGTTGCGGATCAAGGAGATCTCCATCACTTTCGAGGACCGGCAGGTGGGTGTTTCGAAAATGTCCAAGCGAATCATCTTCGAAGCCATATGGATGGTCTGGGCCCTGCGCCTGAAACGCATCCCTTGATGAGCGGCCACCGTGGGTGGCATCACCTTTCCCGGGAGAGTTTGTGAAACTAGCCGTCGTCATTGTCCACTACAACTCGAGCGCCGACCTGGATCGTTGCCTCGAGAGTTTGGTAGCGTATGCCCCGGCGGCGGATCACCGCATCATCATTGTGGACAATGCATCTCAGGACCATGGCCTTGCCGATGTTCATGGCCGTTATCCCGACTTCCAATGGATCTTCAGTAAGGTGAACCTGGGTTACAGCAAAGGTTGCAATTTGGGCATGGCCCAGGTTGAGGCTGAATATTATCTGGTCCTGAACCCGGATATCGTGATACAGCCGGGTGCCCTGCAACATTTGCTTGATTTTGCCGACCGAACCCCTCGGGCGGGCATGGTGGGTCCACAACTGCTCAACGAAGATCTTACCGTGCAAGACAGCTGCCGACGTTTCTACAATCTGAAAACACTGTTGTTGCGCCGAACTTTTCTGGGAAAATTTTTTCCCAACAGTGAAACGGTGCGTTTGCATCTGATGGGCGATTTCGATCATCGCAGCGAACGGCCGGTGGACTGGGTGCTCGGTGGCTGCATTCTGGTGCGCCGTTCCGCCATGTTGCGCACCGGTCCCATGGATGAGCGTTTCTTTCTCTATTTTGAAGACGTCGACTGGTGTTATCGCATGTGGCAGGCCGGGTTCGAGGTTGTCTACACCCCCGACGCGCGATTCATCCACCGTCATCGCCGCCAAAGCGCCCAGGGCAAGTTCAACCGTACGTTCTGGTTGCATCTTGGCAGTCTGATCTCCTTTTATGAAAAATGGGGTATGCTGGTTTGGCTGATCAAGAAATGGCGTGAGCCTCTGCTTGTTTTTCTCCTCTGGGGCCTCGATATGCTGGGCCTGACAGCCGCCTTTGCAGTTGCCTATGGATTGCGCCGGGTGATGAGTCGATTCTTCTCCGAGGATCTCTATCCTTTCGGCGAGTATGCACCGCTGCTTCTCTTCTCGCTGTTGTTGGCTTCGCTGACATTCCTGTTGACCGGTCGATACCGGACGGATCGCCACCGACAACCCCTGTCGATCAGGGAACATCTTCAACAAGTGGCAGTGGTCGCGGTTCTGCTGCTGGCGGCTACCTATCTGGGGCACCTCGATGTGATCAGCCGGGCCGTTTTACTGATGTTCATTCCCCTGTTGGCCATCAGCACGGCTCTGGGGTCCAGGGGCGTGCACCGAATCATGCGCCGACTACAACAGGGCAACCTGTCCTTGGAGCGAACTCTTTTGGTGGGCGACCCCAGGCGTTTGCAAACCTGGCTGATCGGGGCGGGGGAACTTACCGACCAGGGCATCGACGTGGCGGGTTATGTTTGGCAACCGGGCGCCGCCGAAGAAGGGTTGCCGCCCCTGGCTGACGGAGAAATACCCTGGCTGGGCTCTCCCGCTTCCCTGCTGGAAGTTGTTCGCCGTTATCGCATCAGTCAGGTTGCCTTCTGGGATCGTCCAGCCAATGAACCTGACACCTGGCTGCAGATGGCCGGGTTGCGTCGTTTGCGCATTCGAATGCGCTGGAACCTTGAGGATGTGTGGCTCCTGGCCAGTGGCGCCCGGGCCGAAGACTTTGGTGGCGGGCTCAGCGCCGTGCAGGGAATCGGCGGTGGATCCGCCCTGCGCTCGGGTCTTGCCAGGGCCGGGGCCTTTCTCTTTGGCGGGGTGATGGCTCTGTGGACCTGGTTGCCCTGGTTGTATTTGAAGATGGTGCGCACCCGTGGTGATTCCGCGCGTTTGGTTCGCATCACCGCCAATGATCTCTGGGGGAACAACCCCAGGTTGACCGTGTCCGTTGGCAGCAGTGGTCATCTGTTGTCCCTACCCTGGCAGTTTGGTCTCATGCTGGGCCTCATGCTGGGCAAAATGCGATTGTACGGACCAAGGGCCTCCCTTGCTCCCGCCAGGTTCATGCCTGCGGGACCCCATGATGTGGTAGGATTCTGGAAGGACGAACCCAGTGCTCCCGGATTGACCGGGTCCTGGGTCAACCAATGCCTTAGCGACCTGGGGCACCAGTCCAGCGCCGAAAATGTGGCCGCAAAAGGTGTTTCATTGTTTTCTTTCATCAAACAATTGTGGTGCGATCCCGGAGGGTTCGGTGTCATCGGACAGACTGACATCCCCAAAGGAACGCCAGACCAGGCCCCTGGGGGCCACGAGGTGTCCTGAAATGCAAAAGTCTTTTGAATATATCAGCTCCCTGATTCTTTCGATTCTGTTGTTGACGCTGGCAGTGCCGGTTGTGGCCCAGAGCGTGGATTTCGAGTCGATTCTGATTCAGCGCAAGCTCAACTGTATCCTCGAGCAGGGCGACAAGGTTGTGGGGGGACTTGATGGTGGTGGACTTCTGATCTGGGATCGGGAAGATCCCCAGCAAGCCACCCGTTTGACCGCCGGCAGCGAGCTTTCAGGCAACAATGTGACGGCCTTGGCCTGGTCCGGCCGTTACATCTGGGTTGCCACCATGGGTAGCGGCATGACCCGCATTGCCAATCTCAACACCACACCGGAGTATCGGTTTTATACCGGCAACATTGGCAGCTTGAATATCACGGCAGTTACCGCCGAGATCATCGGCAGCAGTGAACGGGTTTATTACGGCATGGACGGCGCCGGCATCGGTCTGATCACCGATGGTTTGGGTGGAGCCCTTTACACGGCTGAACAGGACGGGCTGATTGACAACAATATCAATGATTTGCAGATTTTCAACGGCACCCTCTTTGCCGCCACACCTTCTGGAATCTCTCTTTTTGCCAACAATATATTCACCGACCAGAACAACGGCTTGACTGACCTCAACATCACTGAATTGGTTGTCGATCCGGACGGAAACCTGGTGGCCGGCGGTGACGATGGTGTTTTTCTTTGGCATCCCGACAGCGAGACCTGGACCAACATGGGCTGGACCAGTCAGGTGGTTGATCTCAATGGGAACGACGATTTCCTGTGGGTGCTGGGGGTCAGCATTTCAGCGTTTTACAACGGCGGCAACTGGACCACGGTCTCGCTGCCCTATTCCCGTCCCTCGGCCATTGCAGCAGGTCAGGATGTCTGGGTTGGTGGGCAATGGGTCGACAGTGGGATGCATTCCTCCACGGGTATGGCCTGGTATGGAGAATATGATGCCGGGCAGGGGGCTTTCACTTCCCATATCGTCGATGCCGGATTGGTTTTTAATCCCTATGGCGTGACGTTTGACTCCGAGGGAACAACTTGGGTGGGGTCTGCTTCGGGCAAGGCGGCTTCCGGACATAATGGGGACGACATCACCAACATCTTCCAGTTGGCCAGTGCGGACAACGACTCTTCCGGACTTTTCACCCGTTGGAGCGGCATGTTTGCCTTGGCTGCCGATTATGATAGATCCCTTGTTTATGTGGACCAGTACTCCAATGGTATCATCCGCCACGACCTGCTGACCGGCCAGCAGGATCTGATGTTCGGTGGTACCTGTGGTTTGGAAGAGACGCCATTCATCAACTCTTCCGTTGTCAATTTGACGGTCCATCCCGATGGCACCCTGATCGTCACCTACGATGAACATCACGACAGCAAAGTCAGATTTCTCACCAACCCTGAAAATTGGCGCGGCGATGCCAATTGGTTTGATGCATCTCCACCAGGCACCGACGGCATCACCAACGGCAAATCAATTTGGGATGCCCTGGTTGTGCGCAACGATGTTGTCTGGTTCGCCGTGGAAAGCGTAGGTTTGATGCGCTGGGATATCAACGGCTATTCCGCCGGGCCCGACGATGAAATCACCTGGTCCGATTTTTCCGATGACCGGTGGGCGGCTCCGATTGCTTCCATTGACGGAACCGACAACGACCCGACTCAGGCCTTTACCCATCTGGCCCTGGCCCCGGACGGCAGCATCTGGTTCGGGGGCAACGGCATCACTCGTTTCTCCTATGATGAATCTTTTGGTGACTCGACTCTGGAAGAGGCTTACGGCCAAAAGACAGCTCCCTTCGTTACAGGTCTGATCACTGGCAACGTTTCCGATTTGGGCGTGGATGCCAATGGCGATTTGTGGGTGGCCACCCGTGAGGGTCTCAACAGGGTGCGCTGGGGAACCATCGTTCCGGAGATCGATACCTACTTCAATTTAGCCAACTACTTTTCCAACAGTCTTTACACTTCTCTTTACAGTCCCAATGTGGTTTCGGCCTTGCCGGGAGGTGTTTATAACCGGGTTGCGGTCAGCCAAGACGGCCAGCGCGTTGCCATGACAACAGCTCTCGGGGCAGTGGCCTGGAATATCCCACCAAAGTCCGAGGTAGCGACCCAAAGTCTTGCTTCGGTCTACTGTTATCCAAATCCCTGGACTCCGGAAAATGAGACCGACCGGCTCAAGCTGGGGGGCCTGGCAGCCGATGCCAACAGTGATGACCTGGCCAGGGTCGAGGTGTATAATCTCGAGGGCCAGCTGGTTTACGTGAATAAGAATGTGCGCGGAGATATCGGATTCTGGGATGGCAACAATCGTGTTGGTAAACCAGTGGCCACCGGTATGTACCTTTTGAAAGTCGCTTGGCATGGCCTGTCCACCACACGAACTTTGGCGGTGGTTCGTTAAGGCGAGCTATTGCCCGGGAGGATCCCATGGGCAAAACCGGAAAGGATTCCGGTAACAACAAGGCCCCCACTCGCCTTTTGGTGGTGGGTGCTGGTGTGGCCGGTCAAACCCTGGTTCAGGAGATCCAGCGCGAGGGCCTGCCCGTTGAGCCCGTTGCTTTCCTGGATGATGATCCCCAATTGATTGGCCAGATAATATGCGGCCTGCCCGTTCGAGGGGGCACCGCCGATCTGGAGCAGGTGGCCGCTGAAACGGGCGCCGAAGAGGTTTTGCTGGCGATCCCGTCTTCCGGGGGGCGTCTGGTACGCCGCTTGGTTATTTTGTGCAAGCGGGCCGGGCTGCCTTTTCGGTTGGTGCCCGGCTTGCGGGCCATCATCGAAGGCGATGTGCATTTCGAACAGGTTGCCGAAGTGCAGCCGGAGCATTTGCTGGGCCGCGAAACAGTGGTTTTTCAGGATCGTGCCGCCGCTTCCGTGGTCTCCGGTCGCAAGATCATGGTCACCGGTGCGGGCGGATCCATCGGTGGGGAACTTTGCCGTCAAATCTTGCCCCTGGGGCCCAGTGAATTGATTCTTCTGGGCAGGGGCGAGAACAGCATCTTTGAAATGATGGCCGAGCTGGACCCTTTGCGGGGTGATACCAGGCTTGTCTCGGTCATCGCCGATGTTCGCGATGCCCGTCGGCTTGAAAATCTGGCCGGGAACAAGTCCAAGGGGGTTCCGCCGAGATTATCCCCGGATATTATTCTGCACGCCGCGGCCCACAAGCATGTGCCTTTGATGGAAGGCAATCCCGAAGAGGCGGTTCTGGTCAACGTGAACGGGACGGAAAATCTGACCCGTTTTGCCCTGGCCGTCGGGGCCGAACGGTTTGTCCTGATCAGCACCGACAAGGCCGTCAGCCCTTCAAGCGTGATGGGGGCCACCAAAAAAATGGCGGAAATGGTGGTGCGCTCGGCAGCCCGGGAGTCAGACTCCACACGTTTCATGATCGTGCGTTTTGGCAACGTCCTGGGCAGCCGGGGTTCGGTGGTGCCGTTTTTTGTCAAGCGCATTGAAGCGGGTTTGCCTTTGCCGGTAACCGATCAGCGGATGACACGTTTTTTCATGACCATCCGGGAGGCGACTCTGCTGGTGATTGAAGCCATGGTCATGGGTGGGCAGGGTTCCACCTATATTCTCGAAATGGGCAACCCCGTGTCGATCTTGGAGCTGGCGGAAAACCTTCTGGTCCTCAGCGGATATGACCCGGCGGGGGGCGACTCGGGCCCGGGAATCAAAATTACCGGTTTGCGACCCGGAGAAAAATTGCACGAAGCCTTGAGCGAAGACTACGAGGAGTTGACCACCAGCGATCATCCCCTCATAAAAATGACCAAGCCGACAGTTGGGCGGGATCTTTGGAGCCCGGCAATCATGGCCGTCGGTTGTGAATTGGCCCTCAGTGGGGATGTGGAAAAACTTCGTTGCTGGCTGGCCGACACGCTGCAACAACCTTCCCTTGCCCAGGGGCCGCAGAACTGATGGAACCGCAGGCACGGATGCCGTCTGAGGAAAGCTGCTGAACATGAGTCAAGAAATCAAAGGACGGAAGTTCATTGAACGGGAGGACAACCTTCCCTTTTTCAAGCCCGATGTGGGGGAGGTCGAAATCGAGGCCGTCACCGAAGTTCTGCGCTCCGGGTGGCTGACTTTCGGTCCCAAGGTCAAGGAATTCGGCACCGCCTGTGGGGAGTACCTGGGCGTGCCCTGCGCCGTGCCGGTGGCCAGTTGTTCGGCAGGCCTTTTCCTGACCCTCAAAGCCATGGGTGTGGGCAAAGGTGACGAAGTTATCCTGCCGGCCATGACTTTCATCGCCACCCTGACCGCAGTGATTCATTGCGGCGCCAAACCGGTGCTCGCGGATCTGGACCCGGAAAATCTGGGCCTGGATCCCGAATCTTTCGAGCAGGCCATCACTCCGCGCACCAAAGTGGTTGTGCCGGTGCATCTGGCCGGCCATCCCTGCCGCATCAAGGAAATCATCTCCATCGCCAAACGTCACAACATCAAGGTGATGGAAGACGCCGCCCACAGTTTTGGCGCAGCCGTTGATGGAGAACGAATTGGTGGTTTCGGCGATGCCACCGTGTTCAGTTTTTACGCCACCAAGTGCATCACCACCGGCGACGGCGGTCTGGTCACCACCCGGGACCAGGAGATGGCCGACAAGTTGCATCTGCTCAGCTTCCACGGCATGGACGGCAACGCCTGGCAGCGTTATGGAGACAAGGGACGCTGGTACTATGAAGTGGTGGCCATCGGCTACAAATTCCACTTGGGCGACCCGGCGGCGGCCCTGGGCATGGTTCAGCTCGGCAGGGCCGACGAGTTCATGGCCCGGCGCACCGAAATCGCCCGTCGTTTCAACGACGCTTTTGCGCATCTGCCCGGCTGCCGTCTGCCCACTGTTGCCCATTGGGCCACCCATGCCTGGCATCTGTATGTCCTGCGCGTGGATTCGGAGGTAGTGCAGGATGGCCGGGACGGTCTGATCGCTGATCTCACCGCCAACGGCATCGGCTCCTCGGTGCATTTTATTCCCTTGCATCATCACCCGGCTTTCGCCGAAGAAGGGGCTGCCTTTGCCGGCAAACTTCCTGAAACGGAAAAGTATTACCGCAGCGCGGTGAGTCTGCCCCTGTTTCCCGGGATGAGTGATCAGGACGTGCAGGACGTGATCAGCGTGGTGACTGAAAGCGTCACGAGTCGGGCCCGCTGATGACCACCACCGACGATACTCCTCTGGTCCTTGCCTGGGATGACTCTCCACCACCGGATTGGGAAGAGCTGCTGGCCGCCGACCCAAACGCCGACTATTTTCACACCGCCCACTGGACCTGTTGCGCCCGGGATCATCACCCGGGCCTGAATGCTTTTTGGCTCACGGCCCGTTTGAATGGTCGTCTGGTCGGGGGTCTGGCCGGTGTAAAAAAAAGCAAACCGGTGACCCGATGGGAAAGCAATCTAGAAGGCACCAGCGGCGGTCCACTGATTGACGCCTCTTTGCCGGACGAAATGAATCGTCGAATTTTTCTGGAGTTGGTGGAGGCCTATCTCGATTTGCGGGCCTCCGGTCTGGGCACCACCTGCCTGACGTTGAACCATTCCCAGGAAAAAAAATTTGGCGGATTGCTGGCCGAAGGTGATGTGGCCTGGCAACGCCAGGCTACTCCTGCTGCGGTGATTCCCCTGGACGGCGGGTTGGATTTCGTCGAGATGAATCTCATGAAGAAGAACAAGCGCAACGAACGAAACCGAGCCCTGCGACGAAATGCCCGCATCGAAATCACCAACGATCCACAACTTATGGCGGCCTATTATCCCATTTACGAAAAAGCCAGTGAACACTGGAATCTGCCACCGGCTCCGCTGTCGTTTCTGCAGGCTTTGCTGACAGATGCGAACCGCACTTTTTTTACTTGCGTGATGCTGGAAGACGAAGTGATCGGCGGCCACCTGAACCTGCAGTTCAAGGACCGGGTGATTGCCTGGAACGGGGTGACCGAGCCCAGCTTTTCCCGCACTCATTTCCCGGCAACCCTGGCTGTCTGGGGTGATCTGGAAGAATCCTGTCGGCGGGGTGCCCGGTTGTTGGATTTGGGTGGCAGCGGTGGGGTGGTCTCCCTGGAAGGATTCAAGAAGCATTTTGGCGCCCTCAGCGAAACCCGCGGACACTATGTTCTGGATTCCGTGGGCATGAAAATATTGCGGGGCGGAAAAAAACTGCTGCAGGGATTGCGTTCCCCTGCCTCGTCCGGACAACCCAGGCGTTGGCATGACGGTGAACCGGATGGAGATCCCCCCTCATGAGATTGGTTAGGGCGGGAGCTCGCATTCTCTTCAGTCGGGTCGGGCAGGTTCTGGCCAACGCCATGGTGGTCATGGTGGTGGCCCAAACGCTCGGGCCGACAGGGCAGGGACACTACAGTCTCACCATGGCGGTGGCCATGCTGCTGGGATCGCTCCTCGGTGGTGGCATGGGTCTGGCCGCCGTGCCTCCCCTCAGGCAGGATCGGGTGCCGGCCATGCGCATGCTGTCCGCCCAGCTGATATGGGCCGGCAGCATGGTTATCATCATGGGCTTTTTGGCCTACCTGACCCTCTCAGGTGGGGCCGCTGAATTCTTTGCCAAACACCTGGGCTGGTTTCCCGGATTGGGATTCGCCGCCGCGGTGGCCGCCGCTTCCATCCTGGGTTTTGAAATCTTTTCCTATGACCTGCTGGCTCGGGGGCGATTGGTCATTTCCGCTGCCGTCAACGGTGTGCGGGCCCTGGGGCATTTGCTGGTTATCCTGGTTCTTTGGCTGATCGGAGAGCTGACCTTCGGCAAGGCGGTGGGCGCTTTTGCCCTGGCCCAGTTCATGGGTTCCCTGGTCACCCTGGTGATCCTCTTGCGGGATGTTCGCAACCGCCCACACCCCGAGCCCCTGGCCATTGAAACCCGTTCAGAAGATTTGCCGGCGGACCTGGATGTGCGCGGCCGATTTGGATTGATTCTGTTCAACCTGCAGCGGGGCTGGTTGGGACAGATCTCCGCAGTGGCCTATTTTCTGCTTTTGCGACTGGACCAGGGCATCTTGGAACATTTTCGGGGCGCGGCCGAAGTGGGGATCTATTCCGTGGCCGTGTATGTGGGGGAGATCCTCTGGCTGCTGCCCGGGGCCATGACTCCACTTCTGGTGCACAGCTCGGCGCGAAACCAGGCTGATCCCGACGCGGATCGCACGGCGGCGCGGGCTCTGCGCATCGGCCTGGCTTTGACGCTGGTGGCGGGACTGCCGCTGTTTTTTCTGGCCAAGCCTCTGTTGGGATTTCTGGCAGGGGGCGAATACCAGGCCTCGGGCGCATCGTTGCGGGCCCTGTTGCCCGGAATTGTGGCTTTTGCTCCCGGCGTCGTTCTTGCTGGGGATTTTATCGGCCGGGGCAAACCCCATTGGAACACCCAGGCCAGCGCATTGACAGTGGTGGTTAACCTGATTGCCGCTTTCTATTTGATTCCCCGCCACGGTGCGGTGGGCGCGGCCTGGTCCAGCACCATCGCCTACTCTATTGGTTCGGGGCTCATGCTGGTTCGTTTCCGCCAGGTCACCGGGTTTGGTTGGGAACGGATTTTTCTGGGTCGGCGTCGGGCGTGGTTTCGTCGGTTGAAGAAAACAGACTCCCGCTGATCGTTTTTCCTTTCATATATGCAGCCGCGCTTGAGGTGTAAAATTAGTTCCATCCAGATATCCCGCAGTTCCATTAAAACCATCCTTTTGCCTTCCAATCGTCGAAATAGAGTTAGCGAGCTCGAGAAAATGACGCCAACCCGGCTTGACAAGTTTCTGTGTCGTGGTATACTCTTTGTATACACAAGGAGTTCATAATGCGTACAAAAGTAGTTAAGTGGGGCAATAGCCTCGGATTAAGAATTCCCAAGTCTTTTGCTGAGGAAATCCAGGTTTCCGAAGGTGCTGAAGTTGATCTTAGTCTGGAAGATGGGCACTTGGTAATTCGGGTGGTGCCACTCACGACAATAAATCTTGGGGATCTTTTAGTTGGTATCACCGATGAAAATCTCCATGGGGAAATCGACTCTGGTGACCCAGTAGGCGGTGAAAATTGGTAGCTCCACGGCGTTCTAAACGATACGTACCGGATCGAGGCGATATTGTATGGCTGCAATTTACCCCACAACTTGGTAACGAACAGGCGGGTCACAGGCCAGCCCTAGTCGTTTCCCCCAAGCAGTATAATGGCCGTGTTGGCTTGGCTTTATTTTGCCCAATTACGTCACAAATTAAAGGCTATCCTTTTGAGGTTGAATTGAAATCTGGTGGAAAAGCCAAAGGTGCGATCCTTTCAGACCAATTGAAAAGTTTGGATTGGAAGGCCCGACATGCCAACAAATTTGACAAGGTTTCGGACGAGGTGGTGATTGAAGTTTTGGCCAAAATTCGAGCATTAGTTGGTTGGGACGACATTCGCTAACAACAAGTGAACCTGACAATTGCGCCTTTCACGCCTTGTGCGAGGCGCTCAAGCCGCGCCAGCCACACTTGCAGATTATCAAAACGTTGAGGACTTTGACTCTGTTTAGGACACTAGTAAGCTGTTGAAAACTCAAAAACCAGCATTTTTTATCATCCCCCCCAGGGGGGACTTTCCATCCTCCACTGATAAAGATATTTGTTTGATGGGCTAGTGGGCCTTGTGAAAAATACCATGGTCGAGAATCCGCTCTCTGGCAGCCTCTTCGTATTTGTCAATCGAAGGGGCAATTATCTGAAGCTTGTCTACTGGGACCGGACTGGTTTTGCCTTATTCGCCAAGCGGCTGGACAGAGGCCGTTTTGTCATTCCCGGCCAAGACCAAACACAGGAATTAACTTCCCAACAATTTCGGCTAATTTTAGATGGAATTGTCCTTGGCGGACGAGTCCGTTAATGG
>JAJRZA010000027.1 GCA_024275485.1 Candidatus Krumholzibacteriota bacterium | reverse complement strand
TCCAAGTTCGATCCCCGGTTGCAGAAGGAGAATACCGGTGCCGAACGGATCGAGGCCACGCGTCTTGGTATTACCCGCCTGAGTGCCACCGTGGCCGCCCTGCCCGGGGTCACGGGGCAGGACTGGGACCGCACAAGGCTGATTTATGAACAGGCAATGGGGACGCACGCCACCTTTCTGCAAAGCGTGGTTACCCTGATTGGAGGGGTGATCGGGGATCCCGGTGCCGCAGAGCGATATGGCTTTGTTGCAAAAGCCAAACAGCAGGAAGCGGTTCGCTATCTTCTGGGAGAAGGCTCGCAAACGCTGGAGATTTACGCCCGGGACGAATTGCTGCGCAATCTTGAACCGGTCGGCGGCCTGCGCCAGATCGACGCCAACCGCGAACTGCTCATGCTGCAAATGCTGAATGGTTCGAAACTGGCGTTGCTGGAAATGCAGGCCCGATTTGATCCCGATGGCTACAGCGTTCCGGCTTACGGTGACGATATCGTTCAGGCGTTGTTTGGCGATCTGAAGGCCCCGTCGCGTGGCAAGCGGGTCCTGCAGGTATCGTTTCTTGATAACGTCCAGTCAATTCTGAGCGCGCCCCCCACAAGAAACCAGCTTCCGGCCTCATTTGCCAAATTGCTTAAGCTCGGGAACCCCAACAATCTGCAGATCCAGACGGCGACCGGCGGCGGCACTCTGTTTCCCGCTTGGGCAAGAATGACCTTGCCGTCACTGGCGCAACGTCTGGAAGTTGCTGCCGATGCTGCCGAAACCCAAAGCGTCGCTCTGCATTACCAGGCACTGGCTGCTCGGATGCGCGAGCTTGCAAGGATCCCAATCGTCAAACAGGCTCAGGCTGCGGCAGGCGAACCCTAGGTGCGGGGCGTCCCAAGTCACGGTCCCTGCTTTGGAATGGACGCCCACAATCCGGGGCGCAAAGGGCGGTAAGGTTTTGGCGCGCCACTGCTACCGAACCCTATGCCCGTCCCACAGGCGGTTTTTCAGAAATTCACCCTCCCCGAAGGGGAAGGATCATGAACGCCCGAATCTCTGGCAGATCATGCGAAGAATCGCCAGGTTGATGAGGGGTGCGGCCACTCCGAACCAGAGCTTGGCCCAATCAGGCAGGAAATTAGCGGCAAGGTTCCAGGGTAAACCCAACGGAACCAGGAATATCCCGGCTAGTGGCCCTGAGGGGCTGTTGAACAATCCAAATTCACCGATAATGAACAATGCCAATGCAACAACATACAGGACCAGAAATACCCAATAGACAATTTTACAAATCATGTGTCTTTTCCTAGATATTTGGTTGACGAAAATCTGACAACGACCCTAGAGCCGCTGTCAGCGGTTAACAGGCATTCTGTACCGAACTATCCGCATTGGCAACACGGCTCCAGAGGCCTCGGTACCGGCCACTTGAACCATCACGTTGGTGGTGGTCGTACGTGCCACAACGGCCAGTATGGAAAGGGGCCCGGCGACGGATTGATTTTAAGTTAAACAGGCAATTATCAACCAGATGATTCCACCAGCGAACTCGGTTCACGGCGTAATCCACCGGCAGACCAAAACTATCAAGTAACTGAAACATCAAAAAGAACCTCGGACAAAATCCCGATACTCTTGGCACAATAGAGACTCCGGCCTACGCCAGCAAGAGCTTCGGTTTCCACCTCGGATGCAGATACAATACCGAGCTGCAAGGTTGATTCCGGCATTGCCATGCCGGGATTCAATCAAAAGCCTCACTGGAATGCCAAACAGATTCTGTCTTCGGGAAGAATAGTGTTTTTTGGGATGGACCCAATGGCTGGCGCAAAAAGGATCTTCACAACTCAAGGCGCGATATCCATCCGAGTCACGGTTGCCACCCCCGAGCGGATTTGTTCGGGGAGGGAATTAAGTTCTACCTCGGAAACAAAATCCGGGCCGCGAAGGGCGGAAACGCCCGGCGCACCAGTGTCGTCAAATTCCAGCAATGTAAAACTGCGTAGGCTGGTTTGGGTTTCCCCGATCAGTTTGCGGGCACTGCCCCCAAGGTTGGCCTGCGAAATGTAAAGGATTCCGTCCTTCCTGCCCGGAAAATAGGTGTGATGATGCCCAGAAAGATGCATTATCACACCGGTCCGCTGATACACGGCCTCCAATTCCGGATCGCCGATGATTTCTTTTTCGCGCGCCTGCGCGAAGGGCCACAGGGGAAGATGGCTGAACGTGACCACCCGCCGGTTGCCAGCGGCCAGCCTTTCCAGGCGATCCATCTGACCGGACCTGAGCCGCCCCAGCGTGGTGGCATCCAGCGAGATGAACCGCACCCCCTTGAGGTCGAACGCGTAGAAAAACGGATAGTTGCTGTCATCGACAAAATTCAGGTCGGGCTTGCGCCGCGACCATTCATCCTCGAATATCTCGCGTTCGCGCTCAAAACCACCATAGGCGGAGGCGTCGTGGTTTCCCGGCGTCACCACAAAGGGAATGCCCACCGCCTTCAGCCGGTCGCTGATCGTGCGGTGAAAGGCGGCCCACATCGCGCGCACCTGCCTGTCCGTCAGGGTTGGCCGACGCTGACCGGCAACCATGTCACCGGTGGATATCACCAGATCCGGCTTCAGTTCGATGATCCGGTCCATGGCTGTGTCGATGCGCCGGTTGTAGCTGGTCGAGCCGTATGATCCGTTCAGGTCCGAGACCACCACCAC
>JAJRZA010000026.1 GCA_024275485.1 Candidatus Krumholzibacteriota bacterium | reverse complement strand
GTGATCACATTGAGTTACCGGAACGTTGGTCGGAATACTACGATGGCAAGGTCAAGACCCGGGCATTGGAGAGGAACTGTGAACATGAGTTGAGTTACGCACGGTAGGGGGTTAATGGATGGTTGGGGAACCGGCCAACGAAGGAAGGGAGGAACATTTTCGGGGGCACAACTTACATCTTCCCTTCAACCCTTTCCCGTTCGGACTTGGCCATTTCTCCCACCTTGTCCCCATCCATGATCACCGGCGTCAAAAGCATGACCAACTCGATGTTGACCTTCTTGTGGGAGGTCTTGCCAAAGAGGTAACCCAACAACGGCAGATCCTTCAAAATGGGAATGCCGGTGCGGCGGGTGTTGAGGCGCTCGCTCATCAATCCGGCGATCACCAGGGTCTCACCCGCCCTAACCTTGCCCACGGTATCGAGTTCCCTGACGGAGAGAATGGGCGCCGTATCCAGGTTGGGGCTTTCCGCTATGCCCACAATATCACTGATGGTCGGATGCACGTTCAGGGTGATGACCCGATCCTGGCCCACCTGCGGCGTGACATCCAGGACCACACCCACGGGATAGGAACGCGGACTGTAGTTGATCACCGGATCGGTGGCCACACCATTGGAAATCACAGCGGGTGCCACCTGGGATTCGTAGAAAACCTGCTCGGTGACAATGCGCACCACTGCCTTCTGGTTGTTCAGGGTGGTGATCTTGGGTGCACTGACGGTTTTGATATCACCGCTGGTGCTGATGGCCTCAATCACTCCGGCCACATGCTTTGAATCCAGAGTGAACTGGAAGAAATCGTCGGCTATATGCTGGCTGGCATCGAGGGTGTTCAAGGCAACGTTGCTGATATCAGAATTCAGGTTCAGAATGCTCCAGTTTATACCAGTCTGGGTCTCGTCATCCAGATACACTTCCAGAATGCGCACTTCGATGGAGACCTGCCGCCGCAACGATTCCTCAAGGCGGGTCAGAAGTTGATCCACCCGGTTGACACGATTCCATTCAGCGGTGACCATCACCATGCTGGCCATGGGGTTGACCACCAGCATTCGTCCCTCGCTATCGGAAATATTTATGGCCAGGGAGCCCTCGCCATCCTCCGTCTCCCGAATACTTTCCTGATCAAGAAAAACCATCACCTTCAGGGCGGACATCACTTCCGGCCAGACGCTCATGGTCGACGTGCTGGTGACATGGCTTTTGTTGGTGCCCCGTTCGGCGTTGCCTTGGCCTGACGACCCACTGCGGCTGGCGGAAACCTCCAACTCGCCACGACCTTCACGGGAGGTAAGGGGATAGTCGAAAGTGATCCAGCGAGTGACCATGCCCTGCTTGTAAACCACCAGGACATTGTCCACAACTTCGTAACCCAATTCCGCAGGCACCAGCAAGGCGTCCAGGGCGCGATCCACTGAAACATCCTGCAGGTGGACATTGACCTTTCCCCCCACATCCGGAGCCATTTGCAGGCCCAAGCCAGAGTTTTCAGCCACATTGCGTAGGATATCCCTAACGCCAACCCAGCCATTGGTGACGATGGTCACCGGGGGTCGATCCTGCGCCCAGTCGTTGGTGGCCATGGCAGGAACAGTCAATACTATCAGGACTGTTGCCAGCATCGCCCCATGGAAAAATGGCCTGATCCTCTTCATTACGGATTCCCTTTCCCGCTACTTGCGTACTATTGATTGACCAAGCTTGTGCAGCCCTGGTCGTCGAGTTCCCTGGTCCGGGTCACCACCCGGTAATTTTGGTTTTCAACTTCCGCCACCCCAACGGGCAGGCGTATGATCGAATCATCGGATTTTGTAAAAGTCACGCCATCGGCATCGACCTCTTTGAGAATCATGCCTCGAATTTTGTCCCCTGGATAACGCCCTTCACCGTTGATGATGGCCATGGGACGATTTCCGCCAAGCATGATGGCCGTGCATTCCAGTGGTCTGATTCCCGCAGAGGGTTTGGTGGCTCCTTTGCGGAATCCGGAGCCGGTGTTGAGCACTGGTTTGGGCTGATCCTTGCCAGGAAAGAAAGGATCACGATCGAGGGTGGTGATCATGGGCCCGGTCCTCAAAGACCTCTCGGGTTCCTGAGAATCGACCGCATATTTTATCATCCTGCCCATATCCGAGGGCACCGGTGGATGAGCCTGGAGACGGTAACCCCTGGCAGAACCCCCTGCCCGTCCGACTCCGCCGAAGGTGCTGATATTCAGAGCTACCACCCCGACCAGCATCACTCCCAACACGGCAAGGGTGATGGATAATTTCTTGTTAGCTTGTTTGGCTGACATAGACGTCAAGCTCCAAATCCACCCGAATGCCGTCCTTTTCGGGACGCACCACAAGGCTGTGCACTTTCAAGGCTCTTTCAATATTTTTGAGACCACCCATGAATTGGGCGGCCCGCTGGTAGTCACCGTTGAACCGGGCTTTGACCCGGTAGGTCATCAAATCGATGCTGGGTATTTGCCGATTCATTTCCAAATTCACTTCATCCGGCATCCCCAGGTCACCGGTTGGGGGTGGAGTATCATCGTCGCCGGCTCCCATGGTCGCACCGTCGCTCCAGACATCGTTGCCGTCCATTGTCAGGGCGTTGGCTTCGCTCAGACCGAAATCTTCAACCCCACTTTCATCAGCCACCCGGGCCAGGAACAGAAACAATTCCTCCCGCCCGCGTTCAACAGGGAAGAGCCGGCTGAAGGCAGCGTTCACCGACAGGCTGCGCTGGCGCACCGCCGGAGCCAGCCACATGCCGGCCACTGTCCAGTCGTCCATGGTAGCCAAACGATCCTGCACTACACGGATTTCCGTGTTGCGCTCCCTGACGCCCTGCCAGGAAGGGATGGCCACCGTCACCAGCAAGACCACCCAAATCACCGAGAGCAGGGCCCAACGAATTTTTGCATTGGCCAACCAGCGTATGGCATTGGGTTTTTTGACCATGAGTTACCTTTCTCCGATGGCCACCACGGCGACCACCTCACCCTCGGTTGATTGAGTCGATGTCACCCGGTACTCCATGCTGAATTCCACTTTTTTAACCTTTTTACCCTTCTCGTTTTCCGCGACGATGGCCAGCTTGCGGGGTTCACCCATCGCCTGCAGCCATTGGCTGCTGTTCAGGGCGCCCTGGAAATCCAGGAACGATTGCTGCGCCACTTCCACCAAGTCGGAAATGCTCTCGCCGCTGAGCAGCAATACCAGTTGACCGTCTCGTGTTTCTTTCAGGCGCAGATCCTTGAAGGTGATTTCTTCCGGCGTCAAGGAAGCCAGGTGCAATAGAACCTGCGCATGGTCCTGGTCGCTTTGGCGGATGGCTGCAATGTGTTCTTCACGCGCCTGAAGCACCCGCTGGGCGATGTAGATCTGTGCGGCCTCGTCGGCCCTGACCCGGGCCTGTTCCAACTGCAACCGGGCCTTTTCCAGATAATGATCCTGGATGTTGGAAGTCAGGAATCCACCCACCACCAAAAGGGGAATCACCACTGCCGCGGCCGTGGAACCGGCCAAAACCAACCGACGCTGAAATACCGGACCCAGCAGGGTGCGGGATTGTGGAGGCAACAAATTGCTACAGGACTTGGTGTAGGTCATAGCCGCAGCCATCATCGGCAGCAGTAGATTGCTGTCTCGTTTGTCACCTTCATATTCGAACATATCGGCAACATCCCAGAACACCGCAGGCACTGAGGTTTCATCCTTCAGACGCTCCACCAGTCCCCGGGCCAAGATGGTATCGCCGCAAACAATGATGCGCTGGACATTTGGGTTGAATTCGGTTTGCCGAGCAAAAAAGATGGAACGATCCACCTCGGTGGCCAGGCGGTCGAGGTACTCCTCATCGTCGGTTCCTTCGGAAAGATCCGCCGGCAGGGGGCGGTTCATGACCAGTCCGGATGGAGTGGAGACACAGAGGAAATGGTCCTTCTTGCCCACAAAGACCACATTCCAACCCTCAAGTTCCTTGCTACCCGGCCCGCAATGACGATACATGGCTTCCAGGGCCAGGAAATTCGGCATCAAACGAGTAGGTTTTCCGTCCCACTGGCGGGCCTTTGCCAACTGGGCAGCGACAAATTCCTTGGCTGCATAGAGCAGGAAAACTTCCGTCTGGTCGGGTTTGGTTTTTCCATCGGGACGCTCGCGTTTGTTCCAGACCACACTCCACTGGTCTGCAGCAGAAGATTCTTCACGGGCCACCCAGCCGGTGGCAGCAAGGCCCATTTGCTTCGTTTTCAGCTTGGGCAGGGTGACCAAGGCGGTGCGAACCTCCCCGCCCGGCGTCAGCATGGTAAAAGTTGCCCCGTTTTTGGTCATGGCCTTGGCTAGAGCAGCCGATGGACCCGCAGCGGCCTGATTCAGTTCAAGATGATCAACGCGCCAACGGGACTCTTCCAGCCGAGAGACACCCACGGCGACAATTTCATCACCCTGGTACCTGATGCAGTAGCCCATTTTCATACTCAAGACACTAACTCCTGTTGTCTAGGGGCCCACCCCTGAAGGCAAATTATCCGCCACCAGGGCAGCATTGCCGTCGGGTCCCACGGAATAGATTGTTCGGGATGATACGTTCACAGCCAGGATCTGGCCCCAGCCATCCACTGTAAAGGCATTGGCCAAACCGAGTGCGGCCCGGTCCGTGGCCCAGGATCCAGTCAGCCCCAAAGAGCCGTTGTTGTTCAGCACCGTCTGGGCAATTTCAAGCTTCCACAAGGTCGTCTTGCGACCAGGCGGCACACTGCTCACATTCAGGGTCAGGTCATCGTCTCCACCATTGTCGTTGCTGCGATCCGGACCGAAACTTCGGGCCAGGAAGACAATCGGCGAGCCTCCGCCCCCGGTTTGAGCCAAAACGTAGGCTGTGTTCCAGGGGTCCACGAAGTTGCTGCCGCCAATGCCGGAATCAAGGTAGTCGTCCACCAGATCCCCTGCGTTCAGGGGAAAGGCGGCGTTGTCTTCGAAATATCGGCTGGCCGCTGCGCCAATGGCCTGTAATTCATCCTGGCAAAGACGCGATTTGTCTCGATTGACCGGCCCTGAAGAAACCAAGTTCAGCAGATCGTCACCGTTGGCGGCCAAAGTCCAGGTGCGGTTCAGACGGCCAAAAGTCATGTTGTGGTCCGAACCAGGGCTGGTCAGCAAAACATCCGCCGCCCCGGCCGGGATGGTGGTGGGATTCAAATCATAGACGTAGGTTTCGCGGAACGAGTCGGTGGTCACTTCCTCCACAGGATCGGCCCGATCGCCACCTACGTACGGGCCCTGCCAACCACCAACACCAGGATCGCTCACCAAAGCCTCCAGGCCTTCCCCCTCGGTGGGAAAACGGCCCGTATCCTCGTAAAAATCCACCAGAGCCTTGTTGAGATGGTGCAATTCCTCGAGGGTGGCCTCTTCCTTGGCCTTGATCATCTGCTTGAAGGCCAACGGGGTCAAAGTGCCGGCCAGGATGGCCACAATGGCCACCGCAATGATGATCTCGATGAGGGTGAAGCCCCCGCGATCGGGTTTCCTTGGCATCAAATGTTCCCCCCGATCTGCATGATCGGCATGAGTAGCGACATGGCTGCAATACAAACCACCACGCCCATGACGGCGATGATGATTCCCTCGAAAATTGTGAAGGCTTTCTTGAGATCCCTCGGAATTTCCTTGTCCAGATACTGGCTGGCCAGCATCAGCGAGTTGTCCAGGGAACCGGTTTTTTCGCCTACGGCGACCAGGCGTTGAATGAGTGCAGGAAAAGCATCCGCATCGGCAAAACTTTCGGTCAGCGTTTCACCAGTGGCCACTCGATTGCGAATGGTGGCGATCTGGCGAGCCATGACCTCGTTGCCCACCACGCCCTTCATCAAATCCAACAGGCGCAGCAAATCCAGGCCCGAGGCAAAAATCAGCGCGAAGGATTTGGAAAAGCGTGAGAGGGCGATCTTCTGAATGAAGCCTCCGGCCACCGGTACCTTCATCAGGAACTTGTCCCGGTTGTAGGCACCCTGAGTCGTACGGAAATACATTTTCATGGCGATGGTTGCTGCGGCGATGGTACCCAGGATGAGCCACCACCAGTGCCCCATAAAATTGCCCATGGCCATGACTTTGACCGTCAGGGGCGGTAGTTCGAAATCAATATCGTTGAACATCGTCTCAAAACGCGGGATCACGAATAACATCATCAACAACAACAAACCTATGATGCCGATCAACAGCATTGAAGGATAGATCAGGGCCTGGGAAGTTTGGCTCCTCAGGTTTTCGTTCCATTCCAGATAAGCCACCAGCTCTTGAAAAACCTCGTCCAGACTGCCGGAGTTCTGTCCGGCCGTAAGCATGGCCAGATAAACCGTGGAAAAAATCTGCGGATGACGGGCAAAAGCTTCATCGATGGCCGTGCCGCTGCTTACATCGCCCCGGATATCAGCCACCACTTCACCAAAATGTCCCCTGCTCATTTCCTGGAAATCAGCTAAGGCGCTTACCGCCGGAATACCCGCCGACAGGCAGGTGGCCATATGTTGGGTGAAATCCCTAAGTTCTTTTTTCCCTGCCCGAGCACTGGATGAAAACAACTGGCCGAAACTGCCCAGGGTCGGCCGGGTCTTCAAGAGGATCAGACCGATCTCCAGGAGTTCTGCCGTCAGGGCTTCCGTGCTCTCGGCTAACCGGATGCCGGTGACGGTTTGACCGTTGCTGCCCAATGCGCTGTACCGGTACTCTCTCATGAAACCACCCTCATGACTTCCTCGAGGGTGGTCCTGCCGGTTTTCATTTTGGTCAGGGCATCATCACGAAGACCGACCTGGCCGCCGGCACGAGCCGCATCCTCAATCACGGAGGCGTTCTTGCCTTCCGCGATCAGGTCGCGGATTTCCTTGTCCACATGCAGATATTCAAACACAGCCAGCCGGCCGCGATACCCACTGTTGCGGCACAAACTGCAACCTTTTCCTTTTAGGATAGGGACTCCCGCCATATCTTCGGGTGCCATCTCCATAACCTGCAGATCATCGGCTTCCGGCTCACAAGGCTCGCTACAGTTTTCACACACCTGTCGCACCAGACGCTGGGCAATAATAGAAACCAGTGTGGCCGAAAGCAGGAAAGGCTCTACGCCCATATCCAACAGACGGGGAATGGCGCCCGCAGCGCTGTTGGTATGCAGGGTGCTGAAAACAAGGTGTCCGGTCAAAGCTGACCGGATGGCCATCTGAGCCGTCTCCACGTCACGAATTTCACCCACCAGCATAATGTCGGGATCCTGACGCAGGATAGCCCGCAAGCCCTTGGCAAAAGTAAATCCCTTGGCGGTGTTGATCTGGGCTTGGTTGATCACCGGCAGTTCGTATTCCACCGGATCTTCCAGGGTGATGATTTTGGTATCCAGTTTGTTCAGATAAGTCAGTGCCGAATAAAGGGTGGTGGTTTTACCCGAACCCGTCGGCCCGGTTACCAGAATGATGCCGTTGGGTTTTACAATATCCTTCCTGAACAGGGCCTGCATATCCTGCTCCATGCCCAATTTCTCCAACCCGACAATCAACGATTCCTTGTCCAGGATCCGGCAAACGATTCACTCGCCATTGACCGTTGGAAAGGTGGACACACGCAGGTCAACCTTGCGGCGTCCGGTGTCGAAAAGGATGCGACCATCCTGGGGCACCCGGCTTTCGGAAATGTTCATCTCCGCCAATATCTTGACGCGGGTGATGACGATGCCCAGCAGAGCCACCGGCAATATCGGTCCCTGCACCAGGCGACCGTCTACCCGGTAGCGACAGCGCAATACTTTTTCTTCGGGTTCGATGTGGATATCGGTGGCGCCTTCTTCCACCCCCTGCCCGATAATCTTGTCTACCAGACGGATAAATGGTGAGTCGCCCTCACCCAATTTCACACCACTGGCCAGGGCTTTCTGGCTTTTTTCAATAAGTTCGGTGATTTGGTTGGCGCCGCCGACTTTCGCACCATAGTAGCGCACGATGGCGTCCTGGATTTCGCTTTCCGGCGCGTGCAGAACCTCAATGTATTTGCCAGACAGGCGACTCAGCTCATCGATGATTGCCAGATCCAGAGGATTGGCCATGGCCACCTGAAGGGTGCTGCCTTTGTGACGCACGGGGATGAGAGAAAACTTTTCGGCATATTCACGTTCTATCAGATCCAGCTCATTGGTATCCACTTCCACCGTGTTCAGGTCGATGCACGCCACACCCGCCTGACCGGCCAACACCGTGGAGATTTCCCTTTCCGAACAAATGCCCAAGCGCTGGAAAATGGTGCCCAGTTTTTCCCTGGTCTGACTCTGTTCCCGCAAGGCCAGGTCGAGTTTTTCCGGAGTGATGATGCCGGCTTCCACCAGAATCTCGCCCAGTTTTTTGGTTTTGATATGACCCATTGACGCTCCAGTTTGCCGACGGCATCCCGCCGACTGCTCGATTAGTATTGGTTGCCTTTGAACTTGCGGGCTCCCAGAATGACAAACCCGATGTCGTCGCCTGCCGGTTTTTCGTTGTAGGATCGAGGGTCGAAGGTGGTGTTGAAAAGACCATCCTTGCCCGAAGACAGAACCAGCACGTTGTGGTACTCATTCTCCGAAGTCACCGAGCCTGATACCGATGGCAGGGCAAAACCAATGTTGACGACAAAAGGCCTCCCCCATGGGTCCAAGGGAATCTTATCCAGGTAGGGTCCATTCCAGCCGGGATCCACATGAGGGTTTTCGCTCAATTTATAGAGTGGATAGGTGTTGCCTGACCGGTTGCGAATCAGCTGCTCGGTCAGGGTTGTGGTGGTGCCGTAACTGGCCCAGGTATTGGATCCGGCGGCCAGATCAGTCCCACGGGAAATTCCTTCGTTGCCTCGACCGAGCTCATAGTTTCCCACCAACCGGAAAGCCTCCGGCTTGAGGTCGAGATCGGTTTGGGCCGGCCATTGGCCAACATCCTTGTAGAAATCGAGGATGGCGTTTCCAATGACCTGGGCATCACTTTGGGCCCGAGCCACCTTGCCCTGGTTGAGATTTTTTGCTACGGGAATTCCCACGGACACTGCCAGAATAGCCACAATAGCCACGGCGATCAGAATTTCGAACAGGGAGAACCCGGCTGAACGCGCGTTCTTCATGTTTTTTCCCTTCAAAAAATGGACAGTTATGGAGCCCCACCGCCGGGGTTCCGGATTTTCCAACTGGAAAAACGCAAATTCCATTCCTTGATCGGGAAGCTCTGGGCACCAAAGAGTTTGTTAAAGAATCCATTATATAAATAGTTTACAAAGGGCTATTTTGGCGAATACGACATCATTCTCCAGAATTGAAGCAAACAATCTTTTCAAAAAATCAAAAAAAAGACCGGCTGCGGGAATAATTCCAGCAGCCGGTGCGGTAAAATATTGGACCATTCAGATCAGGTTCTGGTCAGATCCGGTCCATACGAATCAAAGCGCCGATTCGATGCCCAGAACTTCCCATGAACGCAAATCTCCCTGTTCACCGAACCTCACCCGATCACCCACCCGAGCACCCATAAAGGCCATGGACAATGGAGCCTGGTAGTTGAGAATCTTCTTTTCCACATTGGTATCCCAGGGACCAAAGAAGGTGAAAACCTCTTGATCACCCGTACTTTCATTTCTGGTAGTCACCCGGGTACCGACATTGACAAAATCACTCCCGGCCATCTCAAAATTGATGACGGTGGCCTTTTTCAGGTCATTTTCCATACCGGTTGCCCGGCTGGCCAGTTGATCTCTTTTTTCCAGGGCGGCGGTGAACTCGGCGTTCTCACTCAGATCGCCAAAACTAGCCGCCTCGCCAATTTGCTTGGCCACAGCCGGAATTTCTTCCTTGACGATGAAATTCAGGGCATCCTGAAGCGAACGCAATCCTTCTTCAGTGGTGTAGATGATGTCCGCATCCTCCCACTCGCGAGTCATATCCAGGAAGATCCCCGAATGGCGACTGCGCAAATAACCCAGCAACTGGGTGCGCATGGCGGGGGAAAGGCCGTGGTTGTCCGTCAAAGTGGTTTTCAACTGGAAAGCCTCGGATTTGGAAGCTTCGTCGATGAGCTTAAGGATGGGGGCCAAACTCTGGATGGCCAGGGCCGTGCGGGCGCTTTCCAGATCCAGCAGGTATTTTTCTTCGGAGCTCAAAGCGTACAGTTTTCCAATGCTGTCCAGCAAACTGAACATGGCGTTGCTGACTTTCCGCTCGGGCAGACTGTCCAGATTGGCCAGGTATTTGCCTGCGGGCCCACTGGTGTGCATGGTTCGCCACAGCCATCCCATGAGATCCGGGCTGGAAGAAGGTTTGTCCACCACCTGAACCAGGGCATTCTCCAGCTCCTGGGTTTGGCCACCTTCCAGCAAACCCCGGGTGATGGTATCGCACAAACGCTTGCCGGCCCTACGCAGAACCAATGCCCACACTTGACCCCAGCGATCGGGAACTGCCGACCGAACGTACTGCATCACCCTTTGGAGCATGACTTCTGGCAGCGCGCCCACCAAAACTCCCGCGTCTGGAATGCGGGCCAGCACCGCGGCTGCAGCCTTGGGGTTGGGTTTGGCCACATCCACACCCCGGGCGGCAACTTCCGCATGCAGGGTGAGCCCGGCCAAGGCAAGGGATGGGTCCTCCTTGAGGGCCTGCATGGCAACTTTGGCGGCACCATTGCCAAAATGGGCCAGCAGATCCATGTCGACGCAGTCATCGCAGGCACCACGTTTTTCTTCACGGCTGATTTCATCAAGGTAGGCCAAGATCTTGGCCAATTTATCCAGAGGGTCCTTGCAGAAATCGAATTCGCGTTTCAGACGGTCCTCGTAATTGTCGGCCTGGCGCAGGAGCCGGAATGTGGGCTGACTGCCATTGGACATGCCAATCATGGGGTCGCGCTTCAAATCGCGTTTGGCTCCCTGCCACCACTTTTTCCAGCCTTTTTCCCCGAGTAAATTGACCACATGACCCTTCAGCTCCCGGTACATCAGACGGCCTTCGCGCTGGGAGCGCAGAGCCATCTTCACAAAACCCACGGCGTCGTCTTCAGCCTCCCGGCGCAGACGATCCGGATTGTAGAGAACCAGGGCAGGGAAAAAATCTTCAGGACGGGGCAACAGTTTTTTGATGTTTTGCAAAGTGTACTCGTCGTGACGGTCATCGAAACGAACTGATACTTCGCCGGTGGACACATCGAGGGTTTGCACTATTCCCGGCACCAGCCAGGACAGATCCATGATGAAATCGCCGGGTTTCAGCTGCAAATACAGATTGATCATGGGCACAGCCTGATCCAGAACCGCACCGACGGGCATCAGCAGTTCCAACAGCACGTCCAGGTCGTCAAAATCAGGATATGTCTGGTTGTAAAGACGGACTAGAGTGCCGCGCAGGTTTTTGCCCTTGGGCAGTTGACCGGCAGCTTCGCGGCAGACATCAAAAGCCTCTTTTTGG
The DNA here is from genome assembly GCA_024275485.1 of Candidatus Krumholzibacteriota bacterium. Lineage (GTDB taxonomy): Bacteria > Krumholzibacteriota > Krumholzibacteriia > LZORAL124-64-63 > LZORAL124-64-63 > LZORAL124-64-63. The sequence goes on along the minus strand of JAJRZA010000026.1, from coordinate 12,371 downwards.
CCCATTTTTTCTTCAACGGAAGAAATCAGTTCATCAATCAGGGTGTCCGCCCGGTCAGGGGCCCCTTGCCGCCCAACTTGACCCGCTATGGGAATAAGTTCACGCCAAGTATAATCCGATGACTCCAAAGCCTCGACCCAAAGACCTTCCAGCTTATCGAATTCCTTGGCATTGGCCAACTTGCCAAGTTTGATCAGGGAAGGCCCCCCACTCTCGATTTCTGTCATTTTTGTCCTCTGCAAAATTTAGCCCACTGTGGCAATTTGAGGGACAATAATAAGCAATTTGAGTCTATTTAACCATGAGCATTTTGTTTGTGGTGACCACAGCCCCCACCGAGAAGCGGGTCACATACATGCCGGTGGCCTGAGTTTCGCCATGATCATTGGTGCCATCCCAGGTGACTTCATGCCAACCGGCACTGGGATCGACTTCCAGGGTTCGCACGTGCAAACCGGCCAGATTGTATACATCGAGACGGGCCACATCGCCATTTTGGATGTTGTCGGGTATACCGTAAACGATGCGGGTTTCGGGATTGAAGGGGTTGGGATAGTTGGGGCGCAGTTCGGCCGCCAGAGGTGGGACATTGGACGAGCGGTTGGACTCGAAATAGATGGGATCGGACCATTCACTCAATTCGGAAGCCCGTCCCGAGGCGTCCACACCGCGGACCCTGATTCGCTGAACAATGTCCGACTCGGCCGACAAAACATAAGTCGTGTCCGAGCGCTGGGAGGCAACCTGCTCTTCCGGATCATTGCCTTTTTTCAACCAAATCTCATAATAGACAGCCACCGACAAGGCGCCATCGTTGTTATCGACCACGGGGCTGGGTGACCAGTGGAATTGGTAATCCACATTTTCGGCCAGGGCACCAGAGGCCATGAGCAGAATTAAAACCAGGGTCAGTTGACTGATGGTGGTGACTATCTTCACAATTTCCCCTTCGATCCTGCGGGTAAAAGTGCCCGCTTTTTGTGCCTTCAGGGATGGGATTGCATAGGCGATGCCAGCCGCCAAGAAGCCTGAAAACCGGGGAAATACTCGGCACCATCAGGAAATTAAGGGAACATCAGAAAGTGATCAGGAACAACAGGAAGCCGGAATGAGGCTTGGTCCACATTCTTCAGGGAAAGGAATTCCCCCCTGAACAGTGCGGATTGCAAGCCCGTCTGATTCAGCCGAAAATCGTTCAGATGGTATCGTCGACCTCTTCATCGGCCATTTCGGCCAGACGACGACGGGTTCGAATCATTTTTCGCGTTGCCCCAGCGGCAAAAACCAGGGCCATCAGAACAAAGAGGGTGGGCCAGCGGGTCAACATGACCGCCCAACCCAACCGCAGATTCATGGCTGATGCGAAATCGTCCATGAATTCTCCCAGGCTGACGCCGGTGACTTCGGCAAAAGCCAGCGAGAATGCTCCGGTGCTGGCCGATGCGGCCAAGAGGTCGCCCACCACCCCATCACCGTACTCAGACCGCAAACGATTGACCGCCAACAGACTGGTGCGGTAGGCACGATCGGCGAGACCGGCCGGAGCCGGGAAACTGCCTTGCAAACGGTCCAGATTGGGCACTTTGCCGTCCAGCACCAAGGAAACGGTGTCGGAAAAACGCCACTCGCCGGAATACATCATGGCACAGCCTTCGTGAAACCAAGTGGGGAGCCAGACCTTGCCCGTCACCTGAAACAAAATCGCGTGCACCATTTCGTGCAGGAAGACTTCCCTGACTCCTCGACCCACCACAGAAAGACGGGAGTAGTTTATGGCGATGAGACGGCCCCCGGGCATGGCCACACCCACACCCCAGTCGGGTAGTCGTCCGGCGAAGTTTTGCTCAAAAGACGCGCTGTCCAATATCAGGCAGGTCACCGTATCGAGACGAACCCCTGACGGGACCAGCTCGGACATGATACGCGGACCTTCTGTTTTCCAGATCTCGCCACAGACTTCGGCCACCGTGCGACCGGCTTCGCTTTCAACCTGAAAATGAACCAGGGGCAGGACGGACTGGGCCGCTGCCGGAAGGGTTGCCGCATTCAGAAACATTGCCAAAACAATCAGTTGGTAGCGCAACTCAAAACTCCTGACAGGCGGGTGGCAAACCGGCTGCTTGTTGGGTTAGAATCAGAATCGAAGAATCAGGGCCCGCCAACGAAGGAGTGACCATGAATCTGGAAGAATACCGTCAAGCCATCACCCCGGATACGAAAATCACCGTGCTGACCGGGGCCGGAATTTCCGCCGCCAGCGGTATCCCCACTTTTCGTAGCGGCGAGGATGCCCTCTGGAGCCAATACCGTCCCGAAGAGTTGGCCACCGCCGGAGCTTTCCACGCCGACACCGAGTTGGTGTGGAAATGGTACGACTGGCGACGACAACTCATTGCCCAGTCGGAACCCAACCCCGCTCATCATGCCCTGGTGGATTTGGAGAAGAAGGCTGACCTGGTCATCGTAACCCAGAACGTGGACGGTTACCACCAACAGGCCGGCAGCACCACCGTGCACGAATTTCACGGCTCCATCTGGCGAGTGCGGTGTCTTGATTGTGGTTATGAGCGTTATGAGCGTCAAACACCGTTGCCTGGCCTGCCTCATTGCGAAAAATGCGGCGGTCTGGAACGGCCGGCCGTTGTCTGGTTTGGCGAAGGTATAGATCCGAGGATCATGGAAGCGTCATTTGCCGCGGCTGCCGACTGTGACCTCTTCCTGGTGGTCGGAACTGCCGGAGCCGTTTACCCCGCCGCCAGCCTGGTTGACGCCGCCGTCAACGGTGGGGCTCAGGTCATCGACTTCAACCTTGAGCGCAGTGAGGTCAGCCACCTGGCCCATCTCTTTGTCGCCGGCAATGCCGCCGAAACCCTGGTTGACATCGTCCCATAGATTGTCCGCCATCGCCTCAGCAAGGGCGGTCTGATCCAGAACCGTGGGCAGTAGAATGTAGAAGGAGTTTCCGTCCTTTTCATCACTTTGCAAAATAATGCGCCCTCCATGGCACCGCACCGCACCGAGGGCAATGGGCAAGCTCAAGCCAGAACCCTTTTGATGATGCTCAATGCGCCCCACCAGCTCGAATTTTCCGAACAGGGCCTTGCGACGGTCCACGGGAATGGGCTCACCGCTGTTGAAGACTTCGATCAAGCGCCAGCGGATTTCCTCATCCTCGAAATCGGGGTAGTCGGGCTGTTCCAAAAGAGCACGCAGACCATCAGCCTGGAGCAGATCACCGGGACCACCCTGGCCGGGCACTTCCCAGACTTCGCGAATCAGGATCTTGCCGCCGTCCCGGTTGTGAACCAGGGCATTGTCGAAGATTTTCTCCAGAGCCATGGTGAGGATTTTTGCATCACCAAGCACGGACCAGACCTGCGCCAGGAGGTGATTTTCCACCATGATATTCCTACTCGAGGCTTTTTCACGGATTCCACACAGACCCCTTTCCACCAGGTCGCCCACCGGATTGAGCTTGAGGGTCAGTTGGCGATCGGCGGATTGAATTGCCGTCATCTGGATGGCGTCGGTCATGAAACCACTGAGGCGTTCACCGCTGCTTTGAATGATGGAAACAACCTCGGTAACATTCAGGTGATTGAGAAGCTCCTTTTCTTCGGAGCTGGCTCTGGTCAAGGAGGATTTCAGGAAATCCACACCGCCCATAATGGAGGTCAGGGGGGTGCGGACTTCGTGGGAAATCAGCACCAGGAAATCGTCCTTGGCTTGATCCAGTATCCGCATGTTTTCCAGGGCGGCCCGCAGGTGCACGGTCTTCTCCTTCACCTCGCGGTGGGCCTCGTCGAGACTTATGGCCATCAGGTTGAAATAGCCGATCAGCTGGCCGATTTCGTCCCACCGTCCTTCCTTCAAACGGCGGGAAAAATCGCCTTTTGCCAGGGCGGACATGCTATCGCCCAATTCCCCCATGCGCCGGGTTACCCGATTCATTACCCTCATGATACCCAGAATGGCGCCCAACAAGGCCAGAGTCGTCATCCCAATGACGAAAGTCAGATACCTGAAAATGAGGGTTCGCAGGTTTCCGGCCGGACGAGCGGCAAAAAGGGTCACCGGGAGGGAGGTCGAAGGCACCGTGGCCACCATCCAGGGATCAGCCCATCGATTGACCAGGCCGCGCTGGTAGCGTCCCGTCGAAAGTTCATGTCTCAGGGAGAGCAGCTCCTGGCCGGATAGCCCGGCAAAGAAAGCTGTTTCGGAACCACCCTGTTCCCAAAGGATTCGCCCGCGGTCGTCCACAAAACAAAGCCAATCAGGGGTGGGCATATTGGACAGCAATCGGCCAAGGTCCACCATCAGCAGGGTCAGGGTCTGATCCCTGTGGTGGGCCTGGTTATCACCCCAATTATTGTGGCGGATCAACAATGGCAATTGGGTCTTGGAAGTTGCCATGGCCTCCGGTTCGGTATTGAGATTAGCATGTTCCAAAAACACGGGCGGGAAAATCATGATCTGGTGCCAGGGGTCGGACTCCAGAATCGCCGGTTGGATACCGCTGAACAGGGATGTCATATCCCCTTTTGATTTCAAGTGAACCCAGGGCAAAGCCTGGAGACGCACCCAGTTCTCAAGAAGCTGACGGTTGGCCCCAGTGTCAAAACGGGTAGCCAAAACCAGACCGGGAAACTCGGTTGACGTTTGGGATATCTGAGAAGTTGCCGAAACCTGGTCCAACCCGATGATGCCTTGGCCAATATCCCAGGTGCAGGAAGAATCGGGGGTGTCGCGGGCTATATGATCTTTTCCGATTTCCGACTTCCGCAACTCCGCGGACATGGCCAGCCGTGTCATCTGAAAACGAATTCCGGCTATGAGCTGGGTCAATTCCTGCTGCTGGTGGGAGGATGCCGAAGTCAGGGTTTTGTGTTCAAAAAGCACCCAACTGAAAACCCCTAGCACAATGACCGAAACAAACACCACCGGGAGTACTCGCAGGTACACCTGATGACGCGTCAGGTAATTAATTCTGTTCCAGAGTTTTTGCATACCATCTTTCAGCATTGGCGACGTGGGTACAAAAGGGCACCTCGCTCCCTGCTAAAGGACCAGGTTTCCTCGTACGCTACATATCGGCAGCCCGCAGGAAAGGTTGACCGGTGGATTTGCCTCGGTTATTCCTTTGGTAAAGAGAAGGTTTTCAACCCACCGGACAGGTCAGGCATGCCCAAGCGCAAACTATTGCTCATCAACAAGTTCTACCACGACGTAGGGCCCGCCGGCGGTGTGGGACGCTATCTGGTCCAGGAAGAGGAGGATTTGCTGAGCGCGGGCTGGGATGTGATCCCCTTTGCCATGGCCGATGAACACGCCCGGCCCTCACCCTGGAGCAATTATTTTGTCAAAGCCCGGGACTACAGCAAACCACGGTTTGGCGGCGGAGCAGTGGCCGATGCCTTGAGTTTGATTTGGAACCGGGAGGCGGCCAGGAACCTGGAAGACCTGATTCGCCAGACACGTCCCGATGTGGCCCATCTGCATAATATTTATCATCATTTGAGCCCTTCCATATTGCCGGTTTTGAAGAAGCACCGGATTCCCGTGGTGATGACGCTGCATGATTTGCGGTTGTTGTGTCCGGCGATTCATATGCTGCGTAATGGGGAGGTTTGCGAGGAGTGCAAGGGCGGGAAGCTGCACCGGGCGGTGCTTGGGAAATGCGTCAAGGAGTCGCGGGCGGCTTCGGCGTTGGCGGCGATGGAGACTTTTCTGCACCGGAGTCGCCGGATGTATGAGAGCACGGTGAGCCGTTTCCTTTGTCCCAGTGCCTGTTACAAAGAGAAATATGCGCAATGGGGTTTTCCGACCGAGCGGCTGGAACACCTGCCCAACTTTGTGGATTTGGATTTTTGGCATCCAGGCCGAATTCCGGCCCTGCCGGCTGGACGGTCCAAGGATGCCTATATCTTTTTCGGGCGGATTTCACGGGAAAAGGGACTACGAACCTTGCTGGATGCCCATGCACTTTGGGAGAAACAATTTGCTGATGATCCGGAATCTCCCGTACCGTTGAAGCTGCTAATTGCCGGCAGTGGTCCGTGTTCGGAAAATCTGAAGGTCCATGTTGCCCATTTGGGACTGAAGACAGTGGAAATTTTGGGGGCTCTTGATATCACGGAGTTGCGACTCGCCTTGGCTCGGGCCCGATTCTCGGTTTTAACTTCCGAGTGGTATGAGAACGGGCCGATGGCGGCCTTGGAGAGCCTAGCTGCCGGGATTCCGCTGGTGGGCACCAATATTGGCGGGATTCCTGAGATGATTGTCAATGCAGAGACCGGTGTTATCGTACCGGCCAGGGATCCGGAGGGGATTTTCAGGGGGTTGTTGGAGGCGGCCGATATGCCTTCTTCTTCCAACGATGCAGCTCGGAAGTGGGCTGAAGAAAACGCCTCCCGCCAAGACCATATGGCTCGGTTGGAGGCGCTTTTTCTCAATCTCATCGAAGGTTGACCCACACGGTGGCTATGGGAAACTGCTAGTCCACCTTGATCGGGACCTGCAAAACCAACCGCCCGCCATCATCACCAGGCCGGCGATCATCGGTGTTGTTGTCCCGGAATTCCAGGTTGCCGAAGACATTCATGCCATCGGGCGCTCCAGGCCATTCTTCCTCAAACCCGACCTCCACTTGGGTGGGCACTCCGCAAGGCAGGTTCAGCCGACCGCCACCAGCGCGTTTGGCCGTTCCCGACACCGGACTGGCAAAGAAGTACTTCTCCTCCATTTCAAAACCCCAATCGGCCATGTCTTCGGCCAGGGCAAAGGCACCCACCACCTGCAGGGTGTAGGTTGCCGAGTCTCGACCTTCGGGCAAGCTCATGCCCATGGTCACTTCCAGGCCGTTGAAACCGGTGATGCGCAAGGCCTTGCCACTGCCGCCGAGAATGTTCACGGCACAGTCGGTGAACAGGTTGCCGGTGGTTTCGTCCATCACCAGATGGAAAGACGCACGCGGGGTTGTGCTGTCCAGGGTGAAACTCTGGGTCCACTCATCGGTTTCTTCAATTTCAACTTCACTCTCTTTGACGAAACCCAGCATGGCCGCGGTGGCCCGACCCTTGAATGTCCCTGAGAAGGAGCGGATCACCGTTGCAGTGCCGGTGGCCTCTTCGCCGGTTTCCTCGCGAGTGAAACCTGTGAGTTCCGGCGGATCCACATCGTAGCCGTCAAAGCTGACAGTGAGTCGATAATCGGTCAGATCGGTGGCGGTAATGGCACCCATGACATTGATTTCCCAGGTACCGGGAAAAAGCTCGGGCCTGAACACGGTCATGTCCTTGATGTTGTCGCCTTCGGTGCGGGCATAGCCGGTAAAGCCACCCCGAACCCGACCTTCCGGGTCGCAGATTTCGGTCCTGGCCATGGCGCCCGGGGACGAACCGACATCATTGCTCACTTCCAGCCGAACCCGCATGGCCGAAGCTCCCGCAGGCACATCGACGTAGTGGCGCAGAGTCGAACTTTGAGTCAGTTTTTTACCATCGTAGACCATTGTGTAACCAGTGCTCGGGCCAACCGGATCACCCACCACAACAGTGTTCCACAGGTAGAATTCACGTCCTTCCAGACCACCGAGGTCGCCACCGTCGATGTTGGCAATGATGCGGGCGCTGTGGGCACCCGGCTCGCTCAACTTCTTTTCCTTGTACTGACAGGTGACGGTCATACCCATGTCGCCGCGGATGTAGCGATCGCCCGATACGACCTTCAGCCAGTCGGCTTCGCTCTTGAAGCTGAAGCTGCGGAAGAAACTGTCGATTTCGTCGGGCCCCATGTCCGGGTGAAAGACCGGGCTCACTGTGAAGGTGATTTTCTCCGGTGCGAAAGGAACACCGCCGGGGGTGCGCCAGTAGGCAGCATCACTTTTGCCGTCTTCCTGGAAGACACAGGGAGTTTCGATGTCGTAACGCAAGACCTGGTGGGCGGTTTTGCTGGCGGAAAGTTTTTGAAGAACCTTCCAGGTGGCTTCCGTGGTGACTAGTCCACCACCCTGATCAGTGAGGCTGAGACCGGGTATGGGAGTGCCGCCGGCGATCAAGGCCCGTTTCATCATGCCCCAGTGGATAGGAATGTCTTTTTGCTGGGCGGCGCTGACGAGGCAAGCCACCGCACCGGCGGTTTGGGGAGAAGCCATGCTGGTTCCGTTGAATCGGGCCATGCCGTCGATAAAACCGGGCACGGTGCTGAGGGCCGATCCGGGAGCCACAATGTCGGGTTTGGCGGTTTCGCCCCCGCGACTGCTGAAGTTGAACAGGGTGTTGCGTTCCATGCCGGCGTTGTACAGATCGGCTCCGGATGCCACCGAGAGGTAGGCGCCGGAGCTGATCAAACTGGGACTGGTGGCGGGAATGCCCACGGTGGACAGTCCGGGGCCTTCGTTGCCGGCGCTGGTGCAGCAGTAGTAGGTGGGATGGTCGGCCAGCATATCGTCCAGCCAGCCACCCATGGAGTCGTCGCCCTCTTCAACGGAAGCAATGCCGAAGCTCATGTTCACAACCACGGGAATGCCGTATTTCTCCTCAAACTCGGCGCCGTATTCGTAGGCTTTTTTCATGCTGCTGGTGCGGGTTGCTCCGCCTGCCAGACGGTTGTCGCCCAGTTTCAGGGAGAGCAGCCAGGCACCGGGAGCACCACCGTGCATGCCTTTCTGGCCACTGACTTCGAAGCCCGTGGCGATGCCCGCGCAATGGGAACCGTGGCTGCCGTCGTCGAAGTGGAATTCGACGGTGGGAGCCTCGGGCGCACCCAGATGGTCTTCATTGGCGATGACGTTGAGTTCCCAGGCCATCAGGGCGCGGCTGTCAGGGTTGTTGTCGCTGGCCAGGGCGAAAGCGTCGTAATTGATGCGGTAGTCGCGCAGCATTTTTTCGTCGGAAAGATCCCCGTTACCGTTGGTATCGACGATGACGACCCAGACTTTTTTGGAGAGGCGTTCGGTGGCGATGGTCTTGGCGGCGGTTTCATTCAGGGCCGTAAGCATTTCGTAGCCCTGGCCGACCCCGAGGGCGGATTCCACAGCGGAACGATCAGCTGCGTAGACGATGAAACCAAAACGATCGGAGGTGTCGCCGTCGTCGTTCAGGTCGTTGACATCAGAGTTGTTGACGAAATCTTTTTCTGCGATTTCACCGATGTAGACAGGAAAGCCTACTGAATCACCTGTGGGCGGGACGGGAAGGCCGGCCGCACCGCGCAGGAGCAGGCCGTCTTCGGTGGCGAAGACCGGGGCCTCGTCGGTGCCCGATTCGTGGCGTTCCGCGAGAAAGGTTTCCCAGTCGCCTTCGGTGCTGAAATCACGAACGTCGATGAGTTTGGTTTGGCCGGTGCTGGTTTGAAGGAGGCCCGGGGCGAAGGCATCGACGCCGGTGTCGAGGATGGCGACGGCCACGCCACGACCGTCGTAGGTTGGATTGGCGGCGATGAAGGACTGGGTGCCGGTTTCTGAGGAGGGCATGTAGTTCCAGGTTTTGGGGATAGCGAACGCGACAGTGGTCAGCATGAAAACCACTGACAGGAGGGCAACTGAAATCATTGATTTCCTTAAGGACGACATTGACAACCTCCGGGTGGGAATTCATGTCTTGTGGGGGGATTTGTTTGGAATCGAACAAATCCAAAATAAGTCCCGGAGGGCATTGCCACAAGGATGGTACCGAACGCCACCATATTTCCGGTCATTTGGGCTTTTTCAGTTGATCATCCCACCAAATCCCACCATTCCGCCCTGAGTTCCGCCCTGAGTTCCGCCCTTCAAACTTTGTCAAACTCCCCTCCAAGTCACATATTTCCAGAGAATAGGATTTTCCAAACCCACAATAGACCGGCCCTGGTCGAGACACCCTTTGTCGCCCCAAAACCGGCAAATAGAAAGGTTCAAGAATGAAGGACATCAGCAAACGCGGCATGAGCACCAAAATCATCCATGCCGGCCAGCATGTCGATCCAACTACCGGCGCCGTCGCCACCCCCATCTACCAAACCAGTACCTTCGCCTTCCGCGATGCCGACCACGGCGCTGCCTGCTTCGGCGGCGAGCCCGGTTACAAATACACCCGTCTGGGCAACCCCACCACCGAAGCCCTGGAAAAAAACATCGCCGAACTCGAAGGCGGTATCGGTGGCATCGGTGCCGCATCAGGCATGGCTGCCGTGAACGCGGTCTACCTGACCTATCTTGGCGTGGACACCCACATCGTGGCCACCGAGAGCCTTTACGGCCCTAGCCGCATGATCCTGGAAAACGAATATCCACGTTTTGGTGTCGAGAGCAGCTTTGTCGACAGCACCAACTTCGAGAACGTCGCCGCAGCCATGAAGCCCAACACCAAGCTGGTCTACGTGGAAACTCCGGCCAACCCCACCCTCCAATTGACCGACATCGCCGCCTGCGCCGAGATCGCCCACGCCGGTGGAGCCCTCTTGGTTGTCGACAATACCTTTGCCTCACCCTACCTGCAGAACCCGCTGAACATGGGTGCCGACATCGTCCTGCACAGCATGACCAAGTTCATCAACGGTCACACCGACGTGGTGGCCGGCATGGTGGTGGCGAAGGATTCGGATGTGCTCGCCAGATTGCGCGCGGTTCACTATAATATTGGGGGAACCATGGATCCCCATCAGGCTTGGTTGGTTTTGCGCGGGGTCAAGAGTCTTGGCTTGCGCATGGATCGGGCCCAGGAAAACTCCATGAAACTGGCCCTCTACCTGGAGAAACACCCGAAAATCGAGTGGATCAGGTACCCAGGCCTGGAAAGCCATCCCCAGTACGAGTTGGGCAGGAAACAGATGCGCGGTCCCGGCGCGGTATTCAGCTTTGGCGTCAAAGGCGGGCTGGAAGCCGGCAAGACCCTGATCAACAACGTTGAAGTCCCTGCCCTGGCAGTCAGCCTCGGTGGTATTGAGAGCCTGATCGAGCATCCGGCCAGCATGACCCACGCCAGCATTCCCCTGGAGGAACGCCTGAAGGCCGAAATCACGGATGATCTGGTCCGGATCGCCGTCGGCTGTGAAACCTACGAGGATATCGAGGCTGACCTGGCCCAGGCTTTGGACCTGATCTAAACCGACCGCAACGGAGACCGAATGAGTCGAAACAAAACAACCTCCGTTGATATCGAAAAGGACAAGTGGGCGGTGGATCACACCGCCCACCCCCTTTTGGACCCCGACTTTGCCGAAAAACGTTCTCGACTTCTGCATTTGACCCGCCTGAGTTATCGCCGCATGCGCGAGGATGACGAAGCCTACCGACAGGAACTGAGCCGACTCTTCCACGCCATCGATTCCCAGGCTGATGATGTGCGTATGCCCCAGCTGCAAGCCAAGGCTCAGGAGTATTTGCAGGAAGCGGATATTTTTCTCGAAGCCACCATCGAGAGTTTGCCATCGGAAAGCCGTTCAAGTGTGTCTCTCAGCCCTGAAGTAGCCAAATGCAACGATGTCCGGGATCTGATGTGGATCAGTTTTGACAACTCGTCCCCCCGAAGGGCCTTTGAGGCTCGGCGAAAACTGTTTTTGGCCCAGACTCTTCTGCATATCGATCAGTCGCGGATTATTCAGGACGGGCCACGGCATCGATCGCATTTTGAGGAGATTTTGAACAGGGGCCTGTGGCAACATACCCGGCAGATTCATGATCTTACCGTGGGATATAGGCTGGGTGAGGATGGCAGTTCCATCGACTACACCAGTCGGCCTGCCCAGGATGATATGCGGTGGGATTTTCGGTCTACCTATTTGGAAAAAAAGCATGATGGGCGGACTATTTCGTTGGATGTTCTCTACTACAACTGCCGGTTCAAGATGGCGGTAGCCCCCCTGGGATATGAAGTCGTGGATGGAGCCCATCGGGTTGTTGAGAAGACCAGATTCGAACGAATGCGGCAACAGAGTGCCGGGTCCGTTTTGTCCAAGATGATTCGCAAGGGAATCAACAATCCGGATGAAATTGGGGATTTGATTGGGGCCATGTTTATTGTGAACGATGATGATGCGTTGAATGATCTTCTCATCTTGTTGGACTCGTGCTTGGGAAATACTTTTGGTTGGCGGAATGTCACCGATTCATTGGCAGACACCTGGAAAGGGAGTCCCTTGAACACCTTCAGCAGTAAAGGGTTTAAGGTTTTCAAGGGAGATGTCGATATCCTCTTTGAAGAATATGAAGGCAGCCGACCCTATCGGTTCCCGGTGGAGATTCAAATCTTTACTTTGGAGAGTTACTTGCGCACCGTATGCGGCAAACATGAGGCCAGTCATCTGGCTTTGAAAAAGAGACAATTCATGTATGGTGTGGTGCCAAAGATATTCCCCAGTGAGGTTTATGGGGATGGGTGGTTGCCGGTTTTTCC
>JAJRZA010000025.1 GCA_024275485.1 Candidatus Krumholzibacteriota bacterium | reverse complement strand
GTCAGGGTGCGCCAGCAGTGGAAAAAGTCAGGATTTTCTGGACCGTGGTGTATCCGTGATACATGAGGTCCAGAAAATCCTGACTTTTTCCACTGCTGGTGTACCATGGCAGCAACTTAAGTGGTTTCGGTCAACGTGGTTTTGCATAGTTGGGGTAGACAATATAATTTTGCTGAAATCCTAGCCATGGTCGTGCAGGTTGACAAAGTGTTACAAATGTCGCATTTTGATGGTGACAATTGTCGCACTTTGAAACGAGGAAGGCATGATCGACAAACTCCCTGACCTCTCCCGACTGGAAATCCAATGCCTGCGGTTGTTGTGGCAACGTAAGAAGGCCTCCGTCCGGGAAATCCACAGTGATCTGGAGACCCCTGCCAGCTACTCCACCATCAGGAAAATTGTTGAACGATTGGAAGAAAAAGGCGCAGTGAAACGAATCGGTCGCCGGGGAAAGGCTGTTTTGTACAGCAGCCGTGTCTCCCAGGCAGCCATGATGCGCAAGGAGGTGGTTCGTTTTCTGGACACCATGTTTGACGGGTCCGCTCTTTCACTGATGTCCCAGTTGGTGGACATGGAGTCGGTGGACCAGTCGGATCTGGCCAAACTGCAAGAGTATTTGGCTGCCAGTGAAGAGGAGCAGCCATGATGGAATCATTCTGGATCGGCATGGCGAATCATCTCTGGCAAACCTCGGGTTTGATCCTGCTCCTGTTGGGAATTGAGCGTGGCATGGGCACGGCGCCGGGTCGATGGTTGGAGCGTCTATGGTGGGTGGCCCTTGCAGGTTTGGTTTTGCCGGTAGGTTGGCTGAGGTATGGTTTCAGCTGGTTGCAGCAGCCCGATCTGGCCGCCGCCGGAGTGATTTGGACTCTTCCCCAGCAGGTAGTTCAGGGAAGTCTTCCTGAAGCCGGATCTTCAAAGATTTTTCCGTTGCTGACCATCATCTGGCTGCTGGGGGTTCTTGTTCATTGGCTGTTGCTGGTCAGAAATCTGCAGAATTTTCGTCGGTGGAAAGATTGTCCTCTCAAAAACTTGAATGAGGCTGATCGGCTGCTACTGGCGCGACAAATACATCCCCTGAGCCTGACTTCAGCAGAGGTGCGCTGGACCGGAGATTCAGTGATGCCCATGGTCGTTGGTTTGTTTCAACCGAGAATTGTTCTGCCCCTGTCGCTGATTCGCAGCCTGGATGCCGATCAATTGCGTGCTGTCCTGCTGCACGAAGATTCCCATCGCCGCCGGCGTGACCCCCTGCGATTGCTGGTCTACTCCCTGGTTAAATCGGTCATGTTTATCCATCCCCTGTGGCCTCTTGTTCAACGAAGGTTGATAGATGCCGGTGAGTTCATCAGTGACGAGAATTCCCTGGCTTCGGGTTTGACAGGGCATCGCTATGCCCAAACCCTGGCCGGCACACTGGCTTTGAGATTGAAAGCCCCTCATTTGTCTGCCGCCGCCGGTTTGAGGTGCCGAACCTCTCTGTCGGCGCGAATCAACCGATTCAATCTGAAAGAAGGGAATGAAAATATGCTTCGCTATCGGATGTTGTTGGGATTGGCTCTGGGAATGTTGGTCGTCGGGATGATGGTTTCCATGGGGTGCCAGGCTGATTCTCAAGTGGGGGATGAGCTTGGCACCACGGGCCTGATAGAAGGTGCTGAAGTTTCCATGGGGCCGAGAATAATCCATTGGGAAGCCCCCAGATACCCTGATCCATGTCGGAAGGAAGGCATCTCCGGTACTGTCAGAATCAGGATGTTGGTGGATGCCGAAGGAGGTGTTGCGCAGGCCGAAGTGATGGACGGGCCGGAATGTCTGTGGGAGGCTGCTTTGACTGCTTCCAAAAGCTGTCGTTTTCATCCGGGAACGCAAGTAGGACAGCCCGTAAACGCATGGGTTGTCCTGCCCTATGAATTTCGCCTGGAGTAACCAGAATAATGCCCCGGGCTGGACCGGCCCGGGGCTGCTTGCAAATCAATATCACAAAGGGCTATTCAGTTTTCAACTCATCCAGACTCTTGAAAATGTTTTTGATGGTGTATTCCGTTACCAGCCAAATGGATGAATCTCCGGTCATCCGCATGTAAGTGCCGGCCGTCACTCCATCTGCCGCTTCCCTGTTGTTGCCGAATTCCAGAATCAATTCGCTGCCGTCCTGGCGCTTGAGGGTCAGTTTGCGGACAGGATTTTCCAGCCCGTATCGCTCAGGCGAGGCCGTCGGGTCAGCCACGTCATTGGCCCGAATACTCACACTGGAATTCAGGATGCCATCGATCTTGGTTTTGGCTAAATCGGTGGCCGACTTGCCATCGAGTTGCCAGGTCCAGATGGTGCGATCCGGGGTTGCTTCAGCACCTTCGTCAGAACCCTCAGCCGGTTCAATCAGGCCGAACTGCTTGCTGAACACCCGGATTTGATTACCATCGGCAATGGTCAACCGGTCGATGTTCTGGCTGTTTTCCTTGACCGCCTGCAGTTCCAGGAAGTGCTGGTTTTTGGGCAATTCAGGTTCACCGTAAATTCCCATGCTGGACAGCATGCCGGTTTGGCTCAGGTACACCTTGTTGGAGTCGGCCAGGCGCATGAAGTTTCCGGAAAATCCCTGAGGCGATTGCCCCACTTTCACCGCAAAAACTTCCTCGCCCGACAGGTCCAGGCCCCGCACCGTGAGGGCCTGCTCATCCAGGAGACCATAATCACCGAGCACACTCTGGTTATCTGAACGGAACTCACCGGAGAGATTGCTGAAGCTCCGCAACAGGGACTCGATGCGTTGTTGGTTGGCTCCGGCATTGAAGTACGATTCAACAATCCAGCCGTCGGGACCGTTGGCTAGCACCACTGCATCGTCCTGGGACCCAAAACCCAGGCTGATGCGGCTGATGTTCTCGGTGCTCATTTCTCCATCCACCAGCAGGGCGGTTGCCGAACTGCTGGTGGCTTTTTCGTGTTTCGATTTCTGCAACATACTGACACCGACAAGCACCAACAGAACGGCGCCCAAAACGATCAGATTTCTGGTATTGACCATGATGTTCGTCCTTCCCTAACGGCTATCGGCCGCGATTTTGATTTTGATGAACTGACGGTAATTGGCTGCCTCCTTGCGGCGAATGGCCGCCCGGGTGAGTCCAACTCCAGTCAGGATGATGGGAACCAACAGGATGGCCACAAAACGCCAGAGCAGTTTGGTGCCGGCTTCCACCGGTTTGAGCACCCGGTTGGTCAGGGTCTTGGAGCGAATGCTCAGCAGGTCCTGACTGCCGGCCATGTAATCCACGGCGTTCAACAGCAGCAAGGCATTTTGAGGATAGGCGATGACACCGTCGTCAAACATCTTGGCGCTGCCGATGACCAGCAACTGGCCTGCAGCGGGAGTGACCGGGGCCGGGTCCTCGACGGGAGCGGGAGGCTCTTCACCATCAGCAGTGGGAGCGACGGGCCAGGCGGGAACAGGTTGGTCGGCAAAAGTATCGGGGAACTGACCTTCCACCAATACAGCCAAGGGCTGGGCACCTAGCATGGTCTTGCCCTGGGGGTTGAACAAACTGCCCGGCAATCGTCCTTCGCTGAAGGGTTCGCTCCAGGCATTGTCACTGCTGAAAACCAGGCTGGTGGCCTGCAGACCGTTTTCTTGCAAGGCGGCTTCATCGCTGATGACAGGCGTTCCCCAGAGGAAGAAAACCTGTGCAATGCGATTGGTCAGCCCGGAGTCTTGATCCATCTGGGATTCCGGCACCTTGATCTGCATGGGGAGTTTGACCGGCTCACTGGTTTGCATGCGCAGGCCGCCCAGGTTCACTTCCCGGGGCAGGTCGATCACTTCCATGTTCAGGTCCATGAAGTGATCTTCGCTGACGGTGATACCCATTTGCGCCAGCATTTCTTCCAGACCGGTGACAACGGGTTGGGCACTGATATCCCAGCCGCGGCCACCCTGGGCGGGACTGTACCCATACTCGTGAGCCTGCACGCCCATGATTACCGGAACACCACGCTGAAGGGTACGGTTGATTTCGTACACCTGGCGTGGGTTCAATTCCGTGGTGGCCATGACGATCAACGCATCGGCATCATCGGGCACCAGGGATTCAGGTGTCAGGTCCACATTGACCGCATCATAATGGCCCTGCCCAAGCAAGTCGCTGATGCGGCCGTACATGGCTTGGGGTTCGGGTGGCTGCATGCCCTGCTGCAGGTACATCATGGCCAGTTGTTGATCGACTTCTTTTTTGGGACCAAAAACCGCCACCTTGGGTTTCCCAACACGGGTCAAGCGATACACCGGCCCGATGATGTCCTGTTCCAGGGCCGGCAGGGACTGGGGCAATACCTGGGGCAACACCTCTTCAGGTTTGTCCTTGTAGGCGATGGTGATGGCACTCCAAATGCGTTTCAGATCGATTTGATCCTTTTCCATGGACCGCACCTGGAAGGGTTGCACACCTTTGGCACCGAGGTTTTTCTGCATCTCCTGGTCGTCCTGGGGATTGTGCACGGAATATTGGAGCATGCCCTCGGAGACCTGCTCGAAGTTTCGCATCTGTTCGGAGATGTCGCGTTCCAGATTTTTGAATTGGTTGGGCATTTTTTCCGCAGGGGAGATGTAGAGCTTGACCTGGACCGGCACCTTCAACTCCTGCAGAATGCGCACCGCGGCCGGACTCATGGTGAACAGACGGTCACTGGTCATGTCCACCCTGGCGCCGTTGAGATTGCTCAACACTGAAATAACCAGGAAGACAATGGCTGTCAGCAGGATCGAAACCACTGCAAAGGTCAACCGGAAGTTGTTGCGTTTGTTGCTCATGCTAGTACTTCCTTCCTTCCAGCCAGACGGTGTTGAGGGTGAGGAATAATCCACTCAAGCCCAGGAAATATGCCAGATCCCCCAGGGTTATGACGCCCCGTAGCATCATGTTGTAGTGGGTGGACAATCCAAGGTATTTCTGGACAAATGACCCTAATCCCTGAATCCAGCCGTCACCAATTTCGGCTACGAAGCTGAGGCCGGCGATGTAGACCATGGAGCAAACGACCACACCCAGAATCACGGCTGAAATCTGATCGCGAACCAATCCGCTGGTGAAGGTTCCGATGGCCAGGAAAAGGCCACCCACCAGGGCGGCACCGATGTACCCACTGACCATGGTGCCCACATCCGGATTGCCCAGGGCCATGACCATGAAAGGCAAAGGCAGGGTTCCCACCAAGGACACCAGATAAAAGGCGTATGCTGCCAGGTATTTGCCCAGCATGACTTCCCGGGTGCTGATGGGCAATGTCATCAGCAGTTCAAAGGTGCCCAGACGCTTGTCTTCTGCCCACAAGCGCATGCTGATGGCGGGCACGAAGAGGATCAGAGTCAACGGCAACGTGCCAAAGAACATGCGCAAATCCGCCATGTTGCTGATGAAAAAACCGGTCATGTACAGCACCGAGTTGAGCATCAAAAAGGCGATGATGAAAATGTAGGCTATGGGGCTGTTGAAGTAGGCCCCAAACTCCCGTCGAAAGATCGTATTGATGCCATTCATGTTAAGCCACCCCCTTGCCGGAATGTTGGATGAAGGAAATGAAGGTGTCTTCCAGGGAATAAGGTGTTTCGCTCAGTTCCTTCAGTTGCCAGCCATGCTCGGCAGCCAGGCCAACCAGGGCACCCACCAGATCGGTGTCGAATTCCCCGCGCACTTCAAATCGGCATCCAGTCGCCACAGGCTGAGGCTTGAAAGATCCCACACCTGACAGGGTTGCCAGAGCGGACTCAACCGAGGAGATATCCTGGTCCACCGCAAAATAAACACGGTTGGTGACCATGGCCTGACGGGTGATGTCGTTGATGTTGCCATCTGCAATAAGGCGACCCTCGTTGATGATCACCACGCGGTCGGTGACAGGTTTGACTTCCTGCAGGATATGGGTGGAAAAAATGATGGTCTTCTTGCCGGCAAGGCTGCGAATGAGTTCGCGGATGCCCATGATCTGCAGCGGATCGAGGCCGCTGGTGGGCTCATCCAGAATCAGGATATCCGGATCGTGGATCAGGGCCTGGGCCAGGCCGGTGCGTTGCCTGAATCCCTTGGACAGTTCACCGATGTTTTTTTTGTATTCCGTAACCAGACCACAGGCTTCGACACACCAGTCGAGGCGCTCGCTGAGCCGCCCGCCGCCGAGTCCCCGGGCTTGGCCCACAAATTTAAGGTACTCGTGGACATTCATGTCCAAATAAAGGGGGACGTTTTCGGGCAGGTAGCCAATGCGCCGGCGCACGTCCAGCGGATTCTCCAGGACATCGACCCCATCCACCGTAACGGTTCCCTGGTCAGCAGCCAGGAAGGTGGTGATGATCTTCATGGTTGTGCTCTTACCGGCACCGTTGGGACCCAGAAAGCCCAGGATCTCGCCCTGGCCAATCTGGAACGATACGTTGTCGAGCGCGCGCATGGTCCCGAAGGATTTCGTGATTCCACGAACCTCGATCATAGCGAAGACTCCTCAGGGGTTGGAAAGGTTGAAAAGGATAATTGCGCCAATATTAGTGCAACTGGAAGCAAACTGCAATTCCGGGCATAAGTTCCGGAAGTCTCCAAGTTTTTTTTCTCCAGGTAAATTGCCTTGCCTCCCCTTGAGCAAAAAGGTACTTTTAGCTGGTTGATAACTTAGGCTTCAATTCGGGCATGTGGAGGCAAGACAATGCCAAATAGGCATTCATTCCGATCCTTGTTTATTTTCATGGTGCTGTTGGCGGGTTTGGCCCTGGTGGGTTGTTCCGACGACGAGACCACCACCGCAGATATCACCGAAACCGATCCCACCGGAGGCGATGGGGATGTTTTCGTGGAAGCCGGTCCTACCGAGTTGAACGTACCCTGGACGTTGACTCTTCCTGGCGGGGAAAGCATTTCCGGGGAAAACAATTACCACCTTCGCGGTCAGGTCCCGGGTGACTACACCATTTCCTGGCCGCAGCTTGATGGTTGGAATGAGCCTCGCCCCAGTACTTTGCAGCAAACCCTGGACAGTGGCAGCAACCTGATTTTTTCCGCCATCTACCTGCCACAACCGGGCACAACGCTGGTGAGCGTCCAGCCTGTCGGCCTTGATGTCAACTGGCGTATGCTTGGGCCTGAAGGGTTTGACCTCACCGCCAGTGGCGATACCACCTTGGTCAATCTGGTTCCCGGATCTTATGGTGTGGAGTGGTTTGAGGTGGAGGGTTTTGATGCTCCTGACAGCCTCGTTGTGTCCTTGAGTGCTTTGCTTCCCATGTATGTAGTGGGCCAGTATTCTTTTCCGGACAGCACATTGCTTATCAATCCGGTACCCGAAGAAACCGATGCCGGCTGGACTCTTGAAGGTCCTAATGGGTTCGGTGTTGCGGGCAATGGCCGTGCCAAAGTGGATATAAAGGACAGCGGTAACGGTTTATATACAGTCACCTGGAATGATGTGGATCAGTATACCAAACCAGAACCGGGGACCCTCAGCGTTCATCTCGAAAAGGGTTTGTTGTTCACCATCAACGGGACCTACATCCCGCTTGAGGGTTCCATCAATCTGAATGCGGTTCTGGGAGAAACCGATCTTCCCTGGACTTTGACCGGACCCACCGGAACGGTGCAATATGGTTCCGGCACCACCAGCATGTCCGGGATGCGGCCCGGCACCTATTCGGTGCAGGGGCTGGCTTTGGATGGTTGGGTGCCCGCTGATGGGTCAAGTCAGGATTTGCCATCCGCCGGTGATATCACCTTCACGATTTCCGCTGAAGCTGCCATCACCGTGCGTCCTCTTCCCATGGGATTGGATGCAGCCTGGCAGTTGACCGGTCCGGATGGTTACAGCCTGGACGGCACCGGCGAGATGCTGGTGGACGGCCTCGATGCCGGATCCTACACCATCACCTGGACTGATATCACCGGCTGGAGCGTTCCTGCTGCCAGCAGCCAAACCCTGGCTGCCGATCATGGTCTGGTTTTTGAAGGTCAATTTGAGCAGGGTGCCAACACCCTTCATGTGAATCCCAAACCTGCCACCGAGACCATCACCTGGGATATTACCGGTCCAGGTGGCTACAGCGAGTCCGGCACCGGAATGACGACCTTGTCCATCACCGAAGACGGAGACTACACCATCACCTGGGGCGCTGTTGCCGGATATATGCAGCCTGCTCCGAGTGCCGCCACTTTCTCAGGCGATAACAATCTTGTGTTCAGTACCCGTTATGTGGAATTGCTGGATCTGGTATCGTTGAGTGCCGGCAGCTTCTCCATGGGCAGTGGTCAATTTGAGGGTTGTCGCTCCGGTTTTGAATTTCGTCATACGGTCAATATTAGCCGCGATTTCATCATGAAGGCGACCGAGGTCACCAATGGTGAATACATCGCCATGGCCCAATGGGCCTATGACAATGGTTACGTTACAGCAGATCGTTTTGGGGTCAATGACAACTTGGACGGTTCCACTGTGGAGCTTCTGGATCTTGACGACGGCGACCAGGAAATTTTCTTTGAAGCTGGACTTTTCAGCACTCCGGTGCCCGATCAACCGGTCAAGGAAGTTTCCTGGTATGGAGCTGCTTCATACTGTGACTGGCTGAGCATGTACCGTGGGCTGGAGCCAGCCTACAGTCATATCACCTGGGTCTGTGGGATCAATCATCCTGCTTCGGCTGCCGGTTTTCGTCTGCCAACGGAGGCTGAGTGGGAGTATGCCTGTCGGGCTGGTTCTGGAAATGCCTATGCCAACAACATCGACATTCTTGAGCTACAGGAAGATCATTGTATCTCCCCTGATCTGGATACCATTTGCTGGTATGATTTGGGCAGTGGTGGCTGGAGTCAAGAGGTAGGGCAGCTGGTTGAAAATACCTGGGGCTTGTTCGATATGCACGGCAATGTGCGCGAATGGGTCAATGACTGGATGAGGCCCAACTACTACAACGAGGGCCCTCCTGCTGAAGATCCTCCTGGACCCTTGTTTGGGACTGAAAGGATTATCCGGGGTGGCTATTTCTTCAGCCCCGCGAAAGATTGCCGAAGTGCTGCACGCAGTGCCGCGAATCCGAGCAACGCAGCTTACGACACCGGATTCAGGGTGGTGTTGAGCGGAAACTAGCAGGCTGTCATTTTGGAGTATTGGTTTGGGCCCGGGATGTTTTCCCGGGCCCGATTCTTTGTGATCCGGTTTCAACGCACCAACAACAATTTTCGCGTCACCGGGTCCGAGTCCCCCTGGCGCAGACGAGCAAAATACTGCCCACTGGCCACGGCCAAACCGGAATTATCCAGACCATCCCAGAGCACTTCATGAATTCCAGAAGGCAGGACATCCTGCACCAGATTGCGCACCAGATGCCCACGCAGATCATAAACACCCAGTGTGACTTTGGCCTGGCTGCCGGTCCTGAATTTCAACACCGTGCGGGGGTTGAAGGGGTTGGGGTGGTTGCGCAAACCGGCCAGGTGCGGGGTCGGCACCTCGTCATCCACGGCACTGGTCCCATTGCCATAGATCAACGTGACCATCAGGTTGTGAGGTGATGCAGGATCATTGCTGCTGATCAATGCGGTGTCGAAGTACTGGCCTTCGGACAATCCTTCGGGATCGATCATGGCCACGGCCTGGATGGAATCACCCGGGGCGATGGCAGTGGTCGGGGTGATGATTTCCAGCCACGTCGAACTCCAGGCGGCATCTGAAATGATCAGGGGCAAGTCACCGTCATTGCAGATCCAAAAATACTCCGGCTCGGCGGTGGGCAGTTGGTCCATGGCCGCCGTGATGTTGATCAGACCAGCTCCTGAATAGTTGTCCCGGCCCACCGAAGCGGGCGACTGGGTCAAATCCGTGGCGGTGGTTTCCAGCAATTCGCAGACCTGGGGCACCAGGAGGGCCGGTTCGGCACTCCAAACCAGGCAGAATGCGGCCGTCACCAGTGGAGTGGACATGCTGGTGCCTGAATAGGTGACATAACCCCCGCCGCCGGTGCAGCTGGTGATGTCGCCGCCTGGGGCGGTGAGGTCGGGTTTCATCAGCCCGGCAGGCCAGATATAATCGTGGTAGTCGGTATCCCCATTGGTGTTTTCCAAATTCCATTCGGTGGGGCCATAGCTGCTGTAGGGCCACATGGTATTGTCGGACATGGAAGCTCCAACGGTGACTACAGCGGTGGCTCCACCGTTGGGATGGTACCAGGGGCCGGGGCAGTCGCCTGGACTGGCGATGTCCGTGGGCACGGGGTTGTGACCGCCATAGTTGTCGCCATTGCCGGCGGCGCAGATCCAGGGTACATCAATGCTCAACAAAAGCTCGGCGTTGTAGCGGTTGGTGGCCCGCACATTGTCCGAACCAAGCCCCCAACCACCGCTCAGGCTGAACAGGTGCACTCCGTTGTCCAGGCCGAACTGCAAGGCCTCGATCATGTCGTTCATGTAACCGGGCATGGCCCGCAAGGCCATCAAGGTGGCATCCGGGGCGGCGCCGGTGGCGGTGCCGCCAGTGCCGTCGCCGGCGATGAGGCCTGCGGTGTGGGTGCCATGGAAAAAGTCGACATCACCATCATAAGGATCGTCGTCATCGTCCACGCTGTCGTAACCGTGGTGAAGATAGGTGGGCCCGCCGTCCCACATCTGGCCGACCAGATCGGGATGATCGTAGGCGATGCCGGTGTCGAGATGGCCAACCACGATTCCGCTGCCGGTCAGACCGGCTGCCCAGGCTTGATCCGCACCAATCCGGCCGATGTGCCAGGCGTTGGCCCTTGAGTCCAGAGCCCGCGCCTGGGATTTGCCTATTTCTCCAAAGGTTTCACTTTTTTGATTGTCCAGCCACAGCAGTCCCACTTCGGGATTTCCGGCCAGTTCTTCCACTGCCGCAGCGGTCATTTCCATGGTTATGGTGCCGGTCAACCAGAGGGGTTGGGGTTCACCACCGCGACCAGCCAGGGCCAAACTGTTCAATTGCGGCTGCAATTTGGCATAGGTGCGGCCCATTTGATATTTTGCGGCGCCGGTGATCACTTCACGGCGGGTAGATCTGGTGGCACCCTGCAGGGCCAGACCCATGGCCACGGGATCGAGACGCTCGGTGGGCACGATCATCACTCGCAGAAGGTCTTCGTTTCGGCTGTTGGAGATGGCTTCGGCCAGCGGCCCGTCAATGATCGGCAATTGGGCTTCGTTGCGCAGGATGGGATTGTTCACCAGCCGCAATGCCTCAAAGCGCGATTTGTCGGGGATGATGGTCTTGGTAAGATGGTTGGGATTCAGCCGCAGGGCTGGGTCGCCATCCACCCAGGTGTAGAACTCGGTAAACTGGTTGTCCAGCTCGTCGGCCTCGTCCACTTCCCCGTTGATATCAAGGTTGAAAGTGAGACTGTGACGTCCGGCCGAAACTACCAGTGGAAAATCTTCAATGGGGACGTAGGTGCCGGTGCCCAGTCCGCCGTCCAGGGACCATTCGGCCAGGGTGACGCCATCGAGTTTGAGGTTCAGCAGGAAGCTCTCGGTGATGTCCGCCAGGCCATTGTTGAGGAATGCAAAACTGACGAAGGTGGTATCGCCGGCGGCCAGGAAACCCTGACTGCGCTGGCCACGAATCATGTTGGCCACCAGGACGGTGTCCCAGCCCGTGGGGGTGAAGGGTGCCAGGTTGGCCGCCACCTGGCGACTGCTGGTGTAAACGTTGTGCCCCTGGGTTGCAAAATCGCGACGGTCGATCCAGGCGGCGTGCATGCGGCCGGTGGATGCGGTACCGAAGCAGGAGTGAAACATGGGTTCGACCCTGGGTTCATCGCTGACCAGTTCCACGGAGCCGAAGAGGTCGGTGTGACCGTATCCGCTACCCAGGCGGCTGCCAAGCCAGAATTCATCGGCGTTGGGCGGTGCGTCGAGCCACAGGACGCCCACGACTCCATCGCGAGTGAAAATCGAGGGTCCCACACTCTCGTATTCATCGGCGACCATGCCGAAGGGGCCGTAGAAGGTCTGGCCCGAGTCCCAACTGTAGACGTAGATGATGTCGCCATCGGCAATCATTCCGTCGGTGTAATCTTCCTGAAAGACGATGTAGACGTTTTCGTCCTGGCAGGCCACCTGGGGGAAGCCGGTGTTGTTGCTGGTGTAACCGGTGAAATAGCCCAGGTTTCCGAAGCTGCCGTTGTAGGTGTCGCTGGCCATGAGGATTTCGGTTTCCCCGCTGTAATAGTCCACTTCCGCATTCAGGAAATGCACCAGGCCGTTGCTGATGGCCACGTCCGGCCAGAGATCTTGATAGCCGTCGGGGTTGAAATAGTCGTAGGTGATGGTCTGGCCGCCGTTGGTGGAGTACATGAAAATGAGGGTCCACTCGTACTGGTAGAGGTCCCAGTTCACGGTCAACCAGCCGGCGGCGATGAAGACGGTGGCGAAATCACCGGCCCCGGAAACGGCGATCGAAGGGGTGGCGTGGGTTTCTTCGGTACCCAGGCCGCGGACCCAGGCCCAGTCGCTGGTATCGTCGGGGGCGCTGGTGCGCGATCGCAGAATCCAGCCGTCGTCCCTGATCCAGGTCACGTGTATGTAGCCGGCGAAGTCGATGGCGATTTCAGGCTGGTACTCGTCCTGGCTGAAGGACGGCATCTCGATGACGGACCAGGTGAGGCCCTGGTCTGTGGACTGGGCAATGTGGATGTCCCGGTCGGTGCCGCCCAAATCCTTGGCTGCGAAGACCGCGTACAGGTTGCCGGTGAGGGGACTTTCGGCCAGGGAGACATATTCGTCGTTCATGTTGGTGGGGTTGGCCAGCAGGATGTCGCTGGTCCAGGGAAGATCGCGCTGGGGAATTTCCTTGGCCGACAATTCCCTGCGAGGGCCGCCCAGCATGGGAACGCGGCCGCTGGGTGTGTTTCCGGCTTTTTTGTTTTCCAGTTTGCGCAGATAAAAAGGATCGCTGAGGGATTCGACCATGGCCTTGATTTCTGGATCCATAACTGAGGCAATGGAGTTGGTTTCGCCGGTGGCCTGCTTGGTTTGAAGGGTGAAATCCACGTCCTGGAAGGGATTGTCGCCTCGCTTGCTGTCGCCGGTGGCGCGGAAAGTGGTGCGGGTGCGATCGGTTTTGGTATTGAGGACGGGACCCTTCGGGTGGTTGTTGGGAAGTTTTTGAAAATTTTGGCCGTTGGCGGTGTCCCCGACAACAAGCAGCAGGCTGCTTAAAAGGATGGCCGCAGGGGAAATAGTTGAGCGAAACATCATGGCTCCTGAAATCGAAAAGAGCTGGTTTGCACGAGAACTTGCATGATTTTTTCTCTAATTTTTGTTATTTTATCATAAAAAAACACAAAAAGCCACATAAAAACATAATTTACCCTTGCGGGATCTCTACTTTATCGTTAATTTACGATTAACGATAAAGGAGATCTCATGAGCTCGAGAGACAAACGAAAGACCAAACAGGAATTCACGCCGGACCTGATCCAGCTAGCCGATTTGGCCAAGGCCTTGTCCCATCCCGGTCGCATCAGGATTCTGCAGATCCTGGCCGAGCGGAGCAGCTGCATTTGCGGAGATATCGTCGAACGGATGCCATTTTCCCAGTCGACGGTTTCCCAGCATTTGAAAGAGTTGAAAAGGGTTGGCCTGATCAAAGGCGAGATCGATGGTCCCCGAACATGTTACTGCCTCGACAACGAAACACTGAACAGGGCACAGGCTGGTTTCCTGCTTTTGTTTGCTGGTTTCGGTTGTTGTGGGTTGAAAGGAAAAGATCATGAACTCGAACAAGTTCAAAGAAATCGTGAAACATAATTACGGTGAGATCGCTCGTCAATCAGGCGGTTGTTGCGGTGTCGGCTGCGGTTCCGACAGGGACAATATTTCCTTTTCCGAGGATTACGGAAAACTCGAAGGATATTTGGCCGATGCCGATTTGGGATTGGGCTGCGGCCTGCCTACCGAAACTGCGGGCATAGAAAAGGGTCATACGGTTCTGGACTTGGGCAGTGGCGCAGGCAACGACATTTTTGTGGCCCGGGCCGAAGCTGGACCAGACGGTCGTCTCATTGGCCTGGACATGGTTTCCGATATGGTGGACAAGGCCCGCGGCAATGCCGCTGGTCTTGGCTACGACAATGTGGAATTCATCCTTGGGGAAATCGAAGAGATTCCCCTGCCGGATGCCGAGGTGGATGTGGTGGTCAGCAACTGCGTCCTGAATCTGGTGCCCAACAAGGCCAAGGCTTTTGGGGAAATCCATCGGGTTATCAAACCGGGTGGGCATTTTTCCATATCGGATATTGTTCTGGAAGGGGAGTTGCCGCAGGCTTTGGCCGAGGCAGCCATCGCTTATGTTGGGTGTGTGGCTGGCGCCCAGCAGAAGGACACTTACTTGAAAACCATCGAAGAAGCCGGATTTCGAGAGATCGAGGTGTTGAAATCCCGGGAAATCAAACTGCCGGAATCTCTGCTCGAGAGCATTCTCGGTAAAGAGGAAGCCAGACAATTTCTTGACGGTGGTGCCCGTGTTTTGAGTATTACCGTGCGTGGAGTGAAATAGGTAGTGCGATGGGAGTCGCCGGTTCAGGCGACTCCCAATCTCGGCAGTCCTTGGCCCATGGAAATGGAGCCGACTCAATTTGCGCGGTATGAATCCATGTGGGCGTAAGTGCGAAAACGCCGGGATGTGCCCACTGAAAAAGTTGAAGCGTTGCTGGAAATCATGGTTTCTTTTTTGGAAAAAGATGTTCAAAATACCTCCCCCCGGGGGGAACTCACCGCAAACTCCCGGCCTTCGGCACAAATTCATATTCATCATTGTCCGGAGTGTGAATCGGCGACGGTGCAAACGAGCAAAGGTGAGTTGGAAATTGGCAAAAACGACCTGGAACGCGTCCAATGCGATTGCCAGGTCAAACAGGAAGACCAGCGCAATGCAACGTCGATTCCCCCGGTAACCAGACGCCGGGTATTAACCATCGCCCGCCACAAATGCCAAATGCCCGGCTGCAATCATACACGGTTTCTGGAGGTTCATCACAGAATCATCATCAGCGATCTATACGTGGAATGCCGGACGCGAGCCCGGCATTCCATCAACGTTCAGTTGAATAATCACGGCTAAAAAGATTCCAGCAAGGCCCGGTACCTGGCTGTTTCTTTCTGCAATTGCTCTTCGGTGATGGCTCGCATCCAGGTGTCGCCCTCGGGCATTACCGAAGAGATGGTAAAGGGCGGTTGCCACTTCATGCTGCAGTAGACGGCGGTCAGGCGGAAGGGGATGAGCATGTCTTCGAAGTCGGCCTTGAAGGGGCCTGCCTTGGTGTAACCTTCGGCGGGGCCACCGGTGGTGAGGGCTGTTTGCCAGATCTTGCCGGCGAGTTGGTCGCCTTCGCCGGGAGGAAAGGCAAAGCCTTTGGTCAATACAGTGTCCTGCCATTCCTTGCACAAGGCCGGGCTGCTGATCCAGAACAACGGATGCTGGAAAACAATCACATCGTGGGCCAGGAGAAGTTCCTGTTCCCTGGCGACGTTGATTTTGAAGTCGGGGTACTCGGCGTACATGTCGTGGATGGTTACATTGGGCAGGTCGCGCACGGCGTCGATCATGGCCTTGTTGCCACGAGATTGTTCCATGCGGGGATGGAAGAGATTGATCAGGATTTTCTTATCAGCCATTGTTGTCTCCTATTGATTGCTTGCACAGGCAAGCTTTTGGGTTAAACAAATCAACTTTCAAGCGCTTTTGCAGCCTGGTCCAGCCGCACTGCCAGATCGTCGCCGGTTTCCTTGCCCAGGACATCGGTGTACCGCTGGTACAACTGGGTCCAGACCTTGTCGATGACCGGGGCCATCTGCTTGCCGGCTTCAGTGGCGGTGACTTTGACCAGTTTGCCGTCGGGTTCCTTGGTGACCAGTCGGCGCCGGACAAGATTGTCGATAAAGCGCGTGATGGTCGAAGGAGCCAGCTGCATGTGTTCGCCCAGTTCCTTCTGGGTGATGCCGGGATTGTCGATGACAATCATGAGCAGATAGGTCTGGGAGGGAGCGAGTCCAGTGGGCGCAAACTCTTCTTCGGCCATGCGGTTCATGGCCCGGCACAAGGCCTGGGAGGTGAAGAAGAGGCAGAAATGCATGTAATTGCAGGTGTCGCCCATGAGACTGATCCTTTCTTGCTTGCACATACAAACAACAACAGTTGGTGAAGATGGCAAGAACTTTTGTTGATTTATTTGCCCAGGGGGCCCGATGAGCCTTGGAAGGGCCAATATCCGGGAAATTGGCAACCAGGTTTGACACCGGTTTTTGAGGTTGGGTTTGACAGATGCCTTCCCGGGGACAATCTTATGGCCTTCAGATCATTGGTAAGTATCGGATTTGGGCTATGTTGTAGTCGGATCCGGCAGATGCCGGTGGTCAGGGAATTGGATCAGCAAGTTAGACCTATTTAAGGATCAGCTTTTGCTGTCCGGTCGGGGCGTGGCGCAGTCCGGCAGCGCACCTGCTTTGGGAGCAGGGTGTCGGAGGTTCGAATCCTCTCGCCCCGACCAAAATTCATTGCGGCTGATGCAATCGGTGGCTTGACAGATCTCTGTTGGTTAGCCATTATTCGCGTCCGCCCGCAGGGATGGCCTTTTTTCCGGCGCGATGCGGGTCACGATTTCAAATCGGTGCGCCCGTAGCTCAGTTGGATAGAGCGGCGGACTTCTAATCCGCAGGTCGCAGGTTCGAATCCTGCCGGGCGTGCCAAAACGCAATAAATTGGTGGTGGATATAGCTCAGTTGGCAGAGCCCCTGGTTGTGGTCCAGGTGGTCGTGGGTTCGAATCCCATTATCCACCCCATTTTATATTATTCGTTTCAGGCCCAAATCTGCCAGAATACCCTCCCGCCGCGCAGCCGGCTTGAATTCAAAATCAGGGAATGGATGCAATAGCGTCCAAGTTAAAGGAGATTTGCATGGCTGGTGTCAACAAGGTCATCATCATTGGCAACCTGGGTCGGGATCCTGAGATTCGCTACACCCAGAGCAACGTACCGGTGGCTAGCTTCAGTGTGGCCACCAGTGAAAGCTGGAAAGACAAGGAAAGCGGCGAGTGGAAAGAGAAAACCGAGTGGCACCGGATCACCGCCTGGCGTCATCTTGCCGAACGCGCCGAAAAATATCTGCGCAAGGGCAAGCAGGTTTATATCGAAGGCAAACTGGAGACGCGCAAGTGGCAGGGACAGGATGGGCAGGACCGGTACACTACGGAGATTATTGCCCGGGAGCTGCAGATGCTTGGGCGCAAGGATGATGATGGGCAGTACAGTGGAGGCGCTGATGGAGGCGCTGGTGGTGGCGGATTTGGTAGCCCCTCCGGTGGTGGTGGCGGTTCAGCGGGTCCTGGTGGGAACTTCAATCCTCCGCCTATGGGTGGCGGCGGTGGAGCTGCCTCCGATGATGAGGATCTACCATTTTGATGGGTTCTGATTAGCTGAAATCTCCCGAGCCTCACCTTGATCGGTGAGGCTCGGGTCTGTTTTGATGAGTTTCTCTCGGGAGCATCGCAAGTGTCCGACCAGACCCTTTCCCCACTGATAATCCAAAGTGATTTCACCGTTCTGGTGGAAGTGGATAATCATTCCTATGCAGACGGTCGAGCAATTCTCATGAAGTGCGCCGAGCTGATCAAAGCGCCTGAACATATCCATACCTATCGGCTGACTCCCCTTTCAATCTGGAATATGTGCTCCGCCAATATCATGATTGAGGAGGTGCTGGATGAATTGTCCCGTTTGTCCCGTTACCATATTCCGGCCAATGTGAGCAGTGGTTTGCGAGACTTTGCCGCGCGATATGGCATGCTGCGGTTGGAAAAGGCCGAGGAAGGACTCACGCTTGCGGTTCTGTCACACGATCTAGCACATCTGGTGGGAAGGGACAAGACCCTGGCCCCGTTTCTTGAGGCTTCTTTAAACCCGTCACCAGACCAACCCGGTCGATGGCTGGTCAACCCCATGCACCGGGGACGCCTAAAGCTGGGGCTCATCAAGTTGGGTTTCCCCGTGGAAGATTTGGCGGGTTTCAGCGAGGGTGAGTCATTGGCCATTTCGCTTAGTGAAAAATGTGGACAAGGGAATTCATTCGGGTTGCGAGATTATCAAAAAGATGCGGTAGATTCTTTTATTGCCGCCGGTTCGCCGCGAGGGGGAGCAGGGGTAGTGGTCATGCCATGCGGTTCAGGCAAGACCATTATTGGCATGGGTTGCATGGCGCGGTTGAGGACATCCACGCTGATTTTGACCACCAGCGTGACAGCGGTGCATCAGTGGCGACAGGAATTGCTGGACAAGACCTCTCTTTCTGAAAAGGAAATCGGTGTCTATTCGGCTTCGGTCAAGGAAATCAAACCTGTTACAATTGCAACTTACCAGATCATGACCTGGCGAAAATCCAGAGTCTCCGAAATGCCCCACATGGAGATATTCGACCGTCGGGATTGGGGTCTGATTATTTATGACGAAGTGCATCTGCTGCCGGCACCGGTGTTCCAGATCACCACCGGTCTTCAGGCCAAAAGGCGGCTGGGATTGACAGCAACCCTGGTGCGGGAAGACGGTCGTGAAGATGATGTGTTCGCGCTGATCGGTCCGCGCAAATCTGATGTTCCCTGGAAGGATCTGGAGGACCAGGGCTGGATCGCCCAGGCGGTGTGCACCGAGGTGCGGTTGCCTCTCAGCGAAGATCGACGTCTGTCCTACTATGGGTCCAATGCCCGATCACGATTCCGGATTGCTTCGGAAGATCCGGGAAAGTTACCCCTGGTGAGACAAATTCTGGCGCGTCATCCGGGCGAACCGACATTGATCATCGGCATGTATGTGGACCAGGTGAAAAACATGGCCGCCAATTTGAAGATTCCCTCCTTGACCGGGAAAACCCCGCAGAAATTGAGAGACAAACTTTTCGCCGATTTCAAGGAAGGCCGCTTGCCGGTCCTGGCGGTCAGTAAGGTGGCCAATTTCGCGGTTGATTTGCCGGATGCATCGGTGGCCATTCAAATCAGTGGAACTTTTGGATCCCGTCAGGAAGAGGCCCAGCGTTTGGGCCGTATCCTGCGCCCGAAACCAGGGCGCAACCAGGCCCATTTCTACACCCTGGTGACCCGTGATACGGTGGAACAGGATTTTGCCCTGAACAGGCAGCTGTTTCTTTGTGAGCAGGGTTATGAATACGTCATCGAAAATATTGGAGATGAACTGGCATGATGCATCTGGATTTTCAATGGGACGAACTTGAAGAATTTCTACCCACCTGGGATTCCTTGAGTGTTGAAGGCCGAAAAGTGTTTTTGGATGTTGTGGAGACCAAGCCCGATTACCTGGAAGTCCTCGGAGAGGCCAGAGCAGAGTTGAAGGACCTGGGCCTGATCCAGGAAATGACCGATGGAAAAAGGTTTCGCCTGCCGGAGGATCAACGGGCCTTTCGCCGTGCTTTTCGGGCTATGCGCAGGCAACTGGTATTTGGTGTTGAAGGTCGACCCTTGTCGGCATCGTTACCTCTTTATTTGCGGGAGCATTTTACTACTGCGGAAATTTCCCGTTTGAGCGGGGGATATCATGGAGGCTCCGCAGCGGCGGCCGGCAACGTGGGATCGGCCTCCTGGGTTATTCAATTCTTAGAAATGGAAGATGATCATCATTGGGAAGCTGCCATCAATTGGCAATCCTATGGAATCGAATATGAATGGCCAAAAGGTTTTTTTGAAATCTCCCAGCTAATTGTAAAGCATCTGCTTGAGTTGGGACGTCCCCTCTATCTGTCGGATATTTTGACGACCATGGCTATTCCAGCCCCTGATTTGTTGTTCGGGATATATTGTGGGTGCCACGATCTCGTTTTGTTTGTGGATCTTTGTCCGGAGACTTTGCTCCCGAGGGTGGGAATCTGGCCAAAAATCATCGAATGGGTCAACCAACCCGAATTGACCATGCCCAAGGCCGTGAAAGCCAAAGACTCTTTTGAAACTCCTTTTCGTTTTCATGACGTGAGCCGTCTGGTGACCATGTGTGCCATTGAGCCCATCAGGCTGCGGGTGAATGATGGCTCCATGTTTGCCAAAGCGGAAGATGAACTGCAAGAATCAATACTGCCGGGACCCACCTGGCTGCCAGCAGAGTTCGGCACCTATCGCCTGATTCGAACGGGCAGGGCGGCCTACATCGCCAAGGTGATGGATCTTGTCAAAACGCCGAACTACCTCAAGAGTGGCTCCAAACCTGCCATGAAAATAACTTCGGCGGGACGAAAATGGCTGGAATTACCGGAAAAGGAACGAGTGGGTTCGATGCTGGAAGCATTTGGCCTTCTGCTCAGAGACAAGGCCGGCAATTTCAAACCATGTGAATGGCCGATGGCCGTTTTTCAGAGTTGTTTCCAATTCAAATATAGTGTTTTCGATGAGGAGTTTGCTGAGGAATGGATCCCGGTTTTGGAGAGTTTTTTTGAAATCCTGAAAGAATTGATGGAAATTCCCCAGGGTCAATCGGTTGATTTTGGGGAATTTGTCCAATATGTGGGCCGTAGCAGAAATCCTTTTCTGGAGGACGACTCCACTGATTTGTGTGAGTTCTTTTTCTATTCCAGAGGGAGAAATCGTGTAAAAGAGGAATTGTTGATTGATCTTTGGCAGGAGGGTGTTACCAGGTTCCTGGTTGACCATGCCCTTCCCCTGGGACTGATTTCTCTCGGAACCACCCACCAGCAACCGAGTGAAGTGTCCTGGGATTTTCTGGATCTGGACCTTGATATTTCCAGCCAGGAAAATGCCCCGGTGAATATCCTGATCCGGATATCATCTCTTGGCCGTTTTTGCCTGGGAGTGGAACCGGACTTCAGTCTGGAAAGTGGGGCCACTGCCAATGTCATTGTTCAACCAAATTTCGACGTGGTCTTCATGGGGACCAATCATCAGGCGGAAACCCGTTTGATGGCTGTTGCCGAGCGACAGGGGCATGGAACCGGTACACTATTCAAAATAACCAAGGCGTCGGTTCTCAAGGCCGCAGCCGGTGGGATGAATGCTCTTGAAGTCTGTGGCTTGCTGGATAAGGCCAGTTCAAAGCCCGTGCCCAAGAATGTTGATCGGCAAGTGAGGGGATGGTTGGCCCAGACGTGCAATCTGGAATGGCGCCGGGCCCTGGTTGTGGCTTGTCCGGATCATGCCGCGGCCTTGCGGCTGATTGGTGAGGTTGGGAAAAATGCTGAACTTCTTTCCCCGACCAAGGTGGAATTGAAGAAAGGGAAACCCACCGCAGCCTTAATGAAAAAGCTGCAAAAGGCAGGGTTGTTTTTGCGGGAAACAGGTCACTAGACAGAACACCAGGACCTGTTGCTTGAATGTGCAGTCGGGTTTTCAGGCCCGGGCTTCGCACCAGCGGTAGAGGATGCAATCGTCGCATTTAGGGGCGCGGGAACGGCAGGTTTTGCGGCCGTGGTCGATGAGGAGGTGGCCGAAGTCGCGGAAATCCGATTGGGGGACGCATTCAGCCAGTTGTTTCTCGACCTTGACCGGGTTGTCCTGGTCGGTGAGGCCCAGCTTGCGGGTGATGCGGCCGACGTGGGTGTCGACGACCATGCCTTCGGGGGTGTTCCAGATTTCGCCCAGGACGACGTTGGCGGTTTTGCGGCCCACGCCGGGGACTTTGATGAGGTGGGCCATGGTGTTGGGGACCTGGCCGTCGTGGTCGGCCAGGATTTTGATGGCCGCGCCCTGGAGGGATTTGGATTTGTTGCGGTAGAAACCTGTGCTGTGGATGGCTTCTTCGATCTCTTCTATGGGGGCGTTGGCGAAGTGTTCAAGGGTGGGGAATTGGGTGAAGAGGCAGGGGGTTACCTTGTTGACCCGGGCGTCGGTGCATTGGGCGGACAGGACTGTGGCTACCAGGAGTTGCCAGGCGTCGGCGTGGATCAGGGAGCATTCGGTGTTGGGAAATTCCTGGCGGAGGGCGGCGATTATTTGTTTGGTTTTTTTGCGGCGGGTGGGGAGGGCTTTCAAGGGTTTTGGGGACGGCATTGTATGAGGGTCCTTTTGGGTGGTTTGCTTGACATAAGAGGGGGTGGGTGCTAGTTTTTGGCCCCGCTGAGGGAGGTGATGGAATTTGCCTTTCAAGGTAGGAAAAATATTAATGGTGCGCCACTAGCTCAATTGGCAGAGCAACTGACTCTTAATCAGTAGGTTCGGGGTTCGATTCCCTGGTGGCGTACCAAATTTGAATGAAGGGCTTGCGGCTTTGGTCGTGGGTTCTTTTTTCTTGGGTGTAGCGCCCACTTAATTAAACTATCCATGAGATGGAGCCCATGTTTTACGCAATTAAACCAGCAAGAAACCGGGCAAATGGCCTAATATCCCCGGACACACTACCCACTTCCAAAGCCTCCATATACACATCCCGCCTCTGCACCGGAACCACCATCCATGGATATCCCCCTGCAGCCGCCATCACATTCATCAAAAACCGCCCTATCCGACCATTCCCATCCAAGTAAGGGTGGATAAACACAAAAGCAAAGTGCCCTAAAACAACCCTGGCAGCAGGATCAATTTCCGTTGTAATCAACTCAAAATAGGCGGCCATCAGGTCCCGAACAACGGCCTTACTTGGTGGCACATATCGGGAATTGCTGATATACACAGGGCTGTTTCGATAACCAGCCAGGTCTGAAGGAAGCAATAGTCCGGCGGCGACACCTGGTTGAAACATTTCCCTGTACCAGACGCCATGCTCATCTTTCACCACCAGCCCGGGGTCCTCACCTTCCAAAACCCGTTTCAAACTGAATTGAACTTTCTGGAAGGCTTGAAAATACCCTTTTGCGGCTAGAGCATTCCGGCTGTTTCGGCCATCTTCGATCTCAGCGGGAGACCAATGGCCACTCTTGATTCTTTCGATCAGTTCTTTGTCGACCTGGTGCCCTTCGATGGATAGTGAGTGATAGGCATCAGTGGTGAATTTCTCATCCACGGTTTTTAAATAGGCATGAATGTCAATCTGTTGAGATTGGGGAGCAGGGAAATTGGCGCTTGCCGGTTCACGCATCTCTGCCCACATCAATCGCAATCGATGCACAGGCGCAGACCCGGAATTGATTGGCAGTGCGATTGACGGTTGGTTTGAGAAAGGGTTTTTCTTGCGGACTTCATAGCCTGCTGCACGCATGGTTTGGACAATGTCATCGGCAATCCGGCTTCGATCAATATTCTCAAAGGCTCCAGCAAGCCGACCTGCAATGGTTGTATGCCCATTATCAAGCAGGGAGGGTAAGACTTCAGAGGCATCGCGCACCAAAGCAAGGGTGGCACGTGCGTCAGCCTCATGGGTTGTAAAGAATGATGGGGAAGCGTTGATCAGTGCACTGGTAAGCGAATAAATCCGCAAACCCTCTTTCTCTTCCATGTCCGAGTTCTTCGGAATCGAGGCACGAATTGCCAAAAGAGATGTATCATGGGGGAGATGGACGACTTTGTTGCTTCCCTTCGTGCTCCTTACTAGTAGTTGCGGCGGCACGGTTTGATTGCCTGCATGAAGCAGTAGGGACTGCTCTGGTGAGAGACACCAGGTTTCCCCGAATCGTGAATTCAAATAGTCAGCACAAAAACCCCAGAAGGATACATACCAGGCCGTGCTTTCACCCCCTGTCTGATCTGGCCGGGATATGATATACCATCCCTTCATAACCTCCTGGAGGAACCCTGATTTTAACAATCGCTCGCGATGGGTTCGTGTCAGGTCACTGGAACGGATGGCCATTCGTCCGTCATCCTGGAGTGTTGTCAGGATCTTCAGCGAGTTGGCTAGTTTTTCTTTTGAAGTAGCCATAGTGATAGCCCTTGATCAGTTGGTAGGTGATTCTGTTTGGCCGACGGGCTAAAGTGAGCTTATCCGGTCGTGCTGTCTCTAGACTATTAGGATGTATGAAAATTATTCTATTCTGTCAATTGTTTATTTGAGAAATCCTTAACTTTTGGTAAGATAGGCAGGTATTTGTTTTGGGGCTAAACGCAAAATCTGTCGAAAACTATCGTATGAAGTGTGCTTTTCCTGTTTGCATAGTTGATCTCAAACTCAGTATTGCCATAAAACGGTGAAATTTCTCTAAATAAATGTTTATCTCAAAAAACATGCTTTGCGTGGAACTGATTTGTCGGAAGTTCGTCGCAAGGATGTTTGGAGCCTCCCATTTGGAATTCTGCGTGAGGCGGTAATAAATGCCATAGTTCATGCTGATTATTCGCAACGTGGTGCACTCCTGCGCATTGTTTTTCTTGATGATCGGATTGAAATAGAAAACCCCGGGATTTTGCTTCCCGGTTTGACAATTGATAATTCTGGACGGATAAACGTGGGAACATTTTCTTCCGGGCAAAAGCACTTTTTGGATTACCACCGCAATGAGATTTTATTGGAAATTCGGTGATAAAATTTTGGGGTTGGGTATGCTCTTAATCAGTAGGTTCGGGGTTCGATTCCCTGGTGGGCTGATATTTACACCTGTGGTTGTCCAAAATTGGCCTGCATGGAAGGCAATGCTTCAGGAAGATCTGGACGCTTGGCTGGAGAAATACAATACTAGACGAACCCACTAGGGCAAATGCTGTCAGGATCGAACCCCTGATGGAGACCTTCCTGGATAATCCGCCGGTGGCGAAAGAAAAAAATGACGTTGGCAGCAAGGGTAGTCTGAAAGCTGTGGGCTAGTCTGACATTATCACCGTCTAAGGGTGTAGCTGTCAGATGAAGTCTCGGTCAATACACCGTAAAGGAAAAGGTTTAGCCATGCTTTCCTGCCCTTTTTGTTCCCCTAAAGAGTTGGCTTTATGCTTCCAAACAGATTTTTCCATAGCCTTCAGGGACTCCTATCCCATTTCCTTGGGGCACACCCTAATTATTCCCAAACGCCATGTAATGTCATTTTTTGAACTGACTCCAGAAGAACAAATGGATCTAATACAAGTAGCCAACCACTGCAAAAAGGAACTCGATGTGGAATTCCAACCTAATGGCTATAACCTCGGAATTAACGATGGGAAATCTGCTGGTCAAACCATCATGCATGTTCACCTGCACCTGATTCCTCGGTATTCTGGAGACAGTCCAGATCCTCGTGGCGGTATACGTTGGATTTTTCCTGAGAAGGCGATTTACTGGGAACAGAAGGAATAGATTTGGAAAAACCTACATCTGAATTTCAACTCCAGTTTCTGGATTACATCCAACGTTTGTTAGATGGTGGTGGATTTGTTGCTACATACAAGTACGCTCTTATCATAGCTTTGGCCGACTTATCAGTTGAAAAGGGTGATGACTCATCCGCATCTTTACCTTTAAACGCAAAAGATGTTGCAAAGAAATTCATCCGCTACTATTCCCGGCAAGTGATCGATTTTAGAGGTGCTGACGGGATGACTTCCGGAGTTCTTCACCAAAATACAGGGAAGCAAGCTGCAATAATTAATTGGGTGCGGGAAGCCAGCCCAAAATATGAGACCAAGGGAATACGAACAACAGGTAGACTGCTTCAGGAAGACAGCCAATTAGTAAAAAAGGTATCAACTACTGTTGCCAATATGCCCCTTTGGAAATTACAAACAATCGCTGGATCAATGGATTCATTCCTGTATGAAAATATAGAAACTGGTAGCGAATTTGAACTTCGTCCAGGTATTGCATTCTGTTTTCGAAAGTTCCATGGATTGATAGTTCGTTTGGCCCAAAATGGCTGGGTTCGTTTTATTCGCGAGAGGCCCAAGAATAAAGCCCTTTTGGGTCAGACATCCGACTTGGCTCACTTCATGTTTGGAGTCAACCGGTCCTCTTTGCTGCCATATCGAGCATTTCTCACTGATTTGCAAGGCGGTAAGTGCTTTTACTGCTCAAAGGAGAGGAATGTTTCCCATGTCGATCATTTTATCCCTTGGTCGTGGTACAATCTCGACCTTGGGCATAATTTTGTTATCGCTTGTAAGAATTGTAACGGCAAAAAGGGTGATATGCTCGCTGCTCCGGAGCATCTAAATAGCTGGTTGGACCGGAATGAATTGAATGATTCTGCAATGTGTGAATTTTTTGACGACAAAGGCCTGCCAAATGACAAGGACAGTTCTCTGTTTGTTGCTCAATGGGCTTATGGGCGGGTGGCAGGATCCAATGGCCACACCTGGGTCAGGGGGAAAGAATTTCTGCGAATAGCAGTTAGTGATGGATGGATATTTCCAACCAGATAGCTTCCCCATCAAGTGGACATTTCAAAAGCAGAGTTTTTGGCAGAAGGTCTGGCATAGGAAAGGGCCATGTTAAACTTGACGCCCGGCAGGTGGTGTTGCTAGAGTCGAATCTCAGGGGGACCAATAGCTGACAAGTGAAAATTCAATTTCTACTGGTGTTTTGGAGAGGGAACATGACTGAACTTTGTGAACTCGTTGCAATCAATAGTGCCGATGAAAAAAGCGATGACAAGTGTCCGTTCTGCAACGAAGACGCCCACGAATTCGAATCGAAGAAGCAGGAACCGGACGCCAAGGTCAAAAGCAAACCCGCCCAGCTCAATTGCGACATCCAGCGCAGGTCTGATGGGAAGCTGCCTTACACGACGGCCCAGCACCACTTGATCTCGGCCCTTCAATGTTACGGGCAGATCCGGCGGCTGGTGAGGATGGGTTCGAGCGTAGGCTACGACATCAACGAACCGGTCAACGGAATTGGGCTCACCACCACCCACTGGACGCTCAAGTACGACCATGCCGGCAAGGTTCAGAAATTCGGCGACTTTAATCAAACCGAAAAGCAATTCATTGCCTTCGCCTTGATGAATGAGCGGAAGGATCAATGGCACGTCGGCCACCATGCCTTCGAGGTAATGATTCCCCAGCTCTGGGATAGTTGGGACGAAGATGGGGGGGATGAGTCCGATGACGACGACCGGGGCCACTCGGCGCAATACGACACGACGATTACGACCAGACTGTGCAAGATAATGGATCGTTGGGTCGAAGGTGGCTTCTGCAAAAAGGACGAGGACAAGAGCGACGACCTGAAAGCGGACATGGACAAACTCAGTGGTGAGATTCGGGACAAACTGGGGATGTTCGCCACCAGTACTCCCATGAGAAGCTCTCCTCTCTTCGTCTCCTACCTCGCCTACGAATACGCCAAGAGCATGGACTCTTCTATAAAGCGGGATAATTTCGAATCCGACAGTGACGCGAGTGCTGCTCCTGACCATCCGGCGCCCAGGCCGAGCAAACGCAGGAGGACCTAGCCGAAATGACCTACTACATTCTTCAGCAGGAACTCCGGGATCCAGGAATCGCCGTCGTGGGCCAGGTACCCGAGGAAATCGATCCCTATGATTGGATGTACGGCAAGCTGATGCCGGCTCCCGCACCCGATCTGCGACTCCCCTTGGCTCGAACCAGCGGGGAATATCGCGGTGACATCATGTCGGGTCTGGTCACCCTATTCTCGGACGATCTAAAGGACCTGGTGACGGAATTCGGTGCCGACAACGTCCAGTACTTCCCCGTCGAACTCGAAGATCTCAACTCCGGGGAAATCGAGTTCGGCTACTGGCTGACCAATGTTGTCGGGCGGCTGCAGTGCGTCGATGTGTCGCGCAGTGTAATCGAACCGGTGCCGTCAGGAGGCAAGGGAGAACTCAAATCGTTTGTCATTGACCCCTCCGCAGCCAGGGATTTCGCCATTTTCAGGCTGGCCGAAGACCCGACTCTCATCATCATCAACGAAGCCCTCAAGCAGCGCATTGACTCCGCCGAGATGGTTGGGTTGCGTCTTCGAGCGACCGAGGACTACGATGGTTGGTAGGAGAAGACCATGACGGGTTTCAGCCAATTCAAGATCCTGGTCGATATGCCAAGGCAATCCAGCCATGTGTTTTCAAAACACGCCTAATGGTCTTGCCGCCCTCATTCGGAATTCCGACTTGTCGGCAGGATTGAGTTTCAAGGTTGGGCTGCTGTGCCAGCAGGGCGAAAACCGGTCATGGCTCCTTCCCTTTCCAATATTCAAAAATCTTTCAACCATCATTAAGACAACAATTTACCCAAATCTTGAAGAAAATATTTAGCCCAAGACACAAGGTTTTCTAAAGGGTAATCCTTGGTTGTCCGATGGGAGTTGAGTAAAATTGAGGATAAAAAGTATCCGCATATTTGATAAAACAACGAAAGGGACTTGCACCATGAATCTAAAATTAAGGACACGAATCGGATTGGGGTACGCCCTCATTGGGATGTTTCTCACCGCCGCTGTGATCACGACTTTGTGGCAAATAAACAAAACCCAGGCTCTGATAACGGAAATGAGTGCCCCGGCCGCTCAGGCCAGTGTGCGGATGCTCGGCGGAATGAACCAATCCCTGGCGGCTCTGCGGGGCTGGATCATCCTGGGCAAGGATGGATTCAGGCAAGAGCGGGCCCAAGCCTGGGAAGAGGAAATCGAACCCTCCATGGCGCTCCTGCAACGGGTCGCCAAGGACTGGACGGACCCTGAAAGAGTCAAACGGTTGCAGGAGATCCAGAATAATATCGTTGAATTCAAGAGGGCCCAGGAAGAAATCGAGGATATTGCCCAACGTCGCGAAAACGTACCTTCCACCAAACTTCTCTTCGATGAGGCCGCACCTTTGGCAGGGATCCTGGGGGTCAACATCACCGCCATGATCG
The DNA here is from genome assembly GCA_024275485.1 of Candidatus Krumholzibacteriota bacterium. Taxonomy (GTDB): domain Bacteria; phylum Krumholzibacteriota; class Krumholzibacteriia; order LZORAL124-64-63; family LZORAL124-64-63; genus LZORAL124-64-63. The sequence goes on along the minus strand of JAJRZA010000025.1, from coordinate 22,084 downwards.
ACCTGGAGGCTGACCTGCCGGCAACTGCCGAACGCAAGGCCCTGTTCGGCATGATGGCCGACGTGCGTGGTACCACCGGACTGGCCCTGGCCAACATTCGGGCCTACCTGCTCTCCGGGGATGTGGTTTTCAAGGACAAGTACGACAAATTGTGGGCCAAGAATACCAGGCGTTTCGGCGACCTCAAGGCCCATCGAGACTTGTTGACAGAGGAACAGTCGACGGCCTTTGACAAGTTCGATAAAGCTCGCCAGGCATTTGACTCCCTGCCGCCACGAATGTTCCAACTCCGTGGTTCCGACGACTGGAATCTGGCCAATGCCTGGCTGGGGAAGAAAGCCGCGCCCCGCGCAGAGATCATCAAAAAGAATCTTCAGGCCCTGAACGAGGCGCAGAAGGCTGAAATGGTCCAAAACTTGGTCAACGCCACGGCCCAGGTTACAAATCTGGCCCGAATGGAGTGGGGTATGCTCATCGCCGGTATCCTCGGAAGTGCGATCGTCGGCTTCTTCATCATTCGGTCCATCACCCGGCCCATCACCCGGATCATCACGGGCCTGCAACTGGGATCGGACGAGGTATCTTCCGCTTCCGGTCATACCGCCCAGTCCAGCACCGAAATGGCCGAAGGGGCCAGCATCCAGGCGGCCAGCCTGGAGGAAACCGCAGCCACCCTGGAAGAGCTTTCAGCCATGGCCGCGCGGAACTTGAGCAGCGCCAAGGAGGCCAGCACCATCACCGGGGAAGTTCAGGTTGCAACCGATCAAAGTCGCCAGGCCATGACCAACATGACCGAGGCCATCAACCGGATCAAACAGTCATCCGACGAGACATCACACATCATCAAGACCATTGACGAGATTGCTTTCCAGACCAACCTGTTGGCCTTGAATGCAGCCGTGGAGGCAGCCCGTGCAGGCGATGCGGGCAAGGGCTTTGCCGTGGTGGCTGAGGAAGTGCGGAATCTGGCCCAGCGCAGTGCCGATGCCGCCCGAAATACCTCCACTTTGATTGCCGAGTCCACCCAGAATGCTGAAGAAGGTGTCCGGGTGACGAGGGAAGTCTTTGAAACCCTGGACCGCATTGCCACGGGCATCACCCAAGTAACTGAACTGGTGAAAAACGTGACTGGTGCCAGCGAAGAGCAGGCGCGCGGGGTCGGAGAAATCACCACGGCCGTGGGACAAATGGATGATATCAGCCAAGCCAACGCTGCCAAGGCCGAAGAATCGGCCTCTGCCAGCGAAGAACTTTCAGCGCAGGCCGTTGAGTTGCGCGTCATGGTGTCGAGCCTGATCTCCCTGGTGGAAGGGACATCTGCGTTGCCCCGCTCCACCACCGGTTCGGAAACTTCAAGGGGCGGTAACCATGACGTAGCAGTGATTGCTCCGCCTGCCAGATCGCGGCCCAAGGTGGCCATGAGTAGTCCTGAAAATGTCATTCCCCTGACCGAAGAGGATTTCCTGGAAATTTGAGGCCCTGGATGAATCCAGGACCACAGAATAAACGGGAGTCCTGCCGGACGGATTGCCAACTGGTGATGATGGATAGGGTGGACTGTCTCAGCTCGAATGATTGGAAGCCGTCAACAAGGTTGACGGCTTCCAGTGTCCGTGATAGGGTACAACCCTTCTGCCGACCGATTCTTTCCCATATACACTGCATTCGGCGGAAAGCCTGCGAGCATCTGTAGGCGATACTCTCGGATCTATTCCACTGCTCAAAAAACGAATAGGGGGTTTATTGGAAAAGCCGCATGACAGTCATTCCAAAATGTGAAGGAGGTGGTATTCCATGACTACACATAAAAAAATCTGCTGGGTGTTAGTTTCCTGCCTGTTCTTGATTCCCTTATTTACAACTCAACAACCTATTTTCGGGGCGCCTCGTGGTGAACGTGATCCTGTCCAGATCGTCGGCACCGTCGTTGGCGCAGCCGGCGCGCCCGCTTCAGGTGGCGGCATTGTCACCAACGGAACCATGGCCCAGTCCACGCCCATCGGAATCGCCAGTGGGGGTGGAGTCATCCTGTATGCGGGTTTCTGGAGGGGCTCTCAATACCTCTCGGCCGTTGATCCGCCTGGTCCCGAGCCCTTGCTCACCGCCCTGCTGGACAACTACCCGAATCCTTTCAACCCCAAAACCCAGATCGATTTCTCCTTGGCCGACGAAGTTTCGGTCGAGCTGATGATCTTCAATGCGCGCGGTGAACTGGTGCGCACTCTGGTGAACGAGACCATGACGGCCGGTAGCCACACCGTGTGGTGGGACGGCACCCACAACTCTGGCCGGCCCAACGCTGCCGGAGTCTATTTTTATCGTCTTCGAGCGGGGGATTACCATTCCGTCAAGAAAATGTTATTGCTCAAATAAAGGAGGAAAGGGAGATGAGACACAACGTAATATGGGCAGTTGCCCTGGTGAGTGTGTGTTTGCTCGCCACCAGCGCTCTTGCCGCTCCACCCAGTCTTGTGAACTACCAGGGGATGTTGACCGACGATACCGGAAACCCTTTGGTCGGAATCCACGATATTGTATTCAGCATTTACCAATACGAAAGTTCAACCGAACCACTCTGGACCGAACAACATCGTGAAGTGCTGCTGACCGGCGGGGTTTTCAATGTGTTGTTGGGGCAAAGTTCAACCATTCCCAACACCTTGTTCGAGGGGTCCTGGAGGTGGATGGGTATAATTGTCGATGATGGCGTGGAACTTCTTCCCCGCATGAGGATGACTTCGGTTCCCTGGTCTCTTCGTGCTGCGGTGGCCGATTCGGCAGTGACTACCGGATCCTCAGACAACGATTGGATCATCAACGGCGACAACATGTATGCAGGTGTCTCGGGCAACGTGGGCATCGGCCGGACAAATCCGACCGAAATGCTGCACCTGGACACGCAAAACACTGGCGGTGGCCTCAAGATCAACTACGGATCGAGCTACGGCAACCTCTACGGGGAATTCAAACAGATGGGCAGCGGTGGCCTGGTCATCAACTCCAACGCCGGTGGCACGTGGGCGGATATTTCCTTCCAGACCAATTCGGCCACCCGGATGTTCCTCGACAGCTACGGTCGGCTTGGCATTGGCACCACCGCACCCAACGTGGCGCTGCATGTGGTAGGTGAGGCCAGGGTGGACGTATTGCACATCATGGGAGCCGACGTAGCCGAAAAGTTCCCCATGGCCGAGGTGCTTGAACCCGGCACCGTTGTGGCCATCGACAACCAACATGAGGGCCAGCTCTGCCGTTCCCGGCAGGCGTATGACCGGCGAGTGGCCGGTGTGGTCAGTGGAGCTGGCGATCTGCCGACCGGCGCGGTCCTGGGCAATTTGCCTGACAATGGGCTGACCTCGGCCATCGCCCTCAGTGGCCGGGTCTGGGTCAAGTGCGACGCTTCCGAAAACCCCATCGAACTGGGTGATCTGCTGACGACATCGAATCTGCCCGGATACGCCATGAAGGCCAGCGACTATTCACGGTCCCACGGCGCGATAATAGGAAAAGCCATGACGTCCCTCGACGAGGGCCAAGGTCTGGTGCTGGTGCTGGTGAACCTCCAATGATGGGGGTAACCCTGCCCGATTCGGCTGCTGAAAAGCGCCGTCCGGGAAGCAATTCGCAAGCAACCAGTACCCAGAGCTTGGGGGTGACAAGATGAAAAAGAACATATTCCTGATCGGGTTGTTGATCGGCACTTTTTGGAGTGCTCCAACCGCCGGTCAGACAGTCGAAGCGTTCAGGCCACCGCCGCAAATTGGCGAGACCCTGGAATTGAGTGGGATGGTGCAGGTGATCTGGGGAGATCCTCCCCCCAGATCGGATTTACCGTCGAGCCATCATTACGAATTGATCACCGAGCGAGGTGACAAATGGTACCTGGATCTGGACCGGGAGTTGGTGGAAAAAGCAGGTGGTCTGTTGGCGCTGAGTCAGTCGCAGGTTACAGCATCAGGTAAGGTTTCGCGCATCATCGTACCGCAGATGGACGTCGATACAATCGTGCGCATCAATGCCGAAGCCGAAGACGAAATGCGCACCCTGACCGGTTCCCAGCGGTATATCTGGATCCTGATGCGCTTTGCGGACAATCCCAGCACGCCGCAGCCCAACTACTGGTTCATGGACCAGGCCCTAGGTGGCCGGCCAAGCATGGATCATTACTGGCGGGAGGTCTCGTACAACAACATCAATCTTGAGGGCAGCGTGGTTCTGGGTTGGTTCAACCTGCCCCACCCGCGGTCGTATTACGTCTACGATATCGATCCGAACGACCCCGACGATGAGTTGGATGGTCAGCGAACCCTTGATGATTGCATCGCCCTGGCCGATCCGTACGTGGATTTCACCGGCTACAGGGGATTTCACATGTGCTACAACGACGTGCTGGACTGCTGTTCGTACGGTGGTGAGGCCTGGTTGACCCTCGACGGAGAGACCAGGTACTGGAGTGTCACCTGGTTGGCTGACTGGGGTTGGGGCAACCAGGATGTGATTGCTCATGAGACCGGTCACTCCTTGGGATGGCCCCACTCATCCGGGCCCTACGGAGACACCTATGATTCGAATTGGGACGTCATGAGCCATGCCTGTGGGGAGTGCATCTATTCCGACCCCGAATACGGCAACCTGGCGGTCAACACCATCTCCTACAACAAGGACCTGCTAGGGTGGATTCATCCCTTGCACCAGTATACGGCACCGACCTACCCGGTAGTGACAACGCTCTGGCTCAACAACCTGGCTGTTGTCCCGCCGGCCGGTCGCCTGTTGATGGCGCGAATTCGCTGGCCTGGAGACTACAACAGATTCTTCACCATCGAGCGGAGGCGTTTTACGGGTTACGACCAGAACCTGCCTGACCAGACGGTTGTGATCCACCAGATCAATCCGTTCCGGGAAAGACCAGCCTATGTTGTGGACTCCGATATGATGGGTAATCCCAACGACGAGGGTGCCCGTTGGGATAGGGGGGAGACCTTTTGGGATTCAACCAACGGCGTGATCGTGACCATAGAAGATTCGGATGCGTCCGGTTCAAAGATAACCCTGACCAACTCCGGTCGGGTGGACTCCTACGTGAATTACTTTGCTTCCGGATACGAGGACGGGTCACCCGTCGATCCATGGAATACCTTCAACGAGGGGTACGGTGCGACTTATCCCACTGGAACGGTCTACATCATTCCTGGTACGTACGCTACCCAGCAAACCCTGCTGAAGCACACCACGTTGCGGCGCTGGGGGAATTCCGGGACCGTGACGTTGGGGAATTGAGAGGACGGCAGGCGTTCTCTTGATTTGGTTTCAGGTTTTGAGGATGGAGCAGGGCTGAAAGGGCCCTGCTCCTGGATGGTTCAGTGCTGTCCAAAGATTTGGTACCACCTCACTACTTGGTAAGTGTGATTTTCTGGACAATGGTTTCCGGCCCCAACTTCAAGCGAACGAGATAGACCCCGGAAGAAACACCACGCCCCCCATCATCCATCGCCTGCCAGGTCACCTCATGCCTCCCCGCCACCTGATCCTCGTTGACCAGCGTAGCCACTCTGCGTCCCCCCAGGTCGAACACCTCCATACGTACTTTTCCGCTGGTCGGCAATTGGTAACGGACAACCGTCAGTGGGTTGAAGGGATTGGGTGAGGCAGGTCCCATGGTCAGTCGGCTGGGAATTGCCCCGGCGAGGTCATCCACCGCCGACATCGCACAACCTGTACCATAGACTCCTATCAACAGGCCGCACTCCGAATTGACGGGCTGACAGGGAGACGTGCTGTTCAAGGAAAAATCCCCGCTATTGGCATCGCAGAAAAGCGGGTCGGACGAGATGTTGTCATTGGTGCCGAGTTGGCCCGCCAAGGGACCGGTGTAGTCGCCGCCCGCATTGCCGAATATGTCGCTACAAAAAGCGGTAAAGGTGCTCGTGCCGTCGGAACTCACGGCCGCCCCCTGGGAACTGAAGGCCACGATGCACCGCACGAGAGATACCATCGATCCATCCAGGCTCTTGATGGCCCCGCCATCGGGAGAGGAGTTCCCCGAGAAGGTGCAGGTCATGTACGATGGCGTGGCACCATCCCGGTCGTACACCGCGCCGCCCTCGGGGGCGCTGTTGCCCGTCATCAGACAGTCGGTAAAATTAGGAGCGCTGGTGCTGTAACGGTTGTGCACCGCACCACCCCAGTAGTCGGATGTATTGCCGGTGAAAACGCTGCGCAATACGTTGGGGCTGGCGTATTGGTTGAAGATACCACCTCCTCCGTATCTACCATGGTTTCCCGTAAACACACAGTCGGAGATGGAGGGGAAGGAACTGTTGATATAGATGCCACCGCCGGCGTTGGTGGCCGTGTTGTTTTCGAAACGGATATTCGACAGCAGTGGATTGGACCCGCCGCCGATCAGTATTCCGGCCCCGCTGCCGGAGGTGTTGTCCCGCAGAATGCAATGGCGAATGGTGGGACTGCTCGCGTTGTTGATGTTGATGGCCCCGCCGTAGACCTTGTTAGCGCCGGTGATGGTGATGTGCTCCAGGACGGTGGCGGTGGTCTCTCCGGAGAGGAAATCAACTCCATGATGACGGTCGGTATCACTGGCCTGGCAATCGAGGATGCACAGGGAGGCATCCTGGCTCTGTCCGCGCAGGGTGATGGCCTTACCCTGGAAATTCAGGTCGCGGTTGCCGGTTCCGGTATACACACCATTGAGCAGCTCAACGATATCGCCAGGCAGGGCGACGTTCAAAGCCGCCTGGATTGTCGGCTGGTCGCCGCTGCCGTCGGGAGTGACGGTGATAACGAAGCCGCAGCCAGCCTCAAAGGCACCGATCAACCCGCAGCCAGGGTTGCCGGCTTCGGAGCAGGGTGAACCCGAGAGCACGTTGTAGTTGCCTCCCACTTCATCGCAAAACAAGGGGTCGGAACTGAAGTTGTCGTTGACCCCGGCAAAGCCGGCCAGCGCGCCCACATAGTCGCCAACGGCGTTGCCGAAGACGTCACAACACGAGACCTGGGAGATGTCTCCGCCATTGTTCCAGACCGGATCACTGCCGGTTCCGAAGGCGATCAGGGTATTGCCCAGAGAAACGGCGCTGCCGCCGCGCACATAGATGGAACTTCCCTGCGGGGCGTCGTTGCGGGCGAAGGTGCAACTGGCCAACTCAAATACCGACAATGGATTTTGCCCATGGACCGCCCCGCCCCAATTGTCGGCATGGTTGCCGTCGAATAGGCACATGGAGATCACGGGGGCGGAGTTGTTGAGGTAGAGCGCACCGCCGGCGTAGATTGTGCGGTTGCCGGTGAAGCGACAGCCGTCCAGCCGACCGCCGGCGTTGAGGAAGTTGATGGCGCCACCCGCATTGGAAGTTTCGCTGGATTCGAAGATGCAGCCTTGCGCGTTCAAGGTCGAGGTGTTCACGCTCATAGCTGCTCCGTTGACGGCGTAGCCGTTGCGAAGCGTCAGGCGGTCGAGGTTCAGCACGGTACCGTTGGTCAGCCGGAAGCCGTGGTGGGGATCGGAGGCTGAACCCTGTAAGTCGATCACACAGGCTGTCGAGTCTCCGGATACCGAACGGATTGTCACGGTCCGGGCGTCGAGGACCAGGTCGCGGTTGCCGGTACCTGAATAGATGCCGTCCCCCAGCAAAATCACCCCACCCGGGCTGATCAAGGCCAGGGCGTCGGCGATGGTCGGTACGTCGCCGCTGCCGTCCGCGGTCAAGGTCAGGACCGGATTGGTTGTGATCAAAAGATTGACCTGCAGGCAGTTGTCCCATTCGTCGGATTCGGTCTCGGTGTCACCGGCATCGGCGCAGGACTCCACCACGTGCTGGCCGCCGCTGGGAGTACCGAGTTGACAGGTCACCACGACCTGCTCCAGGGCTGGGATCGAAGGCGTCGAGACCGCCGCGCAAGTTGTGACTCCGTCCAGGGACACGCTGGTCGTTGTGGCTCCGGACGCGACCAGGCCCAGGTTGGCCACCGTGATTGAAACCGTCACCGGGGACGAATCGTTGGCGGACGTGGGGGAGATTTCTGTCACGACCAGGTTCGGGTCCAGAGGCGCGCCATTTGTGCGGAGATGGGCCAGGTTTTGGGCCCCGCCGTTGATGGTGAACCAGGGTGTGGTTGCGAAGTAGGGGGAATCGCTGCGGGAGCGTAGCTGCCAGTGGTATTGGGTATTGCCGGTCAAGCCGGTGACCATGGTGGTGAGTTCGGCGTCGGACCCGGTTGGGCCGGGCGAACCGGTGTCCAGCCACAGGCCGGCTTCGACAGGTTGCCATTGCAGGAGCGACCCGACCGGGGCGACCCGCTTTTCCAGCCGAAGGTTGGTGCGGCCGACGCTGCTGCGACCTCGCATGGCCAGGAGGAATGAATTGGCGCTGTCGGAGCGGCCCAACGGCGCAATGGGTAGGAAACCGTTGTCCAGTTGGCGCGGGATCACCGGGTTGGGTACGCCGCTGACCCGGCCGTTGCCCAGATAACAAAACGCTTGGCCGGTGTTGGTGCCGCCGATGTCGGCAAGGGGTGCGCCGAGGACCAGATCGGAATAACCGTCTCCATCCACATCGCCGCCACCAAGGGCGAAACCGAAATCGGAACCGGACAAACCTGTGATGACAGCATCGGCGGTTTGTCCTACGCCGAGGGCACCGCCGAAGCGAATCTCGACTTTGTCCAGACCCGGTACGCCCAGGGCCGAATCACCGTAGCCGTCACCGTTCACATCGCCTAAACCGGCTACCGACTGGCCGAGGCGATCCCCGGTTGAATTTCCGGTAACCGTCGTGGTCGGACTGGTTTTCAGACCTTGGGACCAGCCCTCATAGTATTCCACGCGCCCGCCACCGGCGGCGGTGGGAATGCCGATAGCTGCGTCGGCGTATCCGTCTCGGTCGAGATCGCCGACACCGGCGACAACCGAACCGAGTGCTTCCAGTGATCCTGACTGGCCATTGATTGTCCAGACCGGGGTGGCGGCCGGACCACTGGCTTCGCCCAGGAAGCAGAGGGCGCTACCATCGCCGCCGTTGAGTCCAGGTTGGCCCACCAGGATGTCGCCGAAACCGTCGCCGTTGACGTCACCGGCAGCCGAAACCGAAGTTCCAGTCCTGGTGCCGGACAGACCGGATGACCATTCCCACGAGGGGGTCGTCGGCGGACCCGCGGGAGCCCCGAGAAAAACCTGGACCAGGCCCATGTTATAGCGCGGACCACCGTTCCATCCGGTCAAAAAGGGACTACCGACGACCACGTCGCCGTAACCGTCACCGTTGATGTCGCCGGCGCCGGCGGCGGCGAGACCGAAGCTGCCGCTGGTGCCGGACAAGGTAACGTCGGAGAACATGCCGAGACCGCCTGCCGAGCCAAAATAGAGGTAAACAACCCCTTGGTTATTTGACACACCGGGGGCACCGATGAGCAGATCACCGTAACCGTCACCGTTAACATCACCGGCCGCGGCAATGGCAGTGCCGAACTGGTCACCGGCGGCGTTGCCGAATTTTCCCCACGATTCCACCACCGAGAGCCCTGTCGAAGATCCGTAATAAACTTTCACGTTGCCCTGGAAACCGTTGTACTCCGGCAGGCCGACTGCGGCGTCGGCGTAGCCGTCTCCGTTGACGTCGCCGATCATCGCCACCGATTTGCCCGCCTTTTCCCCGGCCGCGCCATAAACCGTCCAAGTGTCTTGAGAGCCAAGAGAGGCGCCGCGGCCGGCAAAACCGTAAAGTTTTCCCCCACCGGTACTCTGATATGCGAAGATATCGTTGAAACCATCGCCATTTATGTCGGCGCAGGTAATGAGCGAACCGAAAGACTGCCACATCTCCAGGCCCTGATATGATTCACTTGGGGTGGTCGACAGGCCCCCAGACGAGCCCCAGAACAAGTCGAGGCGTCCGGCTTCGGCCAGGGGTGAATCCCAGTTGGGAGCACCCACCATGATGTCGGAATATCCGTCGCCGTTGTAATCACCGGCGGTAAAGACGATTTTTCCGTATTGATCATGATCCCGATCGCCCCACCTTGACCAGACAGGAACTGGACTTACACCGCCGGAGTTGCCATAGAATGCTGTTGCCCGGCCGAAATTCTGGCCCACCCCCTGGGAGGCAAAAGGATCACCCACCACCACGTCGGCATAACCATCGCCGTTGATGTCGCCGGCGGAACTGACGCTGGCTCCAAAAGCGGCTCCCTGGGCGTCTGGAGTCATGGTGCTCGTAAAAAAATCAAGCAGTCCGTTGGACGAACCCAGATAGATATAGACGCGGCCGACACCGGCGTTACTCCCGTCACCCAGGATAACATCGTCGTAACCATCGGCGTTGACGTCGCCCGCCCCATTCGCCGCCGAACCCAGGATGCCTGCGTTCCAGACCGGAGTCGAACCCAGTCCCGACGAATTTCCCTGGTAGCACTCCCAATAGCCGAAACTTGCCGAATAGGCCAGGATGTCGTCAAAACCGTCATCATCGACGTCGCCGGCGTAGGCCAGTTTTTTGCCGATGGCATCGTCGGTGGTTGGTCCGACGATTAGAAAGTCCGCGACTTCGGCGATACCGTTGGCCGAACCCAGATAAATGAAAATCGCGCCGCAGTTGGGCCTGTAGAGTATGTCATGGCTCGGGGCGCCAACAATCAGGTCTCCGAAACCGTCACCGTTGAGGTCCCCGGCGGTGCAGACGGCCTCTCCGAATTGTTCGCCCGCAATTCCGACCAGCGCCAGATCCGGCTGGCCCAGGGAAATCCCGTTGGCGCTACCGTAACAAACCCAGACGGTGCTCTGCAGGGCGTTGCCATAGGCCAGATCCTGGTACCCGTCTCCGTTGAGGTCGCCCACGTTGGAAAGGGAATGCAATATGCCGGCGTTTCCGGTGAAGTAGTCGGGTCCGGTCCAGGCCAGGACCTGGGGAGGCCGAGTTGCCCCGGACAGAATCATGGCAAATATGCTGACGAGGATTACGTGGGTCAGGCGGTTCATTTCAACACTCCCGGATGGATTCCCAGATTATTTGCTGGACTTGGGAATAGACGACCGGCACGACAAAAAATCACAGAAAATCTAAAAGAAGTTATTTCGACGGTGACCGAGTCCCACTGCCGCCAGGGCCAGCAACACCCCACACCCCAGCAGAACCAGCCCCCGAATCAAGGCCCGGGGACGGAAGTCGCATTGTTGGGAACCATCTCCCGCCAGGAAATACGTGGACCAATAGGCGGGATGGCGCCAGTCGGGTGAATCCAGACAGGCCAGCCGTGCCTGTTGCAGGGCAATATCGGCCGGGTTATCGCCAAGGGCGTCATACATTTTTTCCATGAAGAAGGCGGCTCCCCGGTCGGCCAGATTCCAGCGACTTAGTACCACCGCCCTGCTGCCCGCGCTCAGCAGAGCGTGACTGAGCCCAAGTAAACCCTCCCCGGGAACCGTACCGCCATCCCCGCTGCGGCAACCCGAAACGACGGTCAGGCGGGTGTCCAGAGGCAAGCGATAGATCTCCCGGGCTCGAAGTACCCCGTCGTTGTCCTGATCCGGGCCCAAAATGATACCCGAGCGATTGGGGCGCCGGGGATCGGCCAGAATATGGGAGGCGAAGTGGATGATCTGCATCCGGGGCAAGTCCTGGGCCTTGAAACTCCCCTCGCTGGTGTTCACCAACAGCACTGACGGATCGCTGCGCCGGGCGACCCGGGCTGCCTCGTCCCCGGCCGCCGGAATGTTCACCAGGCCGGAACTGGAGTCGGCAGGGACGGAGTACCGGGTGCACGCCACGGCCAGGATCGCATCCCGGGCGGCGGGCGGGCGACGGGAGATTTCCGCCAGGGTCCTGACCGCAGGTGTCAGCGATACGGCAGCCGCCTCGGCCAATAGGGTGCCGTCAAACAGGGTGAGGGCCGTGAAAGGCAGTCCCCACAATTCCCGGTCGGGCATGATGACTACCCGGTCCGGCCGATGGGCGGCCATTTCCGGCGCCAGCAGGACAGCGGCCAGGGATCGGCTCGCAGCTCGCCAGGTATCACCCGTGGCGGGATCGGATACCAGGTCGCTAAAGATGCTACATCGCCGCATCAAGGCCCGGGCAGCTGGCACCTGGCGCCGTTGGTAGGTTCCGTCCCAGGCGCTGAATACCTGCAGGGTATCGTTTCCCAGGGAGTACGTCAGCAAGAGGGTGCCCGAATCAGGCTGGTAGGAAGATGTTGCCAGGGGGACCAATGGATCGGGAGACGGCCTCCAGCGCGTGCGGTCATACTGGGCTTCGGCGCTGGAGATCCAGAGCAGCAGCTCTGACCGCTGATCCGGGGTCAACGACTCCTCGCGCCAACGTTTCTGCAGGGCAGCCAGGCGCGACAGGGAGGCCTGTTCCGGGCCCGAAACCACCGCCCGGGCCCGGTTCTGCAGCAACCGGAAACTGAGGTCCCTGGCCCGCCCCTGTTCCAGAATCCGCCAGGCTCCGGCAAGGTCGCCCCGGTCGGCGGTCCAGTCCGCGAAATCCCGGTAGACGCCCGCCGCCTGGTTGAAGAGGTAGCGGCGAAAATCCCCGGTAGCGATAACAGCGTCGAGATCCTCGATGGCGGCCAGACTGAGTCGGTACTGGGCCTCGGCCGCGACCGGATCGCCTTGTTGCCGGTAGAGTGCCGCCAAATCGGCGCACCACAAAAATACATGGGTACGTATGTGGGTGGCCTCGTGCTGGGTGAGGGCTTTTTCATAGGTGGCGATGGCTGCTGCCACCTGCCCCTCGGCAGCCAGGCGCTCGCCCAGCATGGCCGCCAGGATACCTCCCGAATAGGTGGCGCCGCAGTCGGCAGCGCACTGCCGGGCCTCCCGCAGATATTCCCGGCCGGCGGTGTCATCGCCAGAGCGAAACGCCAACTCGGCTAATCGCTGCAAGGGGTCGATCAAGGCGTAGGGATCACCCAGGTTGCGGGCCAGTTCGAGTGCCGTCGCGTACTGCCGGAGACCTTGCTCTGGGCGGCCCTCTTCCAGGGCGATAAGCCCCAGCCCCAAACGGGTAAAAACCTGGGTCCGGATATCCCCGCTCCGCTCGCTTATGGCCAGTGCCTCGGTAAACTGGTCCCGCGCCAGGTCCACTCGGCCCAAAAGGAAGTTCACCCCGGCCAGGTTTTCCAACATGGTGGAAATGCCCCGCTGGTAGTCATTTTCGCGGTCAATGAACAAGGCGCGGTCATAACACTCCCGGCCCGATTCGGGATCCCCCAAGGCCAGGTAGGCGTTCCCCATGTTGCCCAGCACCACCGCCACGCCATGGGAGTTACCGGTTTTTTCGAGGGCAGACAAGGCCTGGCGATAATGTTCCAGGGCCTTTCTCCCGTCGCCGCGGTGGTAGTCGATCAGGCCGAGGTTCTGGTTGGCCGAAGCCAGGGCTGCATCGTCCCGGCGTTCCCTGGCCAGAGCGATGGATTCCTCGAAGTGGATCGTGGCCGCGTCATAGTTCCCCTGGTTCCAACGGGCCACCCCTGCGGCGTTGGCGATGTTCATCAGCAGGCGCTTGTCCTGCACCGCCGAAGCGTACTTCTTCCCTTCACTCAGCAGGGTGAACATTCTTTCGGGGTCGGTTCGTTCGAAGTAGTAGGCCAAGCTGTAGAAGGTGCGACCGATCCCCGCCGTATCGGCAGCCGCTTGGTAGAGCGCCAGGGCTTGCTCCATGGGCGGCAGGGTCTCCGCCCGGCGACCAAGGTAGTACAGGGCATCCGATATGCGCAGCAGGGCGGTGGCCTGATCGGTGGTTGCCCCGGCGGTTGCCGCGTGGTCCGCGGTTTCCAATGCCGCGTCCAGCGCCTCCCGAAACTGCCCGGCCGAGATCATGGAGTTGATCCGTTCAAGCTCCCCGGCCAGGTCAGCTGGGCCTGCCAAAATCAAGCTGGGCAACAAGGCACCTGCCAGGACGATGGTGACCACCAGGGGGGAAAGTTTCCAGCTTCTGAATATCATGATTCTATTGTATCATGGGCAAAACCTTCGGCGCCACGGGATATACTTGGCAATTCCATTTAATCGAAAGAGGGTGTAATTCCCCGCCCCTTGGGGCGCACCTGGTTGGTATCTAAAAAAACTAGCGATACCCCGCTGCTTGCGGCGGGTGTAGTTCATTGCACCGAAAAAGACAAAATTTTTTGTGATTAGGCAGGAAGACAGGCGTCTATGATGCACCGGGCAGAAAAAACCTCTGACCCCGACCGCTGGGCCAAACTCCGCGACGAGGAGTTGGTAGCTCTCTGGCGGGAAAATACCGCTTCCGGTGGCGGTCCCGCCGCCGCGGAGATGCTGGGCCGCTACCGGATGCGGGTCTACCGCTGGTGCCGGTCTTACGTCGGCGACCACGAGACGGCCCTGGATCTGGCCCAGGACGCATTGTTGAAAGTCTACCAGGACTTCGCTTCCTTGCGAGAGGGCACCCGCTTCGGCACCTGGCTGTTTGTCATTGTCCGCAACAAGTGTCTGGACGAGTTGAAGAGGCGGCGGGTTCGCGGGGCCGATGCCATTGACCCGGACACCTTGCCGGCTAGTTCCCGGGATCCGGAAGAAGTCTGGCTGGAGCGCATCGAGTTCGAGCACTTTGCAAAAATACTGGGCACCGTGCTCGATCCCCTGGAAAAGGAAGCCATCAGCCTGCGCTGTTTCGAAAAAATGCCGGTCGATTCGATCACAAAAGTGCTCGGGATCGATACCTCGTCTGGCGCGCGGGGTGTGCTTCAGTCGGCAAGACGGAAATTAAGGGCCGCGGTGGGTGAGCCGGGCGACCCCACCGGGAGAAAGGCATGATCATGGAGAATTGTCCACAATCGGAAGCCCTGTTGCTGGCTCTCGACGAGGACCGGAGCCATCCCTGGCAGCTGCACGTGGCCGCCTGTCCCCGGTGTCAGGCCCTGGTCCGGGCCCGGGACGCCTTCCAGGACGATGCCCTGGCCGACCAGGTTCCCCACACCGACGAAGCCGCTGCCGCCGCCAATCTGGACACCTTTACCAGCGGTCTGCCCCGGAAGCACCAAAGCCGCTCCTACGCCACCAGGTTGCTGGGTTTGGCCGCCGTGCTGTTGATGGGGTTGGGCCTGTTTACCCTATCGCCGAATTTGGGGGATTATATTTCATGGGAAGGGCTGGACCCCGGCACCCTGGAAGATGTTCGGCAACGGGCGGACCAAACCGCCGGTTCGACCACCTGGAACGCACCCTCGGTGACCACCAAAGACGGCTCCCTGGTCCTCAGTTGGCAGGCCCACCCCCGGGCGGACGGGTACCGGGTGGTGTTCCTGGCACCGGACCTCACCGAAGAAATGGATACCCTGGTGGAAGCTGAGACGGGCCTGACCATCGACCGTACCGAAGCCCCGGCCACAGGCGGGTTCGTGGTTGTGGTTGCCTTGCAAAACGGTCGTGAAACCGGGCGGACCATGCCTGCTGCTCTGCCCTAGGCCATGACCAGGTTCCTGCCCAGCGACACCTGACCTGCCTGTTCAACGCCGAGTTCGCCATCCGCCCGACCAGACCCTGAAGCAGAATCCTTGGTTGATGGGGCCGACAGAGACCTCAACAACCAGGAATCACATAGGCCAATACGCACCAAAAATGAAACCCGGTGCCCAGCAAAACAAAGACATGCCACAACGCATGATGGTATGGAAATCCGCGCCAAGCATAGAAAACCGCACCTCCGGTGTAAGAAACGCCCCCAGCTGCCAGCAGCACCAGCGCTCCGAAGGGCAACTCCTTGGACAGGGGATACCAGGTCACCACCAACAACCAGCCCAAAACAATGTAGAAGGCTAGCGAAAGACGTCGCCAGGGCCGATGCAGCACAACTTCATAAATAATTCCGAGCGTGGCCAGGCCCCAAACAACTCCAAAGGACGACCACCCCCAGGCACCCCAAAGAACCGACAGTGCAAAAGGCGTGTAGGTGCCTGCGATCAACAGATAAATACCGCCATGATCCATCAATTCGAATACTCGTTTGGCTCTTTTGGCGGTCAGGGCGTGGTACAGGGTGGAAGCCAGGTAGAGAAAAACCATGGAGGCGCCAAATACAAGGACGCCGACTACCAACCTGGCATCGTTGCAGGCTGCAGCGCGCACCACCATGATCACCAGTGCGGTGATGCTGCCCAGAACACCCAGGCCGTGGGTGGTGGCGTGGGCGATTTCTTCGCCTTGGGAAAATTCGTGATGGGCAAATGCGCCTCGAAGGGGGATTTTCTCAGCCAAGGGCAACATCCAAGGTCATCATCACCGCAAAACCGAGCATGGAGCTTATGGTTGCCAGGTCGGTGTTTTTTCCCAGTTGCGACTCGGGGATCAACTCTTCAATCACCACAAAGATCATGGCTCCGGCGGCAAAGCTGAGAGCGTAGGGGAGGATGGGGCGCATCAGGAGCACTGCGGCGGCACCAATGACGCCGGCAATGGGCTCGACAAAACCGGAGGCCTGGCCATACATGAAGGATTTCTTGCGGCTCCAGCCTTCACTGCGCAGGGGAGCGGAGACAGCCAAACCTTCGGGAAAATTTTGAATTCCGATACCGATGGTCAGGGCAACAGCCGCACCCAGGGTTGCTTCCGGCACACCTGCGGCCACGGCGCCGAAGGCCACACCCACGGCCAATCCTTCCGGCACATTGTGCAAAGTGATGGCCAAAACCAAAAGTACGCTGCGGTGCCAACCGGTTTTGATGCCTTCAGCTTCTTCATCGGGGAAACCCAGGTGCAAATGCGGCAGAATTTTGTCCACGACCATCAGGAAAGAACCACCAGACAAAAACCCGATGGTGGCGGGCAACCAGGGCGGATCCCCGGCGGCTTCGGACATGGCAATGGCCGGCGCCAACAGCGACCAGTAGCTGGCCGCAATCATGATTCCGGCGGCAAAGCCCAGCATGGCATCCAGGAGCTTGCGGTTGACGGTAGTGAACAGAAAGACCACCGCCGCACCCAGGGCGGTCACACCCCAGGTGAAGGTGGTGGCCAACAAAGCCTGCATAATCGGATGCAGGTCCACAAACCATTGAGGAATAAACGGCGGCATCTAACCTCTCCAGTTCTTTTCCCCCATTGGCTTGTTCATGAGAATTTCTTCGATACTTTCCAGAACTTCAGGAGTCAACTGCCGGACAACATCGAGGGCTTTCATGTTCTCGGTGACTTGTTCGGGCCGGGAAGCGCCGGTGATCACGGTGGAAACATCGTCGTTGGTCAGGCACCAGGCGATGGCCAACTGGGCCAGGGTGCAGCCCAGGTCCGCCGCCACCGGCGCCAGCAGTTTTACTTTTTCCACCTTTTGCTTGCCGGCTTCACTCTGCAACTCGGGCAGCAGCCACTGGTAATTGGGCAAACTCAGGCGCGAACCATCGGGAATGCCGTCGTTGTATTTTCCGGTAAGGATGCCGCTGGCCAGGGGGCTCCAGATGGTGGTGCCAAGGCCAATCCCGTCGTATAAATCGGCGTACTCTTCTTCCACCCGGTCACGGTGGAACATGTTGTACTGGGGTTGCTCCATGGTTGGGGGGATGAGGTGCTCACGACGGGCGAAATCGTAGGCCTGACGAATTTGCTGGGCGCTCCACTCGCTGGTTCCCCAATACAGGGCCTTGCCCTGGTTTAGGACCTGATTCAGAGCCCAGACGGTTTCTTCGATGGGAGTATCGAGATCAGGGCGGTGGCAGTATATCAAGTCGACATAGTCCATGCCCAGCCGGCGCAGGGCCGCGTCGGTGCCCTCTATGATGTGTTTGCGGGAAAGACCCTTGTCGTTGGGCCCTTCACCACCCCAGAAAATCTTGGTGCTGATGACCAGATCCGTGCGCGGCCACTCCGCCTGGCGCAGGGCCTTGCCCATGATGGATTCAGCCTGACCGGCGGCATAGACCTCGGCGTTGTCGAAAAAATTCACCCCTGCATCGTAGGCAACCTTCATGCAATTGTAGGCGTCGTTCACATCCAGCTGATCCTTGAAGGTGACCCAGGCCCCAAATGAAAGGGCGCTGACTTTGAGACCGGACTTGCCCAGAAATCTGTATTCCATGATTGCTCCTTGCGGGTTGGGAAGATTCTTGCTTCGTATGGCGAAATAATATAATGGTTGTTGATGATGGCCGCTTCAACAATAGAGTGGCGAAATACATTGTTCACACCGTTCCCTGCAGGAGAAATGACATATGGGGAGTATAAACCGCAACAGCCCGTGCCCTTGTGGCAGTGGTAAAAAGTACAAGAAATGTTGCATTGGCAGTGTCCAGGAGGTACCGGCGGAAACACCTGAATCGGAGACATTCGAATGGGAAAAGCCCTCCAGGGGCCGCGACCATGATAAACAAATCGATCTTTTTATTATTCAGGGTTATGGGAGTCGAAACAAACCGGACTATGCCGCCGCCTGTGATATCTGGGCCAGAGCCTGGGATCAGCTTCTGCTGAGGCTCTCGCCAGGAATGACTACCTTCGAAAAAAGTCTACCTGCCTACGACGGTTCATTCTTTCTCAACAATTGGGTCCAGGATTACTGTGCTATTTTGTCCAACCTCGCTTTCAAGGATGCTGTCATGGCAAAAGCTGGTCTCTCTTTCTGCAAGGGGATTCTCCTGCAGTTTTCTGATGAAGACAGCCTCTTCGTGAGAAACTTCAGGGCTTCCCTGGGCGAATTTCAATTCCTGGCCGGCGAGGCCCAGGAAGGGGAGAAAACCCTGAGCGACCTGATCAGTGACCATCCCCATTGCGCAATTGGGTACGTCTTTTTGGCGGATATGATGGGTTCGGCCCGATACAATCCCCTCGGCCATGAGCCCGTCGATCTGGATCGCGCCATCGGGTTGCTGGAAAGAGCCTTGGCTTTTCCGGTGGAGGATGCCCCTGATTTCGACCTTGAGAATCGGTTGAGGAGATTTCAAACCGACCGGGACTGATGCCCCCCAATTAATGCCTAATTAATACTTGACAATAATGGTAAACTTTTTAGCTTGTCGTCAATGTAATCGGACGTCAATTATCCTGTTTTTGAATAGAAGGACATAACCATGCCTTACCCAGAACAAATGGTCGCGCCCATGCGCGCTGAATTATCCTCTGCCGGAGCCAAGGAATTGCGCACTCCGGACCAGGCCAACGACTTCTTTGCCAACAAGGAAGAAACCGGTTTGATCCTTATCAACTCCGTTTGTGGTTGTGCCGCCGGCAGCGCCAGACCGGCAGTGCGGATGTCAATGGACCATTCCCTAACTCCGGCTCGTTTTGCAACGGTTTTTGCAGGCCAGGACCTGGAAGCCACTGCCCAAGTGCGGTCCCTTCTCGGAGATGTCCCGCCCAGCAGCCCGTCCATGGCCCTGATCAAGAATGGCGAACTGGTGCACTTTGTTCCGCGTCACATGATCGAAGGAAGGGAAGCTGCGGCCATTGCCGAAGATCTGACCCTGGCTTTCGACGAGTACTGCAACTAGGAGTTACCATGGGAACCTTTCACGATACCAAGGATCCTTTACACGGGATCACCGTGGTGGCCCACATGGGTGACACGGTGCATGTGGGGCGGTGCCACGAACGCACTCAAAACACCATCGTGTTGCTTGATGTGGATACCCACACCCAGGATGAATCCGGCCAGGGCCCGGATGGTCGCACCAATGCCGAGTATCTTGAGCGGGTAGCCAAGTTCGGCGTATGGATCAAAAATGAACGCCTGATTTTGCCTGCTTCCCAGGTGGAAAAAATGATTCCCCTGAACCAGTATTTTCGACGACCCGGCGATAAGGCTCCAAAGCCGGAAATGGCCGGGGCCGAACTGGTGGCCCAGGTACAGATCGAACCGAAGCCATTGGCGGTGGGCTCATCCAATGGTGACCAGCCGGTCTCCCTGACCGAAGCCGCCTGCCAGGAAGTTCGGCGATTGCTGACGGCCGAAGAAAACCATGACCAGGGTCTGCGCCTGGCGGTCTCCGGCGGGGGTTGTAGCGGCATGGTCTACAAGGTTGAATTCGATCAGGAAAAGGAGGGCGACATCGTCGTCCCCTTCGATGGATTCTGGGTCCTGCTGGACCGCAAGAGCACCATCTACCTGCGGGGGGTGGTCCTGGATCATGACAATGGTCTGGGCGGCAGGGGCTTTCAGTTCAACAACCCCAACGCCAGCAACACTTGTGGTTGCGGGGAAAGTTTCTCGGTCTGATGGACAATGCCGTACCGGACATTTGCCGCCAGATTCGAAATTCCGGACTCTGGGCCCGCTGGAACGAAGCGCCCAATCTCGGTTGCCTCATGGTGGTTGGACCGGACGCGGTGGATTTCCTTCACGCCCAACTCACCAGCGATGTGGCTTCCCTGGTTCCAGGGTCGGATCAGATGTCCGCTCGAGTGGATCGCAAAGGTCTGCTTCTGGCCTGGTTCAGTTTGCACCGGCTGCCCGATCGGGGCCAACCTTTTCCAGTTTTCATGTTGGTGATGCCCCGTGTAATGGTGCCGATCGTTCAGGCTGATCTGGACAAGTTCATCATTGCCGAAGATGTCTTTCTTGAAAATGCCAATGAGGTGTACGATGGAATTTTGCTGGCCGGAGGAGAAGTTCAAAAAGCTGATTTTCCCAAGCTTCTCAAGCTTCCTTCACGACTGACCGGAGATTCGGGCCAGTTGTTTCTCTGGCCCCGTCAAGCGGGGTCTATACAACAAATGAAAATCATTGAAGAGTGGGCGAGGGATCATCATTGCGTTCACCTGGACGATTCAGCGGAATCGGCCAGGGTCTGGTCAAGTCTCCAAATGGAGGCTGGGTGGCCGGTTATGGGGATTGATCTGGATATCGGCCGCATGATTCTGCCGCAAACGGGTTTGGAACGCCATGTGGTCAGCTCCACCAAAGGATGTTATCTGGGGCAGGAAGTGTTGGCGCGAATTCGCTCCTATGGTTCGGTGAAACTGGCTCTGCGCGGCCTTGTCTTTTTGGATTCACCGAATGTTGATCAGCTTCCACCGGTGGGTGAAAAACTCCAGGACAGTGAGGGAAATACCATCGGCAGCTGGGCTTCCCACAGCTATTCCACTGTTTGGGATGCCGCCGTGGCCCTGGTTTTCCTTGACCGGGAGCACCGCACTCCCGGTGCGAATCTGGAGCTGAACACACCCCAGGGAGTGCTGTCGGCAAAAATCATCATGTTGCCATTTCATGATGCGGGTGCGCCTGCCGACCAGGCCCGCAGTCTTCACGAACGGGCGGTTCATCTGTTCAGCCAGGGCCAAGATCTGAAGGCGGCCAATCTCTTGGAGGACGCCATCCGTTTGGACCCAAGCCACGGTGATTCCTACGAGGCCCTGGGGGTAATTCTCGGTCGCGGCGAACGCTTCCACGAAGCCATCGACATCTTCCATCGCTTGGAGGAAGTGGCTCCGAATGAACCCATGGTGCACACCAACCTTTCCCTATACTACATGAAAATCGGCAACCGTGAAGAGGCCGAACGGCAGCGGGCCCTGTCGACCATGAAGCAATTTGGGGTGGATGACCCGATTGTTCTGCGCCAGCAGAAAAAGGCCGACAAACAAGCACGAGCCGACGATGCCCAGCGCAAGCGAACCATGTTCGCCGAAGTTCTGGACATGGATACCGGCGATTCGCTGGCACTCATGGGCATGGGCAACGCCCTGAGCGAACTGGGTGAATACAACGATGCCGAGTACTGCCTGGGCAAGGCTGTGGATGCGCAGAAGGACAACAGCAACCTTTATTTATCCCATGGGAAAGTCCTGGAAAAACTGGGACGTAACGATGAAGCTCGTGAGGTTTTACGCCGTGGCGTGGTGGTGGCCAGTCGGCGTGGGGATTTGATGCCCTTGCGTGAAATGGAACACCGGCTGTTACTTCTGGGGTGAAATTTTTTTGTTGTGCCCCCGAAAATGTTCCTGGCCCCAGATCTGCCAGTCCTTGAGTATGAAATACTCAAAAACAATGCCCAAGGGCTGGCAACCACCACACTGCCCATCTCCCAAGTGCATTCATCACAAACCCTTATCTGAGGGCTTTGCCTTCAAAAAATCTGGCTCCTTCAAAAGGGAGTGCGATGATAGGTGTATCCAGAGGTT
>JAJRZA010000024.1 GCA_024275485.1 Candidatus Krumholzibacteriota bacterium | reverse complement strand
CCTGAAATTCCCCGCTGACCTTAAAACGAAGGAATACGATTCCCTCGGGAGCGGTGTGCCCATTTTTGCGGGCAAGGCGCAAATTCAGCGGAGTTTTCGGACAGCTTGGATCAGTCACGCCAAAAACCAGATGAGAATGGGTTCATCGGCAAGCGGGGGTTGCGGCGGCGGCAATCAAGAGGCCGTGCTGAGGGAAGATCCTTCGGAATCGCTCAGTTTAGGTGTTTTCAATTGATTCATTCGTTCTGCTCCATTGATTTGCCTACAAATCTGAGGTGGCTGCAGTCCTGGTGAAAACCTTGGAACACCAGCTTAAGCCATTTGCTAAAAATGGAATTTTTTCACCATATGATTAAGGAAACTGATTTCAGTATACTGAATTAATTGTCCAATTGGAAGTTGAAGAAAAAACCTTCGAAATGTGTAAAATACACACACTGCGCAACTGGGAAGAAATCCAGCAAAACGCCCTTACATTGGGAAGGCGCACACTGCAGAACATCCCAACCTATAGCATTTTTTGAAGTTATGGTGGAGGCGGCGGGAATCGAACCCGCGTCCATAACCGGTACTCCACAAACATCTACATGCTTAGTGTCCTGTTAATTTAACCCTGAGCAGGCCAGGTCACATGCCTACCTTCGGGCTAGCTCCACAATTATTTCGCCTCTTGGCCAGAAGCCTGCCGCCAGACTAGACACCGAAAACGGCGCCCCATGGAATCAGTTCGGTGACCCCCCGATTCCGGGACGGGCAGCTTAACTAAGCTGCCAGTGCGAAGTTGTTTTCGTCACTTATTGGTTTTTCCACCGATTAACGAGATGGATGGAATCTCGGCATGCAGTCTGCGGTCCCCCAGCCATGTCGAAGCCAGGTCGCCCCCATCTGCTTATTCTTGAAGTATAGCATTTTAACGTGTGAATGGCCAGCATTTGTCAGCCTATGGCCCAGGTCCTCGTCGCTTCGCTTCCTGTGGAGTTGGGCCATCAAGGCTGACAAATGCTGGCCATTCACAAGGTTATAATACTGTAGTGTAAGAAGAAGCAGATGGGGGGGATCTGGGGGGGTAAGGGAAGGGGCCGCGTTGGCGGCCCCTTTTTTGGCACTGGAAGGTGGAGGTAGTTGTTTAGACTACGCCCTGATCCAGCATGGTGTCGGCGATTTTTACGAAGCCGGCGATGTTGGCGCCGTTGACGTAGTTGCCGGGGGTGCCAAACTCGTTGGCGGCAGCGACACTGGCGTCGTGGATGCTCTTCATGATGCCATGAAGTTTCTGATCGACTTCTTCGCGGGTCCAGTTGTAGCGCAGGCTGTTCTGGGACATTTCCAGACCGGAGACGGCCACGCCACCGGCGTTGGCAGCCTTGCCGGGGCCATAGAGGATCTTGGCGTCCACGAACTGGTTAACGCCTTCGGGCACGGTGGGCATGTTGGCGCCCTCGCTGACAACGAAAATACCGTTCTTCAGCAGGTTACCGGCATCCTTGGCGTTGACTTCGTTCTGGGTTGCACTCGGGAAGGCACAATCGGCCTTGTGGTCCCAAATGGGGTTGTAGTCCAGGTCACGGTTGACCGGGGTGTACACGGCGCTGCTGAATTTGTCGGCGTATTCGCTGACGCGGCCACGTTTGACATTCTTCAGATCCATGATGAAGGCCAGCTTATCGCGATCAATGCCGGCTTCGTCGTAGATGTATCCACCGCTGTCACTGCAAGTGACGGGTTTGGCGCCCAGGTCCAGCAGTTTTTCGATGGTGTACTGGGCCACGTTACCACTACCGGAGACCAGGCAGATCTTGTCTTTGAGAGTGTCGTTATTGGTCTCGAGCATGTTGGCTGCGAAGTAAACAGCGCCATAACCGGTAGCTTCGGGACGGATGAGGCTGCCGCCCCAGTTCAGGCCCTTACCGGTCAGGATGCCAGTAAACTCGTTGGCCAATTTCTTGTACTGACCGAACATGAAACCAATTTCCCGGCCGCCAACGCCGATATCGCCGGCGGGCACGTCGGTGTTCGGTCCGATGTGGCGGAACAGTTCGCTCATGAAAGCCTGAGTGAAGCGCATGACTTCCAGATCACTCTTGCCTTTGGGATCGAAGTCGCTGCCACCCTTGCCACCGCCCATGGGCAAAGTGGTCAGGCTGTTCTTGAAGACCTGCTCGAAAGCCAGGAACTTCAGGATACCCAGGTTGACGCTGGGATGGAAGCGCAGGCCACCCTTGTAAGGACCAATGGCACTGTTCATTTCAATGCGGAAACCACGATTGACCTGGACTTCGCCACTGTCATCAACCCAGGGCACGCGGAACAAAATCACGCGTTCGGGTTCGGTGACGCGTTCCAGAATCTTGGCCTTGCGGTACTCGGGACGTTTGTCCAGCACTGGCCAGATGGACTCGACAACTTCTTCAACCGCTTGGTGGAATTCGGTTTCGGAAGGGTTTTTAGCGACCACATTTTCCATAAAGGAAGAAACGTTCTGAGCCATTTCGGTACTCCTTGTCAACTTGCGCGACATGCTTGCGTCCGGCGGAAAACCGGAGCCTGATTTGTCTGGAAAACATGGAAGAGGCCCCAAAAGGGCGCAAGGAAATTTCCCAGCACTTCCCAGCGTTGTTGTATGATTAACAGCCGGGCCTTAGCAATGAAAAGGAAACCCCTTGTGGGGCCTTGAGTTGGCATCAAACGTATCCGCACAAACAGATTCCAATTGACAATAGGCCGGCATTCCCAAAAACCAACCAGCTTTTCTGGAAAGGCAACAAACCCAACTGATAAAGTCATTGTAGCAAATAAAAACCGCCCCCTCCCCGTTGGGAAGAAGCGGTTGATGACTCTCAACCACTGAAGAACTCCGCAGGAACGAGGACCTCTAAGCATCCCCCTATCACAGAGCCAATCAAAATCACTCACGCTCCAACAACCGAGCAGGATTGGTAACGGCCCCAATAAGCCCAGCCATTCCCTCTGCGGAAGCAACATCTTCGTCGTTCAGATAGGTAATATTCAACATTTCAGCAAGCCGCTCACCATGACGGCTGAAATTGTACTCAACCAGGGCCTGACTCCATCCCTTGAAATACATATTCAGTAGACCGCGTTGGGTTTCGTCACCTCGGAAATGCACCAGCAGATCAATTTTGCTATCCGGTCCGGCGGTTCCGTTTTTGACGGAGCCGTAAAGATACACCGCCTCCACGCCCATCAGATCGTGATCCAGGGAGCGCACCATTCGCTCGGCCATGCGGAAGCGCCAGCGCCAGAACTGAAGAGGTTCATGAAGAGCCACTTCTTCGTCTTCGGATGGGTCCTGGTTGGCATCCTCGTCGTCTTCGAGAACAGCCACCGCTTCGTCCTGATTGGCGTTCATGTAGACCCGAAGAGTTTTCCCAGACCGCACGGCGGCAATATCAATCACCTTGAGACAATCTTCCAAATCGGAAAAAACAGGCAAAAGATCAGCCAGCACATTGGGTGAATTGGCGAGGAAATCCTCGGCGAAAGCCACCTCATCATCATCGGGATAAAGCGGCAGGTAACGAATGCCCGCTTCCACCAGATCCTGGAAAAAGTGGGTTCCGAAACTGAGGTCGGGCAAATAGTTGCCGCTGCGGCGGGCGATTTCGATGAGCATGGCCGTATTGTTGATGTCGGCGTAGGTAATGCTCACTCCGAGTTTGATATCACCCCGACTGCCCCAACGGCCGGGACCCATGAGAATGAACTTGCGTTTGGGTAACAAGGTATTGAGGGCTCCCACAGCACGACCCACCGCTTTCATGGCTGCAGCAGAAGGCAAGGCTGCGTAGGCTGCGGGGTCCACATAAACGATGTGTGAAATGTCGGGCACCCAGCCGTTGGAGACGAAACGCCTGGCGGAAAAAATCATATCCTCTTCGGCGACATCCCGGGGAATTGGTGCCGGGGCAGACTCACCGGTTTGGGCCTGGGGACGGCATTGCAACAAATAGAAATCTTTTCCGTCGTGGGCAAATTCAATATCAACGGGGGCGCCCAAATGGTCTTCAAGGGTATTCAAAAGCCAATCGACCTTGCGCACAAAATCGGTATCCGAAAGCAGCCCCTCCATGTTGGCCACTAGATCGTCGGTTTCCGGATGCATCATGAATTTGCTTTTTCTTTGCAGCATTCCGTCCTGAAACACGCTGAAAATCTTGTCGATGGCCGAAAAATCGGCCCCAAACTCCTTCATGAGTTCATCCAGGTCGATGGTTTCAAAACGGTTGGTTTCCAGATTGATCACATCGGCCTTGCGGGGGGAGTAGCGCAAGACTTCGTCGAGACTCTGGCTGGATCGCAAACCAGATTGGGCTGGAACCGCCAGGATGGGAAAATCATCTCCAACGCGATCCACTGCCCGGGTTCCGAGACCCGGCACCATTCGGATCAGGCCATCTTCCCGTTTGATGCGCGAGGACCAGCGGAACTCGTTTTGGCTGAAGGCCACCCCCGCGAAGGCCGGTAACCAGTAGCGTCCCACTTTGGCGCCGATGACCTCCTGGATGAGGATTCCCATCTCTTCGACAAATTCCTGCAGGCCTCGTTCTCTTCGGTATTCGATAGGATCCGGCCCGAGAACCGAAGCCCAAACTTCGGCCACCGCGTCCATAATGGCGTCCAGGCGTTCCTGTTTGGTGCCCTTGTTGGCCAGGAAAAGGCTTTTGTATTTTCCGGAAAAAGCGGTGCCGAAACGATCTTCAAGCAAACTGCTGCTGCGAATGATCAATGGACAATCACCAAAATAATCCAGGGCGCGGGAAAGGCCGATGGTGACTTCCGGCGGAAAAGAACTGTTCTTGAAAAGCTGAATCATGTTGGGGTATTCGCGCCGGACCTGGGTGATTTCCTTGAATTTCTGCTCCATCACGTCTTCGAGTTGGTTGAGCTTGACGAAGTCCATCACCGCGTCGCTGATGATGTACCAGGTTCGGGGAATCTTCACTTGGGAGGAGAAACCGTCGGCGGCAACTTCAGGTTGGGAAATAATCCAATCGGCCAGAGCCAGGCCCGAAGCCTTTCCGCCCAGCTTACCATGGCACCCCGAAGTCATGGTGATACGGTTGACCATTTCCACGAAGTCGGTGATGCGCACCACTTCCTTGGCCACGTTGATGAAGTCGAGCTGTTCGGTCATGAAGCGTTGAATGAGGCTGACGCGCAGGCTTTTCAGGCTGCTGTTGGACAGGCCGCTGCGCCCCCGCAGGACATCGTCGTAACGACGAATGGCGTCGGCGATTTCGGGCATGGTCGAGCGCGGGTCGCCCACCACTCCGATAAAAAAACTGGCTTTATCTTCTGAAATCCATTTGTGCAATCGAGTTAATATTTCATCATCGCCGAGGTAATCGCAGGCCAGTTCAAAGGGAACGCCCTGCATCAGGAGTGAGTTCTCAAGGGAAAGCCTGGCGCCCGGTGAATTGGACTCGGAGGATCCGGCGGCTCCGGTTTCAGCTTCGTCGATCTCCGCCAGCATGGCGATGGCTTCGTCCAGGCCGATGGACACCAGATGATTGAGCATCTTGCGGGAAACACGCAGGAATTGTTTCCCGCGGGTTTTGCGCATGTCGGCGATCAGGTGGCGCCACTCAGGCAGGTTTTCACCATTGCTGCCGACACACTCATTCATGATTACACCCAACCCCGGTCGCGACAAGCGGCAGCCACACGGTTGATTGCCACCACATAGGCTGCATCGCGCATGTAGACTTTCTGGCGCCGGGCCATTTCGCTGATGGAGTGGTAGGCCGCGGTCATCTTCTGGTCCAGTTTGGTCAGGACTTCATCCTTCTCCCAGAAGTAGTTCATGTTGCATTGGACCTGCTCGAAGTAACTGCAGGTAACACCACCTGCGTTGGCCAGGAAATCGGGAATCATGAAGATGCCACGCTTTTCGATGATCGCATCGGCTTCGGGAGTGGTCGGGCCGTTGGCGCCTTCAGCGATGATCTTGACCCGTTCGGCGATTTTCTCCACATTCTTTTCGGTAATCTGGTGCTCGAGGGCGGCGGGCAGAAGGATATCCACGTCTTGGCTGATCCAATCGTCGCCGGAAAGGACTTCATAGCCCAAGTCCTTGGCCTTGGCCTTGTCGATGCCACCAAAACGATCCGTGATACCGAGCAATTCATCCCTGTCGACGCCTCTTTCACGGTAGAATGCGTAGGTGGTCTGTTCTTCCTGATCCCAGCTGGACACACAGACAACCTTGCCACCCATTTGGTGGTACAGTTCAATGGCGTACTGGGCAACGTTTCCAAATCCCTGCACACTCATGGTGGTATCTTCTGCTTTCAGGTTAAACTCCTGCAAGGCTTCGCGCAGGCAATAGATCACCCCGTAACCGGTGGCCTCCGTGCGACCGAGACTTCCGCCCATGCCCACGGGTTTGCCCGTGATCATGCCCGGGTAATGGCCACCGCTGATGGCTTCGTATTCATCCAGCATCCACAACATATGTTGGGGGTTGGTCATCACGTCCGGAGCGGGAACATCGGCCACCGGGCCCACGTTCCGGGCCAGCTGGCGAACCCAACCACGGCAGATGGCTTCCTGCTCCCGGGCACTCAGGTTGTGGGGGTCGCAGATCACCCCACCTTTGCCACCGCCAAGAGGGATATCGGCCACGGCGCACTTCCAGGTCATCCACATGGACAGGGCCCTCACCGTATCGATGGTCTCTTGGGGATGAAAGCGGATACCACCCTTGCTGGGGCCGCGGGCGTCGTTGTGCTGCACCCTGAATCCCTGGAAAACCTGCACCATGCCGTCGTCCATGCGTACCGGGATGCTGAAATGGAATTCCCTCAGAGGACTGCGCAACAGGGCGCGGGTGCCATCGTCCAAACCAATCAGGTCGGCGGTTTTGTCGAATTGTTGGCGAGCCATTTCAAAGGGATTGAACGAATCATCGTGAACCATTGCTTTGCTCCCATTCGGGTAAATATTAATCTTCAGGGCAGGTTGATCATGGGATCCCAAGACCAGCGCCGTTTGGTGATTTGCTGCAGGAAAATCGGCTTTCAACGGTCCCAGGGCAAGTAATAAAGATTTTCCTTTTGGCCGAATCAGTCCTCTTGGGGCATGGCCCAGGGGCTGTCAGGTTTCAGAACCACACCGTGCCGACTTCGCCCGTCGATCAGGACACACAAAGGTTTGTCCAGATGGATCCGCCGGACAAAGCGCCCCTGGTGGGTCACGTTCTGTTCGGCAAACCAATCCCAGTCCAGGGTGCTGCTGCCGGTGGTGGAATTGACGGTCAGGTAACCCACCTGAAAGCTGGTCAGGTTCTGAAAGAAATGCGACCCCTGGCTCGGGGTGACCTTGAAGTCTTCCAGATCCGTTTCGACGATGACCCGGGCTCCGGAGATTTGATCCCAGCGCACGGGTATTCCCAACCAGCGATCGGCCGATCCCCAACGCCCCGGCCCCATCAGCATATAGGGTGTGGCCTCACGAACAAATTGGTGATTCAACTGGTCGATTTCCTCGGCAATCTCCTGGGTTTTGCTGCGGTCGAAAAGCTCAGGAGGTACATACAGGATATCCCTGATTCCCGAAATCCGCCCGTTGCCCAAGGCTACGTTGGTGGTCACCAGGGAATCGGGATCGTTGATGATCTCTTCGGATATCTCTGGAGCATCGTAGCCGGCAGCCAAGGGGCGGATCTGGAGAAAACCGAATTGGTGATCCGTCATTTTGCCGTCGCCCAGGACCACGGCAAATTCAATTTCCACTTCCGCACTCATGGTGCGGCGCCCGAGTTCCAACAGGAGTTTGAGAATATCCGCCAGAGGAAAAACATCAGCTTTCAAGATATGGGCAAAAGAAATCAGGCGCGTTCCAGGCCTGTGGATCCCATCGTAGATCATGTCGTTTTCCGCAGAATAAACCGAGCCGAGGGCTTCCAGGGTGCCGTGGCTTTCTGCAGCTTCAAGATCGAGCAGGGCCATGTTGAAACCATCATCGGCGCCGGGATAGGCATCCGGGTTGCCGATGTCGACGGCGTAAAATTTGCGCTGGCTGTTTTTCAGCCAATCACTGGTGGTTCCAAACTGGGGCAAAACTTCCGGATGCGCGGGGCTGAAGCGCAGGGCCTTGCCGCCTTCGACCACGGTGCGACCCAGACCCAGGGCCACGGTAACGGCTCCTTCTTCAGATTTCATACCGGCAACCGGATAAAAGTTTGAGGAGTGCCCGACACCGGAAAAATGCGGATAATCATAGCTATCGTAACGCCGTCCCACCATTTGCTGCAGGATCACTGACATCTTCTCTTCTTCAATCCGGTTGCCCGTGGCTTCGATGTAACTTTTGGCGGCCCTGCTGAAAGCCGAGGCGTAAACCAGCTTGATGCCGTCGCAAAGTTGATCCAGGCGTACCTTCAGGTCGGCGTGATTGTTAGCCAACATGTAGGTCCGGTACACGCCCGCGAAGGGCTGAAATTGGCTGTCCTCAAGCAGGCTGCTGCTGCGAACAGCCAGCGGATACCGAATCTGGTCGAGAAACGCTTCCAGGTCACCATAGATTTCGGGCGGCAGCTTGGCTTCCAGGAAAAGGCAGGTCACTTCCTCATCCTCAAGGTCGGCCATGGCCCTGTTCCGCAGATTATTTTGGGCCATAAATGTATCGAAGACATCCGAAGCAAGCACTGCCGTGGGTGGAACCTGAATGCTCACTCCGGGAAAACGATCGGTCACCTGATAGTTGTAAAGAATGGAATCCATGAAAGCCAGGCCCCGACCCTTGCCACCGAGAGAGCCACTGCCGATGCGCACAAAATGGTTGCTGGTATCGAACTGGCGTCGGGAAAAATCGGCAATGGTGCCACGAGTACGCTCATCCCGAAAGCGGCTGATGGTGTGCACCAGATACTCTCTCAATTCATCGTCGTTCTTGAACTCGGTGACTTTTCGGGGACGAATGCGGGCGGCCAGGGGAAACTCGGTGCGGGCCCGCATCCAGTTGCTGAAATGATCGTTGGCCGCATGGTGGCGCACCGACTCCGCCGGCACGGTTCGCAGCAGCCGGACCAGCTCTTTCAGATTGGCTGCCCGCCCGATTTCACTGCCATCGGGAAGGCGAAAGATGAAGCTGCCAAAACCAAAGTTGGCCAGCATGAAACGCCGCAATTCAGCCAACAGATGTGGTGAATTCTTCTGGATGAACCCCGCCCCCACCAGATGAGCCGTTTCCTCCAGGGATTGGTTGCTCGACTGCAAAACAGCCGGTGTGTTGGGATCCACATATTTGACTCGCCGGATAAATTCCACCCCGGCGTCACCACGTTCAACGCCTTTCCAGGGGAAACGACCATCACTGATCACCCCCAGCAGGAAATTCTTGTACTGACCATAGAGCTCCCAGGCTTCTTCGAAGGTGTGGGCCAGCAGGATTTTTGGGCGGGCCCGCAAGCGCAACAAACGGTGTGTGAGGTTGATGCCGTCGTCCATCAGCGACTGGGTTTGTTCCAGGATTTCCACATACAGCATGGGCAGATACAGCGAATAAAAACGGACGGAATCTTCGATCAAAAGAATGCAGCGCACATCGCCATATCTTGTATCGTGGGCCAGGTTCAGGTTGTCTTCACAAAATTTGATGATGGCCAACAGCAGGTGGGCATCGCCTGACCAAAGAAAAAAACGATCAATGTACTTGGCGCCCTCGGAGGCCTGGATATGGGCCAGTTCACGAGGATTGAAAGACAGGCTGAAGATGGGCAGGTCGGGACAATCGGCTTTGATTTGGCCAGCCAGTTCCGTGGCGGCCATATCACCCAGGCGAGACATGGCGATGATCATGTCGAAGCGCCGGGCTTCCAGCAGCTCCAGAGCTTCGGTGCCAGTGGAGGCCCGGGTGACATGTGGTGGAAAACTTAGGTTCAGCTCGCGGTATTCGCTGAGCAGCAACTCCGTAAGGCGACCACCTTCTTCCAAAGTGAAGGCATCGTACATGGAGGCCACCAGCAGAACTTCCTGCACCTTGTGGGGCATCAGATGGCCAAAGCCGCTGAAGCGGCCATCGCCTTCCAATGGTACTTGTGTCAGTGGAATCTCTTTCATGAGACCCAGGCTAAGCCATGGTGGGTGTTCAGACTAGTACTAAAAACCGATGGTAAAGCCCAGGACCATGTTGCCCTTGGAAATTGTCCCTTCAGGGCCGTCCCGATTGATTTCATGCAGTTGTGGCACCAACCACCCCGTGAAAGCCCCCAGGGCCGCCCCTGCCAGAATATCGGTGGGATAATGATATCCTGCCGCATATCGCAAATATCCGGTCACCCCGGCAGTGGTCAAGCAGCCTGCCCAAACCCATTTCCTGGATTCCGAATCCGGGTACATTTGCCCATAGACTGTGGCCAAAAAGACCATGGAGGCAAAGGTGGTGGATGTATGTCCCGAGGGGAAACTGCGTCGGGCGGTACGCGACATCTTCAAACCTTCAGGGATGCGTTGGTCCGGGTTGTAAACAAATGGCCGGGTCCGGCGAAACAGGCTTTTAAACAGGTAAGTGGCGCCGCCGTTGAGCAGGAGGGTTTCGAAGTGCATGGTCGTTATGATCAAAGGTTCTTTGGAACCCACGTCGGTCAAGGACATCGATAGTGGAGCCACGGCGGCCGAATACATCAAAATGTCACTGAGATGGGCGGCCGAAGGAGACCAGTTGGTGGTGGCCGCCCGATCAAGGGTATTGATCATTTTTGGATCAAGGGTGGTAATTTTTTCCAAGCTGAGTGGTTGTTTGCCGGGTTCGCTGACGTCAGCCCATGCTCCGAGACCAAAAAGCAGAGCGCTGCTGCCCAGAATAGGTAACTCGTTTCCAGATGAGGTTTGGTAGGGAAACTCGGCCAGGGCCCCCTGAAAGGAACCTGATACCAGGGCGATTGAAAGACTGGAATTGATGAAGAAAGTGCCCAATATGGCCCGGATCATGCGTAAGCCCCTGGAAAAAGAATAGCTGACAAAAATCCTTCGGACGAAGTCTAAATAAAGGAATTTGGTTGGTGATTCCAGCTTTCATTTTCATTTAAAAACCGGACATTTCACATTTACGAACTAGGCCTTTGGCACCGATTATGCTAGGTTCAATCTAATAATATGATTCCCTTGCGTGGACATCATATTAGGGAGTACAGTTTCTGGGAAACCTTTTCTCAAACCCTGGAGGACGATATGCGTCACTCTAATGTTGTGATCTTGTTGATTCTGGTCGGAGCCGGTCTTCTGGTTACTGGCCCGGCCCTGTCTTACACAACTTTCAGTGGTTCCAACAACTGTGACCAATGCCATACTGGTTTTAATGGTTACAGTGGGATTACCCACCAGCTCCACATCAACACACCCATCGCCTGCAGCTCCTGCCATGTGAGCAACGGGGACAATCCGGTAACCTCGACCTGCGCCGTTTGCCATGATCCCAATCTCCTGTGGAACTTTCACCTGCAATTTGCCCCGGCAGATCAGTTCGGGATGACCTGTTCTTCCTGCCATAGCGTCACATCCACGGAGGAAGACACCTGGGATGCGGTGAAATCCCGATACCGGGAAGCCCTGTTCAGCAACCGTTAGAAAGCTGCCGTTCTGAAAAGAACCTAAAACAGAAAACCCCCGCTCGTCCTGGGACAAGTGGGGGTTTTTCCTCCATCTCAACCTGAAATACTTAGGCCTTGAACTCCACACCCTGGGCCAGGTGAACTTCGCCCCCCCAGTTGATGGTGTTGGTCTGCCGACGCATGTATAGCTTCCAGCTGTCGGAACCACTCTCGCGACCACCGCCGGTATCTTTCTCCCCGCCAAAGGCCCCACCAATCTCGGCACCGCTGGTACCAATGTTGATGTTGGCGATACCACAATCACTGCCGAGGTAACTCAGGAAAGCCTCACCCTCGTTGACGCTGTCGGTGTAGATGGCACTGCTCAGTCCCTGGGGCACATCATTGTGCAGTTTGAAGGCCTGGGGCAGCTTCTTGTATTTCATCACGTACAGGATCGGAGCGAAAGTCTCGTCCTGAACAATCTGGGCCTTGTTCTGGATCTCGATGATGGTCGGCTGCACAAAAGTGGCCGAGCCGAAAGGCTTGAGTACCTTGCCGCCGTACAGGACTTTGCCGCCCTGCTCCTTGGCGGCAATGATGGCATTCTCGTAGTCGCTCACGGCGCCTTCATCGATCAATGGGCCCATCAGGGTTTTGGAATCCAAAGGATCACCAATGGCCACCTTCTTGTAATTGG
>JAJRZA010000023.1 GCA_024275485.1 Candidatus Krumholzibacteriota bacterium | reverse complement strand
GTGTACTCGGCAAGACCCTTCTTGGCCAGGATCTCGGTGATGGCAGCAGTCAGAGTGGTCTTGCCGTGATCGACGTGACCAATGGTACCGACGTTCACATGATCTTTTACTCGTTCAAACTTTTCGCGTGCCATTAGAGGCTTCCTCCCGTGGAAGATTCATGAATCAGATCGCACCGGCAAGCAGACCGCTCACGACGCGCCCAGCCCCGTCTGCGGTAATTTCGAAAGGCCGAAAAAACCAAACGGGACAGAAAGTGGAGCCCACGAGCAGAATTGAACTGCTGACCGCTTGCTTACCATGCAAGTGCTCTACCGACTGAGCTACGTGGGCCCCCAATTTGTATTTACAATATTGCGTTTTCCGCAGTCCACCACAAGGCAGACTTTTAGAATTGGAGCGGGAAACGGGTCTCGAACCCGCGACCCTCAGCTTGGAAGGCTGATGCTCTACTAACTGAGCTATTCCCGCCCCTTGCAATCTAAGCCCCGGTCTCCGAGTGATATTGACATGGTGGGGGGGGGAGGATTCGAACCTCCGTAGTCTACTGACGACAGATTTACAGTCTGTTCCCTTTGACCGCTCGGGAACCCCCCCAAGCCAATTTCATCTCCAAAACCTACACGGCCAGCAAGGATTTAACTCCATGCCTTTATTACAGATAAAACCCCATACGATTTTTCAACCAAAGACAGGATTTTCTGAACTTCCAACATCTTTTTCTGGTGGAGCTGGCGAGAGGACTTGAACCCCCAACCACCTCATTACAAGTGAGGAGCTCTACCAGTTGAGCTACGCCAGCTCTAAAACAGACCCCTGCCATACCTGGCGGAGACAGCTTTGGGTGGAGGAATATATAACTCCCCTTAAAAGGATGTCAAGATTTTCGCTGTTTTTATTTTACGCCATTTGCCTGATGCAACGCTGCACGGCATAAATCGTCCGCCAAAGCTGAAAAACCGATGCCCACGGCAGCGGCTGATTTGGGCACCAAACTGTGCTCGGTCATGCCGGGAATTGTATTGATTTCGAGACAATAATAATTGTCTCCGTCCAACCGGAAATCAACCCGGGCCACACCACGACAGCCGATGAGTTCGAAAACGCGCAAGGCATCGGCAGAGATTTGCTCGTAAATGGGGGAATGCACAGGTGCTGGGACCAAATAATCACTGGCCCCGGTAGTGTATTTGTTCTCGAAATCGTAAAATCCTTCTTTGGGACGAATTTCCAGGAGCGGCAGGCGGCGACCGAGGAGAATGGTGGCTGTCAACTCGCGACCGGGGATGAATTTTTCGAGGATCAAGTCGATTTGGGGTTCGTCGGCTGCATCGACAACTTCGGTGAAGGATACTTCGAATTGGTTGGGCTTGTTGACGATGGCGACGCCTACGGAGCTGCCGGCACCGTTGAGTTTGATGACTACGGGAAAACCCAGTTCTTGGCTGGCGCGTTCGAAAATCCGGTCCAGGGTCAGGCCCTCCACAGCATTGCGACTGATCAAGGTGCCTGAATGTTCGGATTGGCGGTCCCAGGAAACCTGGAGCCAGTCCGGAGTTGGGATTCCTGCGGATCGCATGACTCGTTTGGAGGATGATTTGTCCATGGCCAGGGCGCTGGCCGCTGCGCCGGACAGGGTGTAGGGGATGTTGAGGATGTCCAGCAGGGCTTGCAGGTGGCCGTCTTCACCCTGGCCGCCGTGAAGAGCGGGGAAGATTATATCGGAGTTTTTGAGTTCGGGCATGGCCAGTACCGAGGCAACTGATTCAATATCAATGGCTTGGACTTGGTGACCGGCTTCTTTGAGAGCTTTTTCGACGGCTTTACCGGTTAGAAGGGAGATTTCTCTTTCGGGGCTGTTGCCGCCCATTAGGACCGTAATGTTCATCTTGTTTTTCCTGTGGAAAGAAGGACGGTAGCCATGGCCGTGATGCATTCTCCACGGCCTTCGGGGCCCAGGCCTTCGCCTCGGGTGGCTTTCACGGAGATCTGGTTGGGCTCCACACCCAACACCTGGGCCAGGTTTTCCCGCATTTTCGAGGCGGCGGGAGCTATTTTGGGTTGTTCGGTGATGATGGTGCAGTCGGCGTTGACCAAGTTGTAGTTTTGGTTTTGCAGAAGGTTCCAGGTTTGGGCCAAGAGGTCCATGCTGTTGGCGTTTTCGTATTTGGGGTCGGTGTCCGAGTAGTGTTGGCCAATGTCGCCGAGGGCGGCTGCGCCGAGGAGGGCGTCTATCAGGGCGTGGACCAGGGCGTCGCCATCGCTGTGAGCTTTGGGCCCTACCGGGGATTGTGGGAAGAGGACGCCGGCCAAGGTTAGGGGGCGGTTATTTATTAGGGGGTGGCGGTCGTAGCCTTGGCCTATTCTGAAGGGCATTGGGGTCCTTGGGGTTTGGAGATGGCGGTCATTTGGGGTAATTCCCTGTTTCGGTTAAGCCGATTGGGGAAGATAGTACGCCCGGATTTGGGGATTGTCATCCATGGAGAATTATTTGTTGGGTTATTTCAGGGGGTTTTGGCAATAATTGTTCGATTTTTCGGAACTTTTTTCTGGTTTTCTTGTTTAAATACAATTCTTTACCTTGTTTTTTGTGTTTTTTCGCAAAACTGCGGGTGAACTTTTCATCATCCATATTTTAAGGATTGTTAACATGAATACCCTGCCAAAATTCTGCTCTGGTAAGTCAGCAACTGAAGCTCATTTTGCTCTGGAATCCTCCTTGAAAATTGAGTCTGTGGCTCATCAATGATCTGTCGATTGGTTCGGCGATATACAAAAGAAAACTCTAAAAAGAACTTGGTTTCAGTACCATGAATCGGTATGCAGAAGGAGCTCCGGGATTTTCGGAAACCAAAATCGATGCTCAAACAGGTTCCGGTCAAATATCAACTTCCCTCCCATTTGGATCGACTGATGCGGTGAACCGTAACCAGCGAGGCTAAGTGTAATGACAAAAAGTGTTTTCATCCATTCTTCAAATGGTCATTAATTTGTCGAGAATATGATAAGCAGAATATTTTGTAAATTATTTGAAATAAAGGGTTGCGGGACTCAGAAAATAACCTAATCCTGTACATTGGGGAGATCAATCATCCTGTTTTAAAAAATCAAAACCACCAGCAATAGAAGGTCAAAATGAAAGACGAGAATCACTCACCCGAACCTCTTACAAAACAGGTCATCAATCTTGTTGGAAAATTTGTGAAAGTGGATGGAGAATTGGATATCGACCAAGACATATACGGGGTTCTGGGGGTGGATTCCGTCAGCTCGCTTGACTTGTTGCTCACCATTGAGACCGAGTTTGGGATTGTCATCAACGATGTGGATTTCATCAAGGCACGCACTATTCGGCAACTGACAAACATGGTGCAGGGTTTAAATGCCGCATAATATCGCACTTATCCCTATTGAGCTTTCCCCCGATATTCCCCTTGATATTGCTCGGGAAATAGCCAAAAGGGCCTGCTATTGTGACGGCCTGATTCAGGGATGTCAGTTCAACGAGGCAACCCATTGCCTGGATCTTATGGTAACTGGTACAGAGGATACCACCGCAGTCACTGCCAAAGTCCAACGATTGATTGATCAGATGAATTCGCAAAGACTGGCGATTCAGCCCAACACCGTCAAGGAGAGAAAGAGCAAGAGCGGCCCTGTCAATGGAGAAACCTACAAGGACTTGTGTGCCTGTGGCGACTTATTTCCCGAAGGGATCGGGGTGGTCAGTCGCTCTGGTAACCTGCTGACCCTTATTCAACGTTTGGATACCCTTTATCAGCGAATTGCAACAGAGGCCTTCTCTGCTGAAATCCACGACTATAATGTTCTGATTCCATCGGATTGGCTGCGCAGAGCCGGGTACTTCTCCTCTTTCCCCCACTCCCTGACTTTTGCCACCCACCTGAAAGAGGACCTTGACCAACTGGACGATTTCGCGGAAAGGCATCGTGATGGGGAAAACCTGGAATTCCAATCCCTTGATGAAATCGTCAATCCTGAATACTGCCTCTCCCCGGCCGTGTGTTACCACGCTTATGGGGCTTTGAAAGGCAGTACTTTTGGTGAAGATGACGGGGGCCTAAAAATCATCACTGCCGCCAATCGCTGTTTTCGTTATGAATCCAGAAATATGACGGATCTGACCCGCCTGTGGGAATTCACCATGCGCGAAATCATATTCATAGGCGAAGGGGAAAAAGTCCTCGCGGCAAGAGCCAGGGCCATGGAAATTTTTTGGCGTTTGACCGAAGAGCTGGATCTATCAGCCAGTCTTGAAACCGCCTCCGATCCATTCTTTGCCTCTGATTTCAAATCTTTGCGCTTTTTCCAGCTGGCCAATGAATTGAAATTTGAACTTTGCCTTCCCGTCACCCAGGAGAAATCCGTGGCTGCCGGTTCATTCAATTACCATGAATCCTTCTTCGGAAACAGCTTTTCCATCCAAACGATCAGCGGCGAGCCGGCCCACACCGGGTGTGCCGCCTTCGGACTGGAACGCTTCGTCAATGCCATCCTTGCTCAGCACTCCTTCAATCAAGCCATGGACAGACTTGATAAAATTGAAAACAACCTGGCGAATCTTATCAACGGAGAAATCTTATGAAAGCAGCGGAAGGCTTTGAATTTGTAACCCGACCTGATTTGAAAATGGTATCCGAGCTGATCAACCGAACCTGGGCTCCTCCCTGCTGGAATTATGACGAGGGCCTGCTTTCATTGCATATTGATCGGCCCTCCGGAGACCCGGAGCTGGCAATCGGTCAATTATCATCAGATGGCGAACTTGCCTCGTTCCAGGCCTACATGCCGTTTGAGTTGGAGTACTTTGAAGATAAATACAAATCCGTCTTTGCAAGTTTTCTCACCGTATCTCGGGAATTCCATGGCAAAGGATTGGCTGGCCCCCAGCAAGGTGAATTGATCGAAAGAGCAATCGAAAAAGGATATGACCTGTACACAACCATGTGCGAAGTCGGAGCTACATCGAACAGGGCCGTGGAAAAGATTTTCGCGAAGAAGGACCTTCCCATTCGTATTGTAAAAGTCCTCCAGTACCGGGCGGCACGGTCTGACCTGGTCATGGCCGTCCTGCCGGGAAAGGCATCAGGAAGAACGCGGTTAGTCCAGGATAGCGATATCTTTCAATTGTCCGCTCTTGTGGAAAAACTGGGTGATGGGTGCCCTCTAAAAAAGATTGTCCCCAATGAGGACATCAGTTTTCTGCTGCAAACTCGTCCTCATTGCAAAACTTTTGTTTTTGATGATGGACAGATTCGGGCTTTCGCCAACTTGTTGATGCTGGAAGTTGTGGGGCCCGATGATTCACGAACTCTCAACGCATATTTCGACAACGTGTCCTTAGGTGATTTGAATCCTGAAGAGCAAAACATTTTCATAGGGGATATCATGATCGGCCTGCAGGAGACCGGCTATGGGACCGCCTTTCTTCCCGAGACCGGCTACCTCCCTGTTGATCCATTTTTGAATTTTCGCTTTAGATTGTTACCCCGCCAGTTGAATCTATACATAGTTCCCCTGCGACCGGATGTCCTTCCGGGCGGGGCCCGGGATGTGGATAGTTTTTTTATGGATGTTTATTGATTGTTCTGGGTTTCTTCATTGAGTTTGCGGCTGCCGATCACCCGGATTGGAGAGCCCGCCAGGATGGAGTAGGGCGGATAATCCTTCTTGGCCACAATGCTGCCCGCTGACACAACACAACCTTCGGGTAGACGTACTCCCGGCATGACGAAGACGTTGGCAGCCAGCCAGCACCCATCACCGATGACCACTTCTTCCTTCACGGATTCCTGCTGGGGAATAGGTATGTCAAGATCCTGGAAACTGTGGTTGACCGACCATATCTTCACCCCTGGCCCCAACACGACCCCGTTGCCCAAAGTGATGCCGCCGGCGGCCTGCAGGAAATTGTCATAACCCAGGGCGCAGTCGTCGCCTACCTTCAACTGATGGGCATTCAAAAAACGGACGCCCTCCTGAATCAAAATGTTCCGCCCAACCTCTGCAAAAGACCGGGGAATCAACCGGGCGCGAATCAGCTCACCAGCCCGTCCCGGGAAATTGCGCCAGATCGAGCAATTGTAGTTAAACCGGCATGTTTGATCCCGCAGGTCCCAGATGACTCTCTTGATGATTCCCAGCAAAGCTCACCTCCAAAAAAACATGTTCCGTTACAACTACTTTGCACTGCCAGATAGCAAACCGGAGTTTCTGATTTCTTACCAAGTCTCACGCCAACCGGGATAGTACTGATCCATCTTCACACCACAAATATCTGAGAAAATTTCCCTTTCCGTATCTGTCCAGAAATCGAACTTGGCTGGGGCTTTGCCCTTGTTGGAGTGGGGAAACGCCTTGCCGTTGGCGTGCAGCCCAAGTCTGTCCAGAAAACCCCTGCGGACTTCCTCGCTTTCAACCAGATCCTCAAGCCGAATAAAAACATCACTGATGGCCTCAATCTGCTCATTGGAATGCCGCCAGAAGTGGCACACCTGCTCAAAAATAGTGCCGTCGAAACGTGGTTTGATGCGATCCCAGATGGTTCCGGATTCGTACCAATTGCGGTTCAGACCAGACTGGCAGACAAGCCGACCGTCACGAACAAGATGAACCACGGTTTCGGCCAATACCAGATGGGGAACAACTGCAAAATGGGATGCCGATTCGATGTTATGGAGCGCCCCTAACATGAAGCGGCTGATTGCTTCGTGGTCTTTCTCCAAGATCCAGGGCAAGATGTATTCGCTCAGGGTTTCGTGCCGGGCAGTGGCAGTTTCACCGTCGGTGAAACTCATGCCGTCCAGATAGTTGATGATGGTGGTGGTGCCGCAGCGGCCGCTGCCGCTGATCAAAACCCGAAAGGGCGAGATCGAGGGTTGGACCTGGAATTCATGGGTTCCACGCAGGATTCGACGGATCTTACTGGAGTGTCCCACATTCACCTTGAGAAGGCTGTTCCTGTCCAAGCCCCGGATGATGATTTGCTCTTTGTCTCGGGGGAAATCCACAACCTGACGTGCGCCCCGGATGCCAGGCATCGAGACCCGAACCGACAGGTCCCGCTGCCAGGAGCGATGAAGCTTAAAAAGTTCAATGCCATCTTTGAGAGTCGAAATTTCAATGTGTGCTTCCACGTGGAGCTCTCCCGGTGATTGGGTCGAGAGTTTATGCACTACCGCCCCAGTTAAGAGGAAAATTAAGACCCAATATCGCTTTTTTCCTCAATTGCACAATCCCAAAACCTTCATCCCTAGCGAGTAAGGAGATTTTTCATAAACTGAACACTAAACACAAATTATCTTTCCAGT
>JAJRZA010000022.1 GCA_024275485.1 Candidatus Krumholzibacteriota bacterium | reverse complement strand
TTGCAGTACCGTATTCCAGATCGTAGGTCACCTGCCTGGTTTTGGCGGGTAATTTGCCGACTTTCCGAAACAGCACCATGGCTTTGTCTTGCTCTACGGCCATGGGACCGCCAAAAATGAAACCGCGGCTTGCGATGGCGGCCAGCTTGTCGTATGGGACACCATCGAGCAGGGCAGTCATTTCTTCGAGAGCCTGACGATAGGCTGCCGGGTTCTCCATGACCGGTGTGATGTCCTTGAAAAGGATGCCCGGTTTGGGGAAATCGGGCACATCTCGGATGATTTTACGCAGGTCCATGGAATACTCCCGGGTTTATGGCCGCAAAGGCTTGGGGTCGATGGCGATTTCATTTTTACGCAATTCAATGTGAATGTACGGTCGGCTTTCATCCAAAACCGGTTGGTCGGTTTGGCCCAACAGCTGTCCTGCATTGACGGCTTGTCCCTCACCCACGGCAATGGTCCGAGGATTCAACGGCGAGAAAACGGTGGCATAAGAACCTTTGTGCTGAAGAATGATGACCGTGCCAAATCCATCGAGTTCTCCTATGTGTTTGACCACGGCGAGGGCCGGAGCATAGACGGGCGACCCCACCGGGCAGATGCGATCTTCACCTGTTCGGGCCATGAGAATGTTTTTGGCCTTGTATTGTCCGAAAGGGCGCAAAATCCGGCCGTCCTTGGGGCAAGGGCGCTGCCAGTGGAGTTTGGTATTGGGCAATCTTTTGAAGGGGTGGGGCACAATCAATTTCTGATCTATGGAAAGCCTATCCGAAGTCAGATTGTTGGCCTGGCGCAGTTCCTTGAGGGTGATGCCGAAACGTTTGGAGATGTAGGTCAGATTATCACCGGGAACGACCAGATAGAAGGCATCGGTGCCGGCTTGAGCGGAACCGGCATTCAGGCCCACAAGAATGACCAGAGGGCACAGAAAAAGGTTAACCAAAGCGGTTAACATTATGAAATGTTTAAGTTTGGTCGGGGCGGGGAGATTCGAACTCCCGACCTCCTGCTCCCGAAGCAGGCGCGCTAACCGGGCTGCGCTACGCCCCGAACATGGTCCGATGGCCATCTTGTTTCCCAGGAGTGCCACTTTGTTCAATTCCAAAGGGATATAACCCCCTGGGAGACCAATGTAACCACCAATCCGGCAATCAGGATGCCAAGGATGATACATGGGACAGCAAGGCGCAAGGGAAGTTTGAACAGATAGGCGGCCATGCTGCCGGTCCAGGCGCCGGTCATGGGCAAAGGGATGGCCACGAACAGGATCAGGCCCAGGCTTTCGTATTTGCGGATCACTTCACTGCGGCTGACGGTGCGTTTGAAAAGCCAGGTGAAGAAACGATCAAAGAAACTGAATCGCCTGAAGTAGCGTTCGGCCGGACCGAGGCCCAGAAGGATGGGAAGAACCGGGAGAAAATTCCCGGCTACCGCTAAAAGGTAGATCACCACCGGGTTGGTCATGCCCATGGCGTAACCAGCGGGGATGGCTCCCCGCAACTCAAAAACAGGCAGGGTTGCCACCAGAAAGACGGCCAAGGGGGCCGGTAGGACCTCAAAATATTCAAGAAGTTGTTCACGCAAGGTGTTCTCCCTCACTGGGCACCTTATCATCAGGTCCAGCGGTTTCGGAAAGTGGCTCTTGTTCGGACATGCCCTGGTTCGCCAGAGCGGGATCCTCAATTTTTACACCACTGAGCAAAGGAACGAAGCGACAGGAAACACTCTGCTCAACGATGACTTCCTGTCCCTGTCGCAGGTAACGGTACAGGATTTGGTCTTCGCCGGTGGTCACCGGTATCAGAAGGTACCCGCCCTCCTTGAGTTGGGAAACCAGATGGGGCGGCAAATGCGGTGCGCAGGCCGTGACCATGATGGCGTCAAAAGGGGCATGATCGGCGTAGCCGGCCGTACCGTCGTGGGCCAGCACGGTGATGTTGTGCAGACCCAGTTTTTGCAGGGTATCGCGGGCGCGGTCGGCCAAAGGCGCGATTCGTTCAACGGAAACAACCTCCTGCGCCAGATGAGCCAGGATGGCGCCCTGGTAGCCTGACCCCGTGCCCACTTCGAGTACTTTTTCATGGCCCCTGAGTTCCAACAATGAGGTCATCAAACCCACGGTGAAAGGCTTGCTGATGGTCTGCCCGTAACCAATGGGCAGGGCGCTGGGTTGCTGGGCGCGATGGCGCAACAGTTTGGGCACAAAGAGATGTCGCGGCACCTCTTGCATGGCCTTCAAGACCCTGGGATCAGTGATGCCGGCGGCGGCGATCTGCTCGCGCACCATGCGTCGTCTGGCAACGGCAAATTCGTGCATCAGTCGAAATCCATTTCCATGGTCTTCATCTCCTGTTGCAGACCGTAGTGGGTAAGGTCGACCATCAATGGTGTCAGGCTGACAAAACCTTCTTCGCAGGCGCAGTAGTCGGTGCCGGCGTCGCGTTGCCAAAGTGGACCGGAACCGCCGATCCAGAAGTAAGGTCTGCCGTGGGGATCAACCTGATCGGTGATCACGTTCTGGTAGACCCTGGAGCCAAGGTTGGTCACGCGGATGCCCTTGAAATTTTCAATGGGACCATCGGGCAGGTTGATGTTCATGAGGGTGGCTTTGCGCAGCGGAAATTCCAGGATGCTGGAAAGATGCTCCACCAGAAAGTCGGCCGCGCCACTGAAGTCGGTGGGATGCCACTTGGCCAAGCTGAGGGCGTAGCTGGGCAGGCCGCACATGGTGCCTTCCATGGCTGCGGCCACGGTACCGGAATATATGACATCCTCACCCATGTTGGGACCGTGGTTGATGCCGCTCATGACAATATCCGGCGGATCTTCCTTGAGAATTTTTTCCATGGCCACCAAAACACTGTCGGTGGGAGTTCCGGTGACGGCGTAGCGGTTTTCCCCAGCGTCGAGGATGCGCAGGGGGGCCGTAAGTGTCAGGGCGTGGCTGGAGGCGCTTTGCTGGTCGCTGGGAGCCACAACAGTGACCCTGAAACCGGGAATGAGACTGAGGGCCTCCTCCAGCACATGCAGGCCGTGGGCCTCGATGCC
This sequence comes from Candidatus Krumholzibacteriota bacterium, assembly GCA_024275485.1. Taxonomy (GTDB): domain Bacteria; phylum Krumholzibacteriota; class Krumholzibacteriia; order LZORAL124-64-63; family LZORAL124-64-63; genus LZORAL124-64-63. The sequence continues at coordinate 103,066 of JAJRZA010000022.1, read as the reverse complement.
GTCGTCATTGGAGACGAGGATGTGGCGGATATTGGTCATGATTTTCCTTGCTCCGGGGATTCTCCATGGAGTTAGTCCCGGCTGAACATGAGCATGAATACAAGGCGGAAAAAACGCCCGGTATCGACAAACGGATTGATGGAACTTTCTTCATCGCCGTAAACGGTGGTGATTGGTGATGAGCCAATGGTAAATCCCTTGCGGGCCAGGCGCACCAGAATTTCCGATTCACTATCGTAGCGGCTGGTTTTCAGCTTGACCCCACGCAGGCATTCGGTGCGGTAGATGCGGTAGCCGTTTTGGCTGTCGGGAATGTGGCAACCGGCCAGGGAGCTGATCACCCAGCTGGTGAACTGGTTGGTTTTCAGGCGGATCCAGGGCATGTTTTCGGTTTGAGCCATGCGGGTGCCGACAACTACGTCGAAGGGGCCATTTTTTGCGGTGGTCAGGAAGCCGGACATTTCCGATGGCAGGTGCTGGCCGTCGCTGTCCATGGTGAAGACGTAGTCGAGGTGGTTTTCGAGGGCCCAGGCGTAGCCGGTTTTCAGGGCCTGGCCTTTGCCCTGGTTGACTTCGTGGGTGATGACTTCGGCGCCGGCCTGGCGGGCTGTTTCGGCGGTGTCGTCGGTGCTGCCGTCGTCAACTACCAGGATGCGGAGGTCCGGGTGGAGGGAGCGGATTTCGGCGATGACATCCGGTAGGAAGCGGGCTGCGTTCAGGGCTGGTAGGATGGCGCCGGTGGTCATGGAGTTCCTTGGGGTTGGGGTGCTATTTTGTGGGGGAAGAATAACCTATAGTGGGGTTGTTGGGCAAAAGAAAAGCTGCCAAAAAAAAAGAGCAACACTACCAGTGTAACTCATTGCAACTTCTGAATGATTTCTGAATGATTTCTGAATGATATAGTGGTCGGGGCGAGAAGATTTGAACTTCCGACCCCTTGCCCCCCATGCAAGTGCGCTACCGGACTGCGCCACGCCCCGACCTTATTCAAAACAGCGAAAAATCCATATAGGGGGATCATTTCCGCCGGCACAATGTAATACCCTACCCATTGTTGGACAAGGACCAAAGCAAAGGTTTTTAGCCCTTGCCTTCCATTTCCTTCAAAGCGTCTTCAGAGGACTCATCAGCCATTTCAGCACCCAATTTACGGATCATGCCGAGGATTTCCTGCAATTCACTCTTAACCAATTCCATCTTCTGGTTATCATTGGCCTGGCCAAAACCGAGATTCATCTGGGGAATAACCTTTTCTACCTTCTCTTTCGCCTTCAACTTGGCCTGACGGCGAATCTTGCGGGCCCCGGCAATTTTGAACCCCTCTTCATAAAGCAAGGTCTTTATGGCCAGAACTTCCTCAATATCCACCTGGCGATAACGACGGCTGCCGGATCGGGTTTTCTGAGGACGCAGAGTGCCGAACTCGGTTTCCCAATAGCGCAGCACGTGGGCCTTAACATCCACAATACGAGCCACTTCGCTAATGGAATAATACAACTTGCTGGGATAATCAGGTTTGGTATTCAGACTCATGACGACTTCCTGGCTGACCGGTCAGTCGAGCTCCGGTCGCAGTTCGCGTTCCATCAATTCCCGCATGGCTTGACGCGGGGGTTTTTCGGAGAATAACACATCATGAACCTGTTTGGTAATAGGAAGTTCGACCCCAAGCTTGTCGCTCAACTTTAAAGCGGCTTTGGCCATGTGAACGCCTTCGACAACCTGAACGGCGTTGTCGAGGATTTCCTGTGGGCTGCGGCCGCCCCTGGTGAGCTCTTCTCCAAAATTGCGATTCCTGGAGTGTTTGCTGATGCAGGTGGTGATCATGTCGCCGATGCCGGCCAATCCGAAGAAGGTTTCCGGACGTCCACCAAGGGCTTTGCCCAGGCGGGAGAGTTCGAGCATGCCGCGGGTCATCAGGGTGCCGCGGGTATTGTCCCCCGCTCCCAGGCCGTCGGCCATACCCACGGCAAGGGCGATGATGTTTTTGAAACCGGAGGCGATCTCGACTCCAGCGATGTCGTCGTTGGTATAGACACGGAAAAAGGGACCGGCGATCCAGGACTGCCAGTGCGCCCAGTCGGTCTTGGTGCGGCCGGACAAAACCACAGCCGTGGGTTGTTCGAGCGCTACCTCTTCTGCGTGGCTGGGTCCCAAAAGAACCCCAACGGAATGCTGATCCGATTTTCCCGCAGCGGTTAACTCCTCTTCAATAACTTCACTGATGCGCTTGAGGCTTGAGACCTCGAAGCCCTTGGCCATGTTGATGACCGGTGCACCATCTGGAAAAACGGTGCTGGCGGCAACTTTCTGGATCACTGACCGCACCGCCTGGCTGGGCACGACAACGAACAGGATGTCCGCATTTTTAAGACAGTCGTCCAGATCCAAAGTGGCGCGCAAGTTAGGGGGCAGACGGGTATCGCCAAGAAACTGTGGATTGGTACCAGTTTGGTTGATGCTGTTGACCTGATCAGCTTCGATACCCCAAAGCACCACCCTTTCCCATTTGTGGGTCAAATGGCGCCCAAAGGCTGAAGCCCAGCTTCCCGTGCCCAGGATGGCGGCTTTCATGATCCTCCGTCCTTTACTTCTGGTTTGGAATCATCACCAACTTTGCCTTCGGTGCCATCTCGCAAGCGGGAGATGTTGGTTCGGTGTTTGAAAATCACCCAGGCACAGGTGATCGCCACAAAGACAATGATTGTGCTGCTGGTGTGCGGGGATCGCAGTTCAAAAAACAAAACAGCGAAGGGCAAGATGGAGGCTGCGGCGATACTCCCAATGGAGACGATGCGTGTGGTTGCAAAAACGGCGATGAAACAAACCGTGGTCACTAGCACGGCCCAAGGCTCCAGCACGGCGAATGCTCCACCGGTGGTGGCCACGCCCTTGCCCCCGTGAAAGCCCACGAAAGGACTGAATGTGTGTCCCATGGAGGCAAGAAACCCGGCAAAAATTCGGAAGAGATCCGGTGTGATGTGGAAAGGGGTGGGTTCTGAATCAGGCCAGGTGCTGACCAGCCAGGTCATGATCAGGACGGCAAATGCGCCTTTGGCCATGTCCAGAAAGAGGCAAAGGGCCCCCCACCAGGGCCCCAGGGTGCGAAAAACATTGGTGGCGCCCAGATTGCCGCTGCCGTGCTGCCGCAAATCGATGCCTTTGACCTGCCGGCCGATGATGTAGCTGAACGGAATGGATCCGATGGCAAAAGCCAGCCCGAGAAAGAGGATCAGAAGCATGGGCACCCTTCGATTCTAAAGTTGCTGGAGGCAGAATTACCGTCCTGTTTAGTGCTTCTTCATTTTCACAAAAATCCGGCTGCCCGTAAAGCCGTATTCCATGCGAATCTGGTTATTCAGGAAGCGCAGGTAGTTGCGAGCGAAGAATTTGGGTTCATTCACCGACAGCAGAAAGGTCGGCGGAGCGCTCTCAATTTGAGTGGCGTAGTAGATCTTGCCCAATCCGCCCCCATGAGCGCGGGGGTTCTGAAAGGCGATCACGCGTTCCAGAAAATTGTTCAATTCCGAAGTGGGAATGCGCTTGGTCCGGGATTCGGCCACCTTCCAGACCTTTTCCATGATCTTGCCCGTGCGCTGCTTGGACAAGGCGCTCATGGTGAACCAGGGAGCATAGGTCAGGAACGGCACGTCGAGGCAGAACTCTTCCCAGTGCTCGTTGTGGGTGTTGGTCTCCTTGTCCTTGATCAAGTCCCATTTGTTGAAGACGACGATGGCTCCTTTACCTGCGTCGTGAATCAGCCCGGCGATTTTGGCATCCTGGCTGACGGCCCCGCTCTCGGCGTCCACCATGAGCACGGCCACATCGCACATGTCGAGAGCCCGGAAAGTACGCATGTTGCTGAAGACTTCCACCGCTTCGCGGACCTTGCTTTTGCGACGCAAACCGGCGGTGTCAATGAGGCGAATGGTTTTGCCGAACCATTTGAGATCGGTGTGCACGGAATCGCGGGTGGTACCCGGAATTTCACTGACCAGGGCATCGTTGCGTCCGGTCAGAACATTCAACAAACTGCTTTTGCCCACGTTGGGACGTCCGAGGATGGCCACGCGGCAGTCGCAAGGTTGTTCGACTTCCAGCTTAGGAAAACCTTCTGCCACTTCATCCAGTAAATCCCCGATGCCGTAACCATGCAGAGCGCTGATACCCTGTGGCTCGCCCAGGCCCAGGCTGTAGAATTCGGAAATGGCGATCTGGTCCGCTTCCTTTTCAATTTTGTTAACGGCCAAGACGACGGGCTTGCCGACTTTCCGTAGATCCCGGGCAATGCTCTCGTCCCAAGCCATGGGCCCAACTTTACCGTCGACCATGAAGAGAACCAAATCGGCTTCATCAATGGCCATGCGGGCGATTTCGGTAACCACGGCATCGAATTCGCTGACGGTTTCGCCAAAGGGAATGATGCCACCGGTGTCCAGCAACTGGAACGGATGTCCCGCCCACTCGGTGATCTCGGCGATGCGGTCGCGGGTCACCCCGGGGGTTTCGTGCACAACGGAGCGTCGATCACCGAGGATACGATTGAAAAGGGTGGACTTGCCCACATTGGGTCGTCCGATAATGGCAACAGTCCGCAAAGGCACTATAAACTCCTGCCGCCGAGCGGCCAGATGGCGAAATGAAACGATGTTACGAGCGGAACTCTAGCCCAATTGAACCCAGAAATCAACAAAGCCCTCTTCTTCACCCATATGCAGGCGATGGGGCTGCTGGGCGGCCATGTCTTCGATGGTCAGGCCATCGAGAGTGAGGCCATCGTTGTTGAAGACCCTGGGTGAGAAAACCACGTCGCGGACGGGTTCCGGCGGCAGTTTCAGAAGACCGCCCCTGAGGTCGGCTCCGGTCATGAGACCAGCCACGGTGACGGTGTTGCCATAGAAGGTATTGTCGAGCCCGATGACTTCAATTGGTGGGGCCAGGGCGGCTTCAAGAACAGGCGTGAATTCCCGGCGCCAGGCTTTGGCTGCCAGATGGCTGGTCAGCACGGTCAGCGGACGTTTGGGCAGATTGTCATCTTCGGCAGCCCATTGGAGGGCTTCCTGCCAGCATTCGCGCAGTCTTGGCGTGAGGCCGGCTGCGTTGTCCACCTGCCAGAAACCATCATATTGCGCGGTACCGGGAAATGGCGCACCTGTTTGCAGATAAAATTCGTCGCTGAGATAAACCAGCCGGTAGCCGAGTTTTTTCAGGGCGATGGTTTGCCAAGCGCGCACCTGTTCGATGGTGGCGTGGGCCAACTCGTCGCTCACCGGTTCCAGTTTGGTCAGGCCTTCACGATGGGCGCTTAATCCCACCGGGACGATGGCCAGGCTGCGGACACCGCCAATGCTGTTGGCTGTGTCGTCATCTTTGTCTTCAAGATTGAAAAACCCACCGGGCACTCCCCCATCTTCATCCAGAGTGGTGTCTGCTGGTGTGGCAAGGTAGAGCAGGTCGAAGAATGTCTTCTCGAGGATTTTGCCTTCGTTCCAGCCTGGACAGAGCACCACTTGGGTGTGGATCTCGATGCCCGCTTCGGTCAGCTCACGCAGAATGGCCACCACATCCATGCGCTTTTTGATCCCCAGCATGCTCGTGCGCACGTCGATGTCCGTGGCATGCACCGAAACGTACAATGGCGACATCTTTTGTTCCATGATGCGCTTGAGGCCGCGTTTGCCCAGGCTGGTCAGGGTGATATAGTTGCCGTACAGGAAGCTGAAGCGGTAGTCTTCATCCTTGACGTAGATCTGGTCGCGCATGCCCTTTGGGTTTTGGTCGATGAAGCAGAAGACGCACTGGGCGGCGCATGTTTTGAACTCCATGGGGGCAAAACAGCCGGTCACGGCGTCGATGTCCTCGGGGTCCATGGTGACGATGACCCTGTCTCCTTCTTTGCGCTTGATGGTCAGGGTCGTCTTGTCGGCCTCGGGGGTGTAATAGTAGAGGTCGATGATGTCCTCGACGGGGCGGCCGTCGAGGTGGGTGATGGAGTCGCCGAAGTGCCAGTCGTGCAACTGGTCCAAGGGTTTTGGGAATGCGCGGATTAGCATCAGCATGATGGGGACTAAGTAAGCACAGGATCGTTGCGGGGGCAACTATCGGTTGGTTGCTGGGGCAACCATTTTTGGATGATGGGGTTAAGGATCACGTGGATGGATCGGCTTGGCGCATTGTGGTTGACTTCATATGGTGGCGGCAGTTATTTTGGCCGTCCGGAGCGGGCTTAGCTCAGTTGGTAGAGCATCAGCTTCCCAAGCTGGGGGTCGCGAGTTCGAGCCTCGTAGCCCGCTCCAAATAGATTATGGAAACACGCTACGTATTTCCTGGAGTAGAATGCCACTTTCCGGATGACCATCTACCGAATCTTTCATATTCCGAAACCAGGTCCTTTGTCTTTTGGCATATTGCCGAGTAACAAGAACTATGGCTGCGTCAAGCTCGGAACGACTCACCCGCCCGTCCCAAAAATCGACAATCTCCCGGTAACCAATACTTTGCAAACCCGGCCCCAATTTGTCGTGCTTTTCCAATGCCGATCGGGTTTCATCTATCCACCCCTGCTCCAGCATCAAACTGGTGCGTTGGGCAATCCGGTCGTCCAAATCCTCAACGGAACGCGTCAAAACAAATGCGGGAAAAGACAAACCAAGGCTGGGGTTTGATACCTGCACTTTGGTCAATGCAGTCATCGTCTGGCCCGAAATAAGATAAATTTCCATGGCCCGCTGGCTGCGATAAATATCATTGAAATGAATTCTTTCGTAAGATTCCGGATCCGCTTTTTGAAGTTTTTGACGAAGTTCTTCACTATCCCACGAAGCAACTTCCTTCCTGGCTGCAGCCAACTTTTCTTCCGAATTACCAGGGATAGCCATAAAACCATCCCGCAAACCAGCGAGATACATCCCTGCCCCACCAGCCAGAACAGGAACTCCCCCCCGCCCTTTGATTTCAGCAAAAACACGCTCAAAATCATTCCGAAAACGAACCGCGTCATACTTTTCATCCGGGGAGATAAAATCGACAAGATGATGAGGACAAATGTCCAATTCTTCAGCGGTGGGTTGAGCCGTTCCGATGCGCAAACCATGATAGATTTGCCGGCTGTCCAGGCTGATCACTTCAATAGGAATCTGCGCAGCCAAAGCCGTAACCAAAGAAGTCTTGCCGGATGCAGTGGGACCAACAATGGCGGGACAAACCTGACCGGAAAAATCCCCGCCCACCATTTTTAACTCCGCCCGAACTTCTTCTCCAACTCACTGAGAGTAAACTGGATCAGGGTAGGTCGCCCATGGGGACACGACAGCGGCGTATCGGTTGCAAAGAGCTGGTCCACAAGATTCTGCATCTCGGGCAAAGTCAGGGGCTCGCCGGCACGCACGGCGGCGTGGCAGGCGTAGCTGGCCAACAGGTCCACCTGGTTTTCCTGACTGGGCTTGTCGTCCCAGGCCAGATCATCGAGGATGTCCAGAAGCAACCGGCCTTCGTTCCAGTTCTTCAGGCTGGCGGGAATTCCCTGCACCAGAATACTCTGACCACCAAAAGGTTCGATGGTGAAGCCCATGGCCGTCATCTGATCGGCGTGGGTTTGCCAGGCTTGGATCTGGCCAGGAGTCAATTCCAGGTGGGCTGGAAAGAGCAGTTGTTGAGTGGGAACACCACCAACAGTCCCACCGCTTTCCAAGGCTTTCTGGGCCTCGTTGTAAAGAATGCGTTCGTGGCTGTTGTGCTGGTCGATCAGCACAAGGCCGCCTCGGATTTGCGTCACAATGTAAGTGCGATGCAGTTGCCAAAAAGGGGCAGAGTGCAGGGGTGGATCCTGTTGGGTCATGCCATCGCTGAGATAGCCGTTCTGGCCTGACAAGCCTTCGGCATTGGGATCAGGAAAAGGAGCGCGAGTGGCCGAGGCGGTGAACAATTCGCCCTGTCCGGCAGGCACGCCTCTATGTTCGAAACCGGCGCTTCCCCCACGCTGAAATTCCTTGCGCAGATAATCATCCTGGGCCTGGGCAACTCTTCCGGTGGCGTCGGTGTCGGTGCCTCCACCATGGGAGTAACCACTCCAGGGGCGCATTTCGTCGGCACTGCGCAGGCTCAGGCCTTCCTGCAGCGCATTCTTCAACATACCGAAGATTTCGCGTTCCAGGAGCAGACGCACTTCGGTTTTGGCCGGATGCACATTGACATCCACTTCACCGTCGGGAACCTGCAAGAAAGCGATGACAACCGGATGTTTGCCGGCGGGAATAACTTCCCGATAGGCCATGACGATGGCCTGGCTCAGGGCGCGATTCTCCACCGGACGCCGATTGATGAAGATAAACTGTTGCTCCCGGTTTCCACGGGTCCAGGTGGGGCGTGAGGCCAGGCCGCCGATGCTGAAGCCACCCTTCTGCATTTCAAAGCGGGTCATGTGTTCCATGACCGAGCTGCCCAGCAAATCCCTTGCGCGATCGGTCAGGGAGGCGGCCGGCCGCAGATCCATGGCCACAGTGTTGTCGGCCTTGACCAGCCAGCGGATCTCCTGATGGCCTAGAGCCAGCTGGGTCATCAATTTCATGATGGCCCGTTTCTCAGCCTGGGAGGTTTTCATGAATTTGCGCCGGGCCGGAGTGTTGAAAAACAGATCGCTGACGGTGATGGTGGTGCCCACGTTGCGCGGGGCCGGCTCACGGCGGGTGATTTCGCTGGCGGAGACTTCAATCAAGCCACCGGTGTCTTCGTCGGCAATCCGGCTGATGCAACGCACCATGGCCACGGACGAGATGCTCGCCAGGGCTTCTCCCCTGAAGCCAAAGCTGCCCACGCGCATGATGTCGGCGGCGGTGGCGATTTTGCTGGTGGCATGGCGCTCAAACGCCAGGGGCAGTTGCTGAAATGGAATTCCATGACCGTCATCATCGACTGTCAGACTGGTAAGACCGCCGTCTTGCAGGGTGATGGTGATTTTGGCCGCCCCGGCATCGAGAGCGTTTTCCACCAACTCCTTGACGATGCTGGCCGGGCGCTCCACCACCTCTCCAGCGGCAATGCGGTCGGTGGTGGCCCCGTCGAGGACTCGGATTTGTTGCGGGGAATTTGCAGAGTTCTGGCTGGCCATGCTGCCCTTCATGGGGAAATCCTGTGCTTTCTGAATAATATCCGAATGGGTTGGTCGTAACGGGCCGTCCCTGGACACGGCCTGATTCCTAGCTGAGAAGTTAAAACAGGTGGTGTGGTGACGTCAACCGGGTTCAGGGCTTGAATGGGATTCCGGGTGGAAAAGGTGGGGATAACGTTAGCTGATGGTCGCCAAAACAGCGTTAATCAACTCCTCGGCGTTCTTGCCGGAGCCCGGATACACACGACTGGAGGTTTGCACCAACATGTCATCCTGGCCTGCTGCTTGCTTCAAAATAGCAGTCGCCCTTTTCAGCAACATGGGCAGGGATTGAATGTCCTCTGGCACCACGATAAGGATCGTACCATCAGGTAGGCAACCTGCCTGGTCACTGGAACGTAATTTGGCATTCAGTTTCAAGATCAAATGCTGTAAATCGGGTACCATTCCGGAGGTGGGCGTCACCCTGAAGCCAGCCAGCCCAACCATGGTATGATATCGCTTGCAGCGGTCTATTTCCACGGCCAGAATTTTCCTGATGTCCAAGATCGCTGTGGGTGCCGGCTGATCCATCGGGCCCTGTATGGGAGCGGGAACCACAGGTGGCAGTCCCGATGGCGGCTCCGCTATCTGTGTCGTTGATACCGGTTGGCTGGCCCGGGCGTGAAAAACAGGCAACAAGCGGCGGGCAAAAAGGGCGTCAAATTCGGTAAAAGAGGCGCCATCCAGGGGATGCAAACGTTTTTTATTGAGCATTATCAACCCTGGGAAAGGCTCTCCTGCCTTCAGGGGAACAGCCAGCAAACTCTGAGGTGGTTCAGAGGAACCCGGGGCTGGATCCGCATTCAAAATGGTGGAGCTCCACCCCCGTTTTCCGGCATCATGCAACAGGCGCAAAGCTTCGCTTCGCATGGCCGGGCCCATGGGCCCATCAAGACAATCTGCCAAATCTTTTTCATTCTGCAGGATACAGGCCTTCTGGGCACCAGTCAGCTGACAGGCGGCCGAGACGATCCGCTGGCACAACTTGCTTATGTCGCCAGGATCCAGGGTGGACAGGTCCGTCAGGGTGCTGGCCAGGGTTGTCAATCGGTCCATCTGGTCCGTGGTCGAGGCTTTATCCAGAAAATTGGCCACATGCCGATTGACGAGGTAAATAGCTTCGGAACTTATGGTGTGGAAGTGGTGGGCACGCGAAGCGGTGTTGAAAACCACTGTCATCAAGGCACGGGTTGGCCCTTTACCCACAGGCAGATGAAATACGGTGCTGTCATTTTCACCATCGGGATGGCGCTGATCGGCTGCGGGTCGCAAAACCAAAGGACTTCCGGAGGCCAGAACGGCGTCTTTTTCAGGGGCAGGCGGTGTTTCGTAGTGGACATCTTCGGAATCGGCAACCAAAAGTCCACCATCAGCTGTCAGGATGCTCAAGCTGAGATAGTCGGCCCCGGTAATATCTTTCAAATTTTCAGCCCAGTCGCAGAGGGTGGTGCTGACAGGCAAAGGCACATGGCTAGAATTGTCCAGATCTTCTTCAATTTTCCGAAAGACCTCGCCATCACGCACGGTTTGAAGTCGCAGGAAACGATTCAGGATCAGACCGAAACGCTGAGTCAGGTTCTCGACCACTGCCAAGGCCTCGTGGGTGATATCCCGGTCACCGGCGGAGGTGGAGAGATTGAGCACTCCGAGGAGTTTGTCCTGCCAGTGAATGGGCGCGCAGATGGAAGATTTGAGATCGGACCGATCGCGACTGGCACCAGGTTTTTGATTGCCCAGGATAATCTCGGCCTTGCCGTTTGCGGCCACCCTCCCACTGATGCCGTCCCCAAGACGTACTCGGGTCCGGTGCAGGGTTGTCTGGCTCAGGCCGTGGGCGAAGGCGACATAGAGCTCCTGGGTTGCCTCATCAAAGAGCATGATGGAGCCACTGCCTGTTCCTGTGGCCTTGGTAGCCAGTTTCAAGAGCCACCGTAGCAGGGCTTCCCGATCGAGGGCTTCCTCGATGCGGCCCAGGGTTTCGTGAATGGCGGAAGTTTCAGTCTCCAAAAAATCAAAATTCACACGGGCGGAGCCGGGCCGGGGAGTTGAGGCTGCGTTCAGGGCGCGATCAACCAGGAGATTGGAAAAATTGGCCGCCGTCACGGGAGTCAATTGGAAGGTCTGGGCATCGCCTATGATGGCATCAACGGCTTCGTTCAGGGGGGGGTGGACCAGAAAACGGGCTTTTCCAGGGGGAATCGAAGCAAGGTCCCGGTAGACGGGCAAGGCCATGATTTCAGCTAAACCGGCGCCAACGGACAACCCGTCCGGGTCCACGATGCCCACCAGTTGGGCATCCTGGCGCCCGTTCAGTTCAGCCAAAAGAGAGAGTTCGTCCTCCCCCGGCATTACCATTACCACGGTCCATTTGATTTCCATCGACATTATTCCCTCGCAACGATCCCAGGCAGATCGATTCCTGTTCAATGATAATCTCATGTAGTTATCGTCACTTGCCAAGGTGAGCTTGATCATTTCTTGATGAACACCATATCAATCCGTCAGCTGTTTTTTGATTTTGGCCAGCCACATGAAGGCATCCATGGGGCTGATTTTTTCCAGATCCAGATCGTGCAGTGCATCCAGTGTATCGCGTTCCGATTCTTGGAAGAGGCTCAACTGGCCGGCGTCCGGAACGCCTGGCACCTGTGGCAGGCCCCGGTCGGCAGGACGTAAAGTCGGCAGGTCCCGTTGATCCACCACCGAAAGGGTCGCCAAAATGTCCTGGGCCCGTTGCAGGACCGTTTCCGGCAGACCGGCCAGGCGGGCCACGTGAATGCCGTAACTCTTGTCGCTGCGGCCAGGACCCACCGAATGCAGGAAAATGATCTTGCCTTCCCACTCCTTGACTTCCAGACGCAGGTTGACCAGGCCGGGCAGCTCGTTTTCAAGTTCGGTGAGTTGATGGTAGTGGGTGGCGAAAACAGAACGAGGACGCGGTCCGTGCGGGTTGTTCAAGAACTCGGTGATAGCCCAGGCCAGGCTCAAACCATCGTAGGTGCTGGTGCCCCGGCCGATTTCGTCGAGGATGACCAGGCTGCGGCGGCTCATCTGGTGCAAAATGTTGGCAGTCTCACTCATCTCCATATAAAAAGTCGACTCGCCCCTGGCCAGGTTGTCGCTGGCGCCCACCCGGGTGAAAATACGATCGACAATGCCGATGTGGGCACTTCGGGCGGGAACAAAACCACCGGCCTGGGCCATCAGGGTGATCAGGGCAATTTGCCTGAGGTAAGTGCTTTTACCTCCCATGTTGGGTCCCGTCAGGAGAAGGACCTGGTGGTCGGTACCGTCGGCAAGGGTATCGTTGGCAATAAAATCATGGTCCAGCAGTTGCTCCACCACAGGGTGCCGGCCGGCAGTGATCCTCAGTTCCATGGTGTCGTTGCAAACGGGCCGGCAGTATTGATTCTTCTCGGCTGATTCGGCAAAGCCCAGCAACAGGTCCACCTGGGCAATCTGCCGGCAGGCCACGTGGATGGAGTCCAGCCGTTCGGTGATCAGGACAAGCATTTCCTGGAAGATTTCCGCTTCCAACGCATCAGCCTTTTCTTCCGCTTCCAGGATGGTTGTTTCAGCCTGCTTCAGCTCTTCGGTGTGGAATCGGCAGGCGTTGACCAGGGTTTGTTTTTGTTCGTAGTCATCCGGGACCTTGTCCAGATATTTCTTGGTCACCTCGAAGTAGTAACCGAACACCCGGTTGAAGCCGACACGGAGAGTGCCGATGCCCGTGCGCTCCCTCTCACTCTGTTGCAGCCCGGCCAAAAAACTCTTGCTGTCGTTGGCGATAGCCCGGCATTGGTCCAACTCCGGGTTGACACCTGTGGCAATGAAACCAGGCTTACGCATGGTGGCGGGAGCATCTTCACTGATGAACCGCAGGATTATCCCTGATAGTTCCGAAAAATCGTCCACTTCCGAAAGCCACACGACAATGGGATGAAGGTGGTGTTCTTTCTCGGGGGCGGTGACTTGAAGCTCGTGCAGGGCAGCCAAACTGTGGCCAACTTGCCGCAAGGCAGTGGGACCGATGCGACCGGAGGCGGTTCGGGCCGTCAAACGTTCCAGGTCCCCCACCTTGCGCAGAATTGTGCGCAGATCCTCTCTCCATGGGCGATCCTGCAAGGCGGATTCGATGCCGGCATGCCAAAGGTCGAGTTGATCCAGGTTGGTGAGAGCTTCGGCCAGCCGTTGTTCCAGCAATCGACGGCCCATGGCCGTCAGGGTTTCGTCGATATGATGAATGAGGGCTCCTTCCCCGGTTTCCCCTCTGAAGGTGCGGAAAATCTCCAGATTGCGCAGTGTCTCTTCGTCTAGAATCAACCGATCGGCTCGACTGTTGAAACGCAACGAAGTGACCTGGGCTGGTCTTTTCAGGATAAGACTGCCCAGATAACGCAGCACCGAACCTGCGGCAGTGGCGGCCGGGGTGCGCTCGCTATCTTCCAGCCCAAATGCCGTCAGGTTGGACACTTCAAAATGATCCAGAAGGGTTTGGCGGGCAAAAGCAGGATGAAACCAGGCGTCGTTGGCCAAGCTGATGACCATGCGAGGCATGGACGATTGCCAAGCTCTGACCTTGGCCGAATCAGTGCTCTCGCGCACGATCACTTCGCGAACGGCGTGGCGCTGGCAAAGACTTTCCAAGGATGCCTGCTCCTGGCCGCAACGGAATTCGCCGGTGGAGGCATCCAACAGGGCCCAGCCATCGGACTCATTTTTTTTGCCGGGTACCCAGGCCAAACAGAAATGCCCAGTGGAACTTTCAACCAGTTCGGGGGCGGTGGCCGTGCCAGGGCTGACCACTTCGACGACGGCGCGCTTGACCAACCCCTTGGCCTGAGCAGGATCTTCTACCTGTTCACAAATGGCCACGGTGATTCCCGCGCGCAACAGACGAGTCAGGTAGGTGTCGATGGAATGAAATGGAACTCCGGCCAAGGGCACCGGGTGATCGCTGCGAGCGTCGCGACTGGTCAGGGTGACGCCGGCCACCTGGGACAGGGTTTTTGCGTCTTCGAAGAAAGTTTCGTAGAAATCACCCATGCGGAAGAGCAAAAGTGAGCCGGGATATTGGCTCTTGATTTCCAGGTACTGGGTAAGCATGGGAGTCAGTTTGCGGCCATTGGGTTTGCTCATGATATATCAGCGACCACTGTCGGCGGAGCTCAAATCCACCACGATGACATCCAGGCCAAGTCTTTTCTTCTGGCGCTTGGCCTCGCTGCGGGCCAGGGCCGGATTGACGAAGGAACCGAAGCGAACCTTGTACAGGAACTGCCCCCGCAGATCACGTACTTCGGTGATGGCCAAATCCGGCAATTGATCCAGAAAACGTTTCTTGAACTCGAGGGCCAGACTGCGATCACTGAAGGCACCGATCTGCAGGCAATATCGTCCGGAATTGTCAGTGGGAGCTGTTGCCAGGGAATCGGGCTCTGCCTGGAGATTGGCAGCCACCCGGGCGGAATTTTTATCAGCTTCCAATTGCAGGACCCGACCAATCTCGACCAGGGCCAGACAACCGGCGGAGTCTCGTTCAAGATCGTTCAACAGGCGTGCCGCCTCGTTGTCCTGGCCGTTAATTCGCAAGGCTCGCCATTGCCCTGCTTTGAGCCGGGAAAAATCCTCTTCGGTGGCGTTTTTCTGGCCGGATTCAAAATAGCGCAGGGCCAGTTCCGGGTCGTTGCTTTCGAGGCTGATATCGCCGAGGTAATAGCGTGCGGCGCCAAAGGCAGGATCATCCGGCTTGACCGAAGCAAGCATTTCACGGGCGGCCTGCAAATTGCTGGCGGTGCGTTCGGTCAACCCGGCCAGAAGATAAATTTCACCGGGAATCCTGTTGGTGCTCCGGGAGATCAGGTTCTTCAAAATGGCATGGGTACTTTTAAACTCACCCCGGGCAAAATGGATTTGAGAAAGCTGCAGGGCCATGCCTTGCCGGGTTGATTCGGGGATGGCTGAATCCTTGAGATTTTCGGCCAACAACTCGGCGGCTGTGCGAGGGGTTGTGGTCAGACGACTGCGCCAGAGTGCATCTTCTCCCGGCAGGGTGACTTCTGATCAGGAATCAAGGATTTTCCGGGCATCGTCATAGCGGGCTTCGGCAAACAGTCCTTCCACCTGCCGCATCCCGGCCACGGTTGGCAGAAAGAAAACCAGGGAAACAACGAGACAGCAGATAAGGAGCCAGATTTTTTTCACTTCAAATGGCCTCCGTGATTCGCGGTTCAGCCTGAAAGGTTTCAAACTCATGGCACTGGGGACAGAACCAGCGGATAACAGTTTCATGATGGCCGCAATGGCTGCATTTACAGTCATGACTTTCCGCAGGTATTTCCAGGACGTTCCAGACCCTCGAAAAATCAGTGCCGGGGTTATCTTTGACGAGCAATTTCAGGAAGGGTGCCGCCTTGTCTGGCGTAAAACCGGCGCGACAACTTTTTGATTCCAGAAGACGCAGCGCCTTGTCGCGTTGTCCAAGTTTCTCGTAAAGAAGAGCGAGATTGATCCAGAGCGAGGGAGGTGCATGCTCGGACTGGCAGGCCCGTTCCAAAATGGGTACGGTACGGGAATATTGCCCTGATTGGAGCAGGACATGCTGCAGCATCGGCAAAAAAAGCGAAAGTTCGTGGGGACTATCCAGAAGTTCTTTGGAGGCCAGGGTCAAAGCCTCGGCGGGATTGTTGTCCGAGGCTGCCAGTATGGCTCGCACAAGGATCAAGCGGCTGTGGGCCTCGGGAATGTTTTTGACATCCTTCAGGCAAGGACCCGCGGCCTTGAATTCACCAGCCCGAACATGCTGCAGGGCCCTGTCCAGTTGGTAGGATACATAAGCACTGGAAAACCAGGAACGGTCCGCTTCCGGCGCGGATTTCATGCCCTGTTGGAGTGCTCGGCCAGCCTCGGGCAGGTTTCCCATCTCGTGCCAGTGAACAAACCGGGCCTTCCAGTAGCGGGTTTTTGCGGAGGCGTCGCGAACCAGGGTGTCGAGAACTTCCTTTGCGTCATTCCATTGCTGTAGATCCAGAAGATCTTCCGCCAGGGCCAGGCCTACGATCACTTTTTTGGGACGTGACAGATCCGTTCGTACGGTCAATCCCCGGTGCAGAACAACAGCGCGGCCGGGATCGCCCTGAAGACGGAGCAGGGTTCCCAACTGTAAATAGGGGTCGATGGACTGGGGATGATCGTGGACAAGATCGTGAAGTATTTCAGTGGCTACTGCCAGGTCTCCGTCGAGCCACATTTCCAGCGCGTGGTGGTAACGGTCTTCGGGTGAAGTGGTAGTTTGGGTTTCCCGCAGGGAATTCCAGACGTAATAAACCACCAGGGCAAAAAAGAATAGTCCAACAATCCAGGGCAGAAAATCAGTCACCGCCGTCTGCCTTTCGTTCCAGGGCCGTCTGGTCGGAAGCGGATTCCCTACTCAGAGGCAGCGTACGCAAGTTGTGAATTTCCTTGTCTTTGAGGGCCAGGGTTTTTTTCAGTTTGGAAATGGTTCGCTGGAAGCGAAACTCACGCAGGGCGGCCAAAACAAAGCTGGTGGCAAAACCCAGAATGAAACAGGCTGCCACTACCCAGTAAAAGGAAACCTGAAGAAACTGGTGACCAAAAAAGTTAAGGTCCACGGCTTGGCCGCTGTTGCTCACAAAGAAAATTACCAGCACAAAGAGCAGAACCACAAAGATCAGTCCTCGGAAAACCCACACGATGAATCTCCTTGCGAAAACGGTTGATTCGCTCTCTGGGGGCGATCACTCACCCGTCAGGAACGTGGTGTTGGCAAAACCGGTGATGCGGGCGGAAACCTCATCCCCAATTTTCAGACCCTGATCAATTAAATTGTCGGCCACCACGAATTTGCGGTTGTTGGGCGTGCGCACCCTCCAGGAATCCCCTGGATGTCGCGCGGGAGCTTCCACTATGCCGGTCCAGGTCTTTCCAACCTCCCGGGCGGCTTCGACGTTCCAGATTTTCTCCTGCAAAGCCATCACTTCAGCCAAACGACGCTTCTTCTCATTCGTGCCTATGTCGTCGGCAAGTTTGGCAGCGGGCACACCTGGCCGCTCGCTGTACTTGAAAGAGAAGATCTGATCGTACTTTACCCTGCGCAGGACCTCAAGGGTAGCCTGAAAATCTTCTTCGGTTTCACCGGGGAAACCAACAATGATGTCGGTGCTGAAAGTGACATCGGGAACAACTTGCCGGGCGTAGTCCACCATTTCCAGGTATTCTTCCTTCTTGTAGAGACGTTTCATACGTTTCAGGATGGCATTGCTACCGCTCTGGATGGGTAGATGCAGCCAGGGGCAGACTTTGTCCAACGCTCCAATGGCATCCATGGTGTGCTGGTGCATGTCCCGGGGATGTCCGGTCAGAAAACGAATACGCTGCAATCCCTCGATGCCCGAAACACTTTCCAGCAGGGCGGCAAAATCCATTTCCTTTTGCCAGTGGTAAGCGGTCACATTTTGACCGAGGAGGGTGACTTCGGTGGCGCCGGTCTCGACCAGAGTGCGGATTTCTTCCAGGATGGCCTGGGGGGATTTCTCGGTTTGAGGTCCCCGGGTGTAAGGCACGATGCAGTAGGTACACTTGTAATCGCATCCCTTGTGAATGGTCACCAGGTGGCTGTTGTTGACAGGATAGATGACAGGAGGGGCCACATAATGAGCGTCAGTGCGGTGACCGGTGGCGGTGCGTTTACGGCGAGTGGCGGTTTGGGTTGCCATCAATTCACTGATCATGCCGGGCAGCTTGTCGTAGTTGTCCACACCCACCACCAGGTCGACACGGTTGTTGCCTTTCTGCAGTTCATCGCCAAGGCGTTCCGCCATGCAACCACAAATCCCAACTGTAACCGAAGGCAGATGGGCGTTGCGTCGCTGGCGGCGGATCTCCCCCACCCGGCTGATGATTTTGTGCTCCGCCAGCTCCCTCACGCTGCAGGTGTTGAGCAGGACGACATCGGCCTCAAAAATATCGGCTGCGGTATCGAAGCCGTCCTTGTTCAGCAGACCGCCGATGGCCTGACTGTCGTAGACATTCATTTGACAACCGTAGGTTTCAATGAAAACACGACAACCGTCCCCGCGATCGCCGGGTTTGGCCAAGGCCTTCAACTCGCTTTGGAAATCAGCCAACGGGGTTCACTCCTTGGGCTTCATGGATGACTTTGGAAACGACACCGGAAAGGATGCCATCGACCATGTTTTCAATCTTTACCAGGGCCAAGGTCCCAGCCGGCAAATGGCCCCTGACCAGGACGGTGGCGTAGTTGTCTGCGGTGGCGTTCCTGAAACCGGATCGTGCACCTTCGGACTCGATGATCAATTCACGTTCGGTGCCGATCATTGTCCTTTCAAAACGAGCCTTTTTACCGGCTGCCAGTTCGCGCAAAATAGTGCTGCGTTTGGCAATGACTGCCGGAGGTACCTGATCGGGCATGTCGGCGGCCGGAGTTCCGGGCCGCTTTGAGAAGCGAAAGACATGCAGATAACTAAAGGGCATTTCCTCCACCAGGCGACGGGTTTCTTCGAACTCTTCATCAGTTTCGCCGGGAAACCCGACGATGATATCGGCACCGATGCCGAAATCAGGCAAAGTTTCGTCAACCTGGCGCATGGCTTCCCAGGCCCGTTTACTTCGATATGGCCGTTTCATACGTTTCAAGACACTGCTGCTACCGCTTTGCAGGCTCATATGAAGATGCGGTCGCAGGTTTGAATATTCCCGAAACAAAGCCAGCAATTCTTCGCTGACTTCATTGGGATGGATGCTGCTCAGACGAATACGCAACTCGGGAAATTCCACCAATACTTTTTCGAGCAATTTGACCAGGGGTGTTCTGGAAGCCAAATCCCTCCCGTATCCACCGAGGTGAATACCGGCCAAAATGGCTTCGTGATAACCACTGTCTACGAGTTTTTGCAGCTGGTTGATCACGTCCAGCTCGCTGCGGGAACGCCCGGGACCACGCGCCTTCCATATCAAACAGTAGGTGCAACGCAAATTGCAACCATCCTGAATTTTGACGAACGCACGGCTGTGTCCAGTGAAAGTTTCAATCAGGGGCGAGTCGAAGACCGGATTGTCGGTGAATTCATCAACGGCCAGCAGGGGATGATCATTGCCCAGAACCCGGGGCAGCCACTCGGCCACATCGTCCTTGTTGGCGTTGCCCACCACTCCGTCAATTTCGATGATTCTGGTGAGGGCCTCGGGTTGGGTTTGTGCGTAACATCCGGCGACAATGACCTTGCTTTGAGGGTTGCGACGCTTGGCCTGACGAGCGAGGCGCCGACATTCCTGATCGGCCTTGTGGGTGACGGTGCAGCTGTTAAGGACGTAAACATGGGCTGCTTCATTCCAGGGGACGACTTCCACGGCAAAATGTCCCGTCATGGCGGTTTTGATGCCTTCGGTGTCGTACTGATTCAGGCGACAGCCTAGAGTCCAGAAGGCGACCTTGACTGTTTGATGGTCCTTAGAATCGGCAGAATCCAGTGATACCAGAGGCATCAGTTGTTGCAGGTCATCACTCATGAATGGGTCCTCGCCATGACGGTTAAAAGAAAGAGGGACGGGGTTAAAACCCCACCCCTCTCACAGGCGAAACAACCGGGAATTTCTCTTCCCGGCTGTTTCTTACTCGCCGGCCTCGTCCTTGGGCTTTTCAGCTTCTTCCTGTTCCTTGGCCGCTTCAGGAGCTTCAGCAGCAACCTCAACAGCTTCAGAGACCTTGGCAACCTCAGACTCTATATTTGCTTCAGCGGCATCATAATCGTCAGATGTCGCTGCATCTTCAGTTCCTTTTGAACCTCCGGTGGCTTTTTCAGCAGCTTCAGCTTCCAGGTCGGCCGCAACAACGTCTTCAAGACGAGGGTGAGCTTCGATGAAGGCTTCAAGAATCTCATCACCGTCATCTTTGAGCCGTTCGGCAATGGAAAGAACGATGCGACGGTTCTCGGTGTCCATTTTGATCACCTTGACCACAACATCTTCGCCTTCCTTGAGGTAGTACTGGGGTTTATCCAGCTTGGGGATACCGATATGACCGAGAGGCACAAAGCCTTCCAGATCTTCCCCCATGGAGACGATCACGCCATGGTCGAGCATGCGGCTGACGGCACCCTCGAGTTCACGACCGATGGGGTACTCCTCGGCCAGGTTCGGCCAGGGGTTTTCCTGCATCTGCTTGATACCCAGGCTGATGCGGCGCTTGTTGGCGTCGATGTCCAGGATCTGCACGGTGATCTCGTCACCACGTTTGAGCAACTCCTTGGGATGGCGAACGCGGCGGGTCCAGCTCATATCGGAGATGTGAACCAGCCCGTCGATGCCTTCTTCCACTTCAACAAAGGCACCGAAGTCGGTTAGGTTGCGCACCTTGCCGTCGATGGTCGAGCCAACGGGGTAGCGTTCGATCAGGGTCAGCCAGGGGTCGCTCTCGCATTGCTTGAGACCGAGGCTGATCTTTTCGTTCTGCTTGTCGATTTTGAGCACCATCACGTCAACTTCGTCACCGATGCTGACGACCTTGCTCGGGTGCTTGATGTGGCGGGTCCAGCTCATCTCACTGATATGGATGAGACCTTCGACACCCTTCTCCAGTTCCACAAAGGCACCGTAGTTGGTGATCGAAACAACGCGACCACGCACGACGCTTTCTTCGGGATACTTGGCTTCGACATCGTCCCAGGGGTAGTTCTGAAGTTGCTTCAGACCCAGGCTGATGCGTTCGCGTTCTTCCTCGAAGTCCAGCACCTTGACTTCGATCTCCTGACCGATGCCGACAACTTCACTGGGGTGCGTGACACGCCCCCAACTCAGGTCGGTGATGTGCAACAGACCATCGATGCCGCCGAGGTCAACAAACGCACCGAAGTCGGTGATGTTCTTGACTATACCCATACGGACCTGCCCCTTCTCCAGTTCGGAGATCAGGCTGCGTTTCTTGTCTTCGCGCTCCAGTTCGAGCACGATGCGGCGCGAAACAACCACGTTCCGACGACGCTTGTTCTTCTTGATGATACGGCAGTTGATTTCTTCGCCGATCATATCTTCCAGGTTCGGTACCTGGCGCAGGGCAACCTGGCTGCCGGGCAGGAAGGTATCCACGCCCCACAACTTGACCACCAATCCACCCTTGATCCGTCGGTCGACCTTACCGGTGACGATGTCGCCGGCTTCGTGGGCAACCTTGATCTTGTCCCAGACTTTCAGGAAGTCGGCGCGTTCCTTGGACAGAACAACCAGGCCATCCTGATTTTCCAGTTTCTCCAGGAAAACGTCGAAAGTATCGCCCTCAGCCACAGTGGTGTTGCTGAACTCGTTGAGGTCGATCACGCCTTCACTCTTGAAGCCGATGTTGAGCAGAACTTCGTTCTCACGCACTTCGATGACGGTACCCGGAAGGATCTGGCCTTCCTGGATATCAGTCAGTGTTTCTTCGTACTGGTTCATCAGAGCCAGCATGTCGTCGAAACTCAGATCGTCGTCTTCGCCTTCTTCCTCGCGGAAATCAAGGTTGACAATGCTGTTGGGATCGAAACTAGTGCTCAGTTTGGGAGCAGCGGGAGTCGGAAGAACTTCGGCAGCCGCATGATGGCTTTCCTTCTCTTCAGTCTCCTCAATAGGGTTGGGAGTTTCGTCCAAAGTTGGCACGGGAGCCTTTGCGGCTTCCTCGTGATTTTCCTCGGACCCGGGATTGGGGTTGGTGGTCATGAAAGATTGCCTCCTAGTGACATAATGATACACCGGGCCCTGACTGGTCCGATGAGCAAAGAAAGATAGTTGGCCTTGAGCCAGGGCGCAAGGCGTTTCAGGGAGTATATTTGGCAAAGTCCGGGAGTCTTCAACGGTTCCATGCAACCGATTAGGTTCCGAATACCTTTTTTTGACGGAGTGCAAACTTTTTCAACTGCTTGCACCCCACTTTCTTTTCAAAGTCGGTTTGCGAAATACGATCAAAACTTCGAGCTTGAAGCTCCTCGAAAGCAGATTGACACAACCTGGCGATGCGGCGGCTCACTTCCTTGCGATCCGTGGTTTCCAACAGGGCGTCCAGCCCGTGCCAGCGAATTACCGGGCCATGACTGATTTCCAGGGGAGAAAGTTGGGAACCCATGGGGCATCGTCCGTAACTGCCCCTGATGAAAATTGGTACCATGGGGGCACGAGTGGCCTGAACAAGGATACCCAGACCATTGCGCACCGGCCCCGGAAAACCAATGGCCCTTCTTGTTCCCTCGGGAAAAATCAGGAGGTTGTTGCCTGCCAAAAGTGATTCTGAAGCCAAATTGAAGGCGGTGCCGTCAAAGCCCTTACGCTTGATGGGAATGCTGTCAACCCACCTGAAAAGGGCCCCGAGAGGCCAGATACGAAAAAGTTCGGCTTTGGCCAGGGTATGGACCCTGAAACGACGGAATGTGGAACCCACCAAAGGCGGATCCCATAGGCTCACGTGATTGGATGCCAAAATACAGCCTCTAGGCACGGCTTTTCCCTGGCAGTTCACTTCCTTCATGCCGAAAAATCGGCTGAGACCATTCATGATGGCATAGGCAAATCGGTAATTGCCGGGTATTTCCCGCAGGGCGGTTTCCAGATCAGTGTCCAATTCAAGGTCCAAGGCGGGGTTGACCAGGCAGGCCAGGGCGCAGGCGTCATTCTGTTGATCAAGACTCATTCCACTGCTGTCAATCACATGGGCATCGGGGCTGATGACCAGCGGACTGGTGGCTCGTTCACTGTATTTCTTGTCCCGGCGGGCAAGTTCTTCGGTCAATTCCTCGTGGCTCACCTGGTGGCCACGCTGCTGGTTTTGTTTGAATCGCCGATCCACCCGGGCTTCAAGAGTGGCATGCAGAAAAATCTTGGCCGTGGCCAGCGGAAAGACGACACTGCCTATATCCCGGCCTTCCATGACCACCCCACCACGCCTGCCAAGGGCCTGCTGATATTTGACCATGATATTTCTGACTCCGCCGTGCGATGCCACCAATGAGACCATGGCATCCACTTCCGGATTTCTGATGGCCAGGGAAACATCTTCCCCATTCCAGAAAACACCAATTTCTCCACGGCCGGTCTTCAGCTCCAGGCTGGACGAAGAAGCCAGTTCAACCAGGAGGTTTTCTTCGGAACAGTCAATCTCACCCTTCAGAGCGGCCAAAGTCAGGGCGCGATACATTGCTCCGGTGTCGATATAAAGAAGATTGAAGCGTTTGGCCAAAGCCTTGGCGGTGGAGCTTTTGCCTGAACCGGCAGGCCCGTCGATAGCAATGACGGCATCCGAAGGCAAGAGGTCGTCTGTAAGATGCTCCCAGGATGCGACAGGGAAGTTCGCCATCAAAGAGTGCGCCCAATGGCAGTGGCCACGGCCCGGCATTCAGTGGTCAGTTCCTGAAACTGTCCAGGAGTGAGGCTCTGGTTGGCGTCACTCAAAGCTTCGGCAGGACGCCAGTGGCTTTCCACCAACAAACCATCGGCCCCGACGGCTACGGCAGCCCGGGCGAGAGCGACGACATATCGAAAATCTCCCGCCGCGTGGCTGGGGTCCACTATCACCGGCAGGTGGGTTATATGCTTGAGAACCGCCACGGCACACACATCGAGGGTATTGCGCAGGGCTGTATCAAAAGTACGGATTCCGCGTTCGCACAAAACCACGTTGCTGTTGCCGGCGGCCAGAACATACTCGGCGGCGTCCAGCCATTCTTCAATAGTGGTCATCATGCCACGTTTCAGCAGAACGGGTTTCCCACTGATCCCCACCTCTCTGAGCAGAGGAAAATTCTGCACACTGCGGCTGCCGATCTGCAGCATATCGGCAACTTCCCCAACTTTTTCCACATCCCGCGGATCAAGTACCTCCGTGACGATGGGTAGCCCGGTTTCTTGACGCGCCTGGGCCAACATCAACAGGCCTTCTTCTTTCAAGCCCTGAAAATCATAGGGACTGGTCCGGGGTTTCCAGGCCCCACCGCGTAGCATCACCGCGCCGGCTTCGGCCACAGCCCGGGCGGTATCGGTAATCTGCTTTTGGCTCTCCACCGCACACGGTCCACCAATGAGGACGATTTTTTCGGCCCCGAAACAAACATTGGCTCCCACATTGACCAGTGTGTCCGGCTGTCCGGTCTGGCGATAGGCCAACGCCTTTTTCTTTTCAGGCTGTGCGGAGGTCATCAGCTCAGGATCTCCTTGAGAGCGGTCAGACAGGCCTGGTTCTCCGCGGACAGCCCGACGCTGATCCGCAAAGTTCCTTCACCAAGGCCAAATGCATCCATGGGGCGTACGATGACACCCTTGTGTAACAATTCGTTGGTCAATTTACCAGCATCCCCATCACACCGCACCAAAATAAAATTGGTTTGACTGGGCACCACCGTAAATCCGAGTTCGGTCAATCCTTTGGCCAGTGCATTCATCCGTTCTCGATTGCGCTGGCGGCGTCCGGCAACTTCGTGCCAATTTTCAAGGCAGGCAATGGCAGCGGCCTGACTCAGCATGTTGACGTTGAATGGCTCCCGGGTTTTGTGTACTTCCCCGATCAAGTCCGGATGTCCGACACCGTATCCCACCCGCAATCCTGCCAAGCTGTGTATTTTGCTGAAAGTACGTAGAATCACCAGGTTGGGATGCTCCTGCAGCATAGGCAGGGTCTGAGGATAATCGTCCGCTGTCACGTACTCGTAATAGGCCTCATCCATGGCGACAATGACATCGTCGGGAATGCGTTCCAGAAACTCATCAAATTCATTGGCGGTGTTGTAGGTCCCGGTAGGATTGTTGGGATTGCAGATGATGACCAGTTTGGTCTTATTATCCACCTGGTAGGCCATGGCTTGCAGGTCGTGCTTGTCCTGGTCATCGAGGGGCACCGGCCGGCCGCATTCGAAATGAACTCCGGTGCTGATGGCGTATACGATAAAGCTGTGGTGGCTGAAGACCACGTTTTCCCCAGGGCTGACCAGGGAGCGGATAAGCATGTCGATGACTTCATTGCTGCCATTGCCGAAAATGATGCTTTCGGGAGCCACCTCAAGATGCTGGGACAGCCTTCGGGTAAGATCAAAACAGGAGGCGTCGGGGTAACGATTGATTTTCAGGAGGGCCTTGTTGACGGCTTCAAGCACCTCGGGCAAAGGCCCCTCGGGATTTTCGTTACTGGCCAGTTTGATCACTTCATCCAGACCCAATTCCCGTTGAACCTCGGCAATGGGTTTGCCTGGAGAATAAGGGCGAGTGCCTTGAATGCCCGGCCGAAAAAGGGCACGGAAGTCCGTCTTGGTGGTAGCCATCGTTTTCCCCTAACGACCTGTCGGTTTGGGCCGACGTTTGCGGGAGCGGTTGCCGGATATTCCGGTTTTCCGTTTCCCGGATTTCTTGGAGTCGCCGCTCTTGACGGACTGGGCCACTTCCCGGCGCAGGGCCTGATCCTCTTCGTGGCTCAGTCGACGGAAATCACCGGGTCTCAACAAACCCAGTTGAATGGGGCCCACCGCAACCCGATGCAGGCTGGTGACTTTCACACCCACCTTCTTGAACATACGCCGAACCTGGCGCCGCCGGCCTTCGTGCAATTGCATGACCCAGTGTCGAGTGGTTTTGTTTTCCGCCAATTCCAGTCGACAAGGCCTGCATTGGCGACCATCGATAAAAATTTGCCCCTCCGTCAATTGAGGGATGCTGGTCAGGGGCAAATCAGCGCTGAGTTCAACCTCGTAGGTCTTCCAGACACCCGAGTCCGGCCTGCACAAAACCTGATTCAGGTCTCCATCGTCAGTCCAAAGGAGCAACCCGGTTGTCTCCGAGTCAAGTCTGCCAACAGGAACAAAACGGTCCGCAATTTCCGACTGCAAACGATACGGTAGCAAAGAAGGTTGCCCACCCTGGGCTTTGAGAGTGGAAACCACCCCGAGGGGTTTGTGAAATGCGTAAATTCGATGGTCTCGTGGCATTTGGGCGGGAACGCCGTTTACGGTGACAATGTCGTTGGCAAGGTCAACCTGGCGCCCCATATCCTTGACGATTTGACCACCGATGGCTACCTGACCCAGGCGGATCAACTCTTCCACGGAGCGACGACTGCCGTGCCCACAGCGAGCCAGGAAGCGGTTCAGTCTCATGGTCTTCTCAGGATTGCTCATGTTCCCGTGGAGGCTCCTCATGGGATTCGTCGTTGGGCGAGGGTTCGCTGGGCCCGTCTGGGTCAATTTCAACCATTGGGTTCTCGGCTTGTTCAGGCATCTCCTCATGGGGAAATTCCTGGTCCTGGGTTTCCGGGGATGCGAAATATTCTTCCAACTCTTCGTCGGAAACATCCCTGCCGATTTTGCTGGCAAATTCCTTCAACTTGTCACGATCTTCCATCACTATTTCGAGGTCGGGCAAATCCGGAAGCTGGCCCAGGCCCTTCAAGCCCAAATGATTCAAAAATTCCCTGGTGGTGCCATACAGCAGGGGATTGCCCACAGCCTGGCTGCGTCCGACCACGGTAGCCAGATTTCGTTCAGTCAGGGTGCTGATGGCACCGCTGCTGTTCACACCACGAATCTCGTCCACCTCCAGGCGGGTCAGGGGTTGGCGGTAGGCTATGATGGCCAGAACTTCCAGCCCAGCTTTGGACAGCCGTGAAAAACGACGACCTTTGAGCATGCGCTCCACGATGGGAGAATATTCAGGACGGGTGGCGATTTGCCAACCACCTCCAAATTCCACCACGGTGAAGGCGTTTTCCCCTTCTTCGTAATAGCGATCCAGATCCTGGATGGCAGCGCGAATATCAGCGGCCTCCACCCCAGGCAATAGCTTTTTCAAGCGCGCCATGGTCAAGGGCGTATCGGTAGCGAAAAGCAGGGCTTCGATTTCCCGTTTCAAATTTCCGTCTCCTGTTCGTTCAAATCCTCATCAGAATCATCATCGTTTCCTGAATGTTCACTCCTGGGCAGCTGCAACCAGATCGGGCCGTGGATGGTGGTTTGAAGAAACTGCAGAGAGCCCCTCTTGACCAGCTCAAGAATGGCAATAAAGGTCACGATGACCTCCATCTTCAAGGTTTCGTCTTCAAAGAGCTCTTGGAAACGGATATTGGCACCATCCACAACCAATTCCTGGATGAAGTTCATTTTTTCCTGCACGGTGAAGGGCTCGCGCTCCACTTCGTGAAATGGCTGGGCTTGAATGCGGTCAAAAATTCCAGCCAATGCCGACAACAGATCGAACATTTCAATGCGCAGCTTCGGCTCAAGATCCAATTGATCCGTGTAGGGAAATTTGGTTTGTCGCAAATGATACTGTTGGCGTTCGGATTCGGCTTTCTGAAGAGATTCGGCGGCCTCCTTGAAACGACGATATTCCAGCAGGCGTCTGACCAGTTCCGCGCGTGGATCATCTTCATCCTCTTCTTCGTGCTCCCGGTGCGACGGCATCAGCATTTTCATCTTGATCACCATCAGGGTCGCCGCCATGGCGATGAATTCACCTGCGCTGTCAAGACTGACGGCTTGGATCACCTTGATATGTTTGATGAACTGTTCGGTGATGTGGGCGATGGGGATGTCGTAAATGTCCATATGATCCTTGTGGATCAAGTGCAACAAGAGGTCCATGGGACCCTGGAAGCCGGTCAGTTCCACCTGGTAGGCCTCACTGGTGCGAAAATAGTCCATCTCCGGCGGCAAGGCATCAAGGTTCCAGGCGACGTGACCATCATCCATCACTTCATTGGCCACTTCCTTGGCTGCCAATTCTTCAATGGTCTCGGGCCCCTGTCCTTCGGGGGTTTCATTGTTTGTATCGGTCAAAATCAACCCCTATCCGATGCCCATTGCGTGGTGAACTTTTTCCATGGTGCAGGCGGCTTCGGCTCGGGCTCTTTCACAACCTGCGGCGATGATTTCATCCAATCGCTCGGGGTTGCTTTCGTATTCGGCCCGACGCTCGCGCAGAGGGGCGAAATGTTCAATGATGCCATCGGCCAGCTTCAACTTGCAGTCCACACAGCCTCGGGCGGCGGTGCGACATTCGGCGGCGGTCTGCTCCACTTCCTGGGGCATGAATTTCCGGTACCAGGTGTAGATTGCACAAATTTCGGGATTGCCCGGGTCGGATTTCCGCAACCGGGCGGGATCGGTGAAGGCTGGGCGCATCTTCTTGATAATATCTTCCGGGGAGGCGCTGATTTCGATGGTGTTGCCCAGGCTCTTGCTCATGCGTTTGCCGTCGGTGCCTGGAAAACGGGAGAACTTGGTGACCAAGGGTTCCGGTTCCGGGAATACCTTGCCGAAAATCCGATTGAATCTTCGGGCCATTTCCCGGGTTAGTTCCAGGTGAGGAAGTTGATCTTCGCCCACTGGAACGGCGTCGGCCTGATAGACCAGAATATCAGCAGCCTGCAGCACCGGGTACCCCAGGTGCCCAAAGCTGATCTCCCCACCCATGTTCAAGTCCCGGATCTGTTCCTTGAAAGTAGGGTTCCGCTCCAACCGTCCCATGCTGATCATCATGGAAAGAATCAAGTTGAGTTCGGCGTGCTGCTTGACCTCGGATTGAATGAAAAGCACCGATTTATCAGGATCCAGCCCTGCTCCCAACCAGTCCAGAAACATCTCACGGCTGTTGCGGCCGATTTCGGTGGCCTTGTCCAGGGCAGTGGTCAAAACGTGCCAGTCGGCCACCATGAAGTGGCAGGTGTATTCATCCTGCAACTTGTTCCAGTTTTCAAGGGCGCCGGTGTAATTTCCCCAGTGCAAACGCCCGGTGGGACGCATGCCGCTGAGGATGACTTTTTTGCTTTTGCTTTCGGTCAAAACAGGCCTTTCGGGCAGGTTGTATCAGAAAAATGGCAGATAGGTTTAACCAATCAGGGAAATTTACCATCAGTAGGCAGGGATGTCAAAGGTCACGGCGTCGCCATCACTCGAACAAGTGATGTAGAATCTCAACGCGCCCTTGGGTGTGCTTCCAGCCAGGCCTCGGTCAACCAGGTCCGGTCAATGTGGGTATAAATTTCGGTGGTGCTGATATCCGCATGCCCCAGAAGTTCCTGAACCACCCGCAGGTCGGCCCCACCCTCCAACAAATGGGTTGCATAACTGTGACGCAAGGTATGCGGTGACATTTCACCAGGTAGCTGGGCTGCACGAGCAGCATCCTTCAAAATGCTCCAAACCGAAACACGAGAGAGCCTGCCGCCACGGTGGTTCAGAAAAACCGCTGCCGAGAGTTTGCTTTTCAAAAGATGGCCACGGCCTGAAGACAAATACTCATGCACCGCCTCGGCAGCGGGTTGCCCCACCGGAACCAGCCGCTGTTTACTCCCCTTGCCCCTGAGCAGCAGCATATCATCGTTGAGATCCAGATCCATCACGTCGATACCACACAACTCACTGACCCGACACCCACAGCCGTACAATATTTCAAGGATGGCCCGGTCCCGCAATTCCCGTGGACGGGTCCCATCAAGATTTTCGATCAGCCTGGTTACCTGTTCCACCGAAAGAATTACCGGCAGTTTGCGACCTTTGCGGGCAATGGCGATGGTTGCCGTGGGATCACTTACGGCCATCCCTTCGGCAATCAAAAAACGGTAGAACGACCGAAGAGTGGACATCAGTCGGGCCCGCGAGGAGGTGGCCAGATCATTGGCCGCTTCCAAAAGGAAGTCGCGCAACTGGGTATCCTGAAGCACGCCGGGGCTGGCGATTCCGGCCGCCTCGCTCCACTTCCTGAGGCGGGCCAGGTCCTGTTCCGCGGCCAGGAGACTGGCTTTGGCCAAACCTTTCTCTGCGCCACAGTAGTCCAGAAAAGAATCCTGAGCCAGATCCCAGACGTTGAATTTCATCGGGAACCTCCTTCAGGGGACCGGCTGGTTTGGTCAAAAAATTCAAGGATGGAAACAACATCGTGCTTGTTGATCCCCCTGACCTCTGCCAATGCATTCCCAGTGGCTCTGCGGATCTGTTTGACAGAACCAAAATGGTGCAGAAGGGCCAACTTCTTCATCTTGCCGATGCCGGGAATCAGATCCAGTTCGCTGGCGGTGGTTTTTTGATCCCGCACCAGACGATGGTAGGTGATGGCAAACCGATGAGCCTCATCCCTGACTCGTTGCAAAAGTTTGAGTGCCTCGCTTGTGCGTGGCAGGTTAAGGGCTCCGTGCTCACCGTAAATCGTCTCTTCTCTCTTGGCCAAACCGATCAACTGTGTTTCGTGCAAACCGTAACCGCCCAAAACTTCCCGGGCTCGGGAAAGCTGTCCCAAACCCCCGTCGACCATGACCAAATCCGCAGGGGCCAATCCCATCTCCAAAAGGCGTCCATAGTACCGGCCCAGGACTTCGGTCATGCTGGCAAAATCGTCCACCCCTTGCACGGTCTTGATACGGAAACGACGGTAACGGCTTTTTAGGGGTTTACCGTCTTTGAAAAAAACCAGGGAGGCCACAGTTTCTCGACCCTGGAAATTGCTGATATCAAAGCACTCTATGGTTTTGGGAGTGGTGTGCAGGTCCAGGGTTTCCTGAAGTTCAATATCAGCCGGAGTAACCTGAATTCTTTTCTTTGCGTGATGCAACTCCTGCTTCATCAAAACTTCCCGCAACTTGAAGGTTGCGTTGGTGTGGGCCAGCTGAACAGCATCCTTTTTAGCTCCCCGGCGGGGCCATTTGAGCTTGACGGGACGCCCTCGGCGTTCGCTGAGCCAACTTTGCCAGCTGGGTTGATCCTCCACTTCGTGACTGATGTAAACCACAGGGGGAATATCACCGGCCCGGATATAATATTCCCTCAAAAGTTGAGACATGAAAGCATCCAGGCCACTCTCCAGTTTGTCGGATAAAAGGAAATGAAGGGAAGACATGATCCTTCCACCGCGAACCCGGAGAATCACACCTGATGCGTCGCCACCTTCTCTTGATACACCACAGAGATCACAATTACCCTGAACACCGGAAACAGGCCGGCTGTTGTTGGTGGTTTTTTCCAGCTGGGCAATCAAATCCCGGATCTTGGCTGCATCTTCAAATCGTAGGGTTTCGCTGCTTTCCAGCATTTCATTTTGAAGCTCCGAAATGACTTCATCGTCCGCCCCGTCAAGGAACCGAACAAGACGGTGAACTTTTCGGCCATAGTTTTCGAGAGTGTCGTACTCAACGCAGGGGGCACTGCACCGGCCGATTTGGTAATCCAAACAGGCCCTGGGCACGGTTTGTTCCGGCAAGTCAAGGTGGCAGGTGCGCACCTGGAAGGCCCCGGCGGCAAAATTCAGGGTCTGGCGCATGGCATGGACGTTGGTGAAGGGACCAAAGTACTTGGCACCGTCCTCAACAATGCGTCGCACCACGGAGATTCGGGGATAAGGTTCCTCCAGGCCGATGCGCAGGTATGGGTAGGCTTTGTCGTCCTTCAACCGAACATTGTACAGCGGACGATATTCCTTGATGAGTTGATTTTCCAAGACCAGGGCGTCGGCGTCGTTGTCGGTGACGATATAGTCAAAATCCCGGATCTGTTTGACCAGGAGCAAAGTTTTGGTATCTTTTTCCCCACCAGTGTGAAAATAGGAACGCACACGCTGGGTCAGGTGCTTGGCCTTACCAACGTATATCACCTTACCCTGTTTGTTCTTATGGAGATAGACACCGGGAGCCGACGGCAGCAGGGACAGTTTCTCCTCCAACTCCAGTTCAGGTTGGTCTTTCTTTGATTCGCTTGACATTGAGCCTTATTCCTATTAGATTCTCGCGCCTATAACGTCTCAAACGGAGGTCTACTGACGTGCCACACAATAAGAGTTGCAAGAAGCGCCTGAAAACAAGCAGAAAGGCGAACTTGTCCAACAGCCAGAATCGTGCAGCGATGCGCTCGGCGATGAAAAGATTCCGCGCCACTATTGGTGAAGCGACTGATGAAGAAAAAACAGTCGCCCTGCGCAATATGTACAGCCTGATCGACACCAACGCCCGCAAAGGCTTGATGCCACGGTCCCGCGCTGCACGCCTGAAAGGTCGCTTCGCAGCCACTACCAAGTAGTCTTCGGACCACTTGGTTCGATATTTTAGAGGGCTCCCCTTAGGGAGAGCCCTCTTTCTTGCACCTGCAACTCAATAAGCTGATCATTTCGGCAAAGCTCCCCAGAATTCCGCCCCCTCGTCTGGTTCGATGCCTACGGCACGGACTTTAAACGCAAAAAATACGAGGTTTTCCTGCTGACGTGTTTGGGTTTGAACCATGGGGTTTCCTTTTCGACTAGCTGACAGGTTATTCCAAATTCCCAGCCAATTCCTGCAGCACATCGGTCAAGCAGTAGAGCCCGGCCTTGTGGTTGTGTACGAAGTGTACAGAAGGAAGGACCCCTCGCAGGAAAGCATGGCGGGAATGGGCTCTGTGGGTCAGGACCAGGGTTTCTTCAGCATCACTGAAGGTCCAGGTGTGTTCGCCGATTGTCCCGCCGAGCCGTTGGCTGTGTGTTGTCACTTTCGTATTCCCCGCCCTTATTCCTTCATAAACAGCAGCCAGATGCGCGGCCGTTCCACTGGGCTTGTCCAGCTTGGTGATATGATGAGTCTCCACCTGCTCGGCATCAAAGCCACTGGGCAGTGTCTTGGCCAACACCTGCAAGAGCATCTGCAGGGCGGGGATCCCAACACTGAAGTTGGCGGCATGCACCACCGGGAATTCGCTGGAAAAAGTGGACACGGCTTTCTTTTGTTCCTCAGAAAAACCCGTGGTTCCCATCACCAGGCCGGATTTGAGTTCCCTGGCTTGCCGGAGAAGCCCATCAAGGGCTGGTGCCAGGGAGAAATCAACAACCACGCAGCCATCAGGCAATTCGGCACTCATTTGGTCCTGCCCGATCAGGGCAAAATCCGGGTGGAACTCGCCCCGTGGCAAGCCTTGTCCAGGTTCGGTTACAAGTCCAGCCAGTTGAACATCGTCAGCAGATTCCAGTAGCTGGGTGATGAGTTTCCCCATGCGGCCGGCTGCCCCATGCACCACAACCTGTATTACTTCCGGGTTCACGACTTGCCCTCCAGGTCCCGAGCCATCAACTCCGCCAATGTGCCTTCGTAAAACTGCAAAAGGAAAGTCAGGCTGGATTCCTGCACCGGCATCAGTGGCAACCGGGGATCACGTTTGCAAATCCCCGCCAAACTGAGCAGTTCTTTCACGGGAACCGGATTGCTCTCTACAAAGCAGGCATTGGTGATGGGGTCAAAGGCCCTGGCCATGGGCCAGGCCTGGTTGATGTCTCCGGCAGACCAGGCATTCCAGAATCGGACCATGGAACCAGGCAACAGATTGCCCACCACACTGATGGCGCCGTGGCCACCGAGACCAAAGATGTTGAAGTTGAGGGCATCATCACCGGAGAAAACCTTCAGATCGCATATGGCGATGGCCCGCTCAATTTGAGCCAGATTGCCGCTGGCTTCCTTCAGGGCGACGATGTTGGCTTCGGCCGAAAGTTCGGCAGCGGTTTCCGGCAGGATGTTCACCGCGGTTCGTCCGGGAACATTGTAAAGAACCAAGGGGATATCAACAGACCGGGCCACGGTGCGGTAGTGGGCAATCAGGCCGTGTTGTTGGGGCTTGTTGTAGTAAGGGGAGATCAACATGGCCGCGTCTGCCCCCCACTGCTTGACCTGTCTGGTGAGATCCAGGGTCAGTGCGGTGCTGTTGGAGCCACTACCGGCAACCACGACACACTTACCGGCGCACATCTCCACGGCTGATTTTATCAGCCATTCCCTTTCGGAAATGCTCAGCACCGCGGCCTCACCCGTGCAGCCAACGGGCACGATTCCGGAAACGCCACCATCCAGCTGCCGTTGGATAATTTTGCGCCAGGCTTGGTGGTCAACCGCTTCACCGGTGAATGGAGTCACCAAGGCCGAATAAATCCCGTCGGGCATTTCCCAGGTTTTTTCAGTCATTGATCAGGACCTCTCCTCGAAAACTGGTTTCGGCCGGTCCCCGCAAGAGCAGACTCCGACCCTCAAAATCAACGCTCACCCGAAGCACATCGCCACCTTTTGTGTGAATCGAGACCGGGCTTTCGGTCAACCCCAGTTTGCACAATACCACTGCGGTGGCGGAAGCACCAGTGCCACAGGCCAGGGTTTCATCTTCGACCCCGCGTTCGAAAGTGCGAAGCAGTTGGTCTCCGGTGGCGGGATCCTGGGAAACGAAGTTTACATTGGTTCCACCAGGATAAAATTTTTCATGATGACGATAGGAACTGCCCACCCTTTTGACATCAAGCAATTGCACGTCCGGAACGGGTATCACCAGGTGGGGAACGCCTGTATTGCAGCTATGATGGTTCTCGAATTCTTGAACACCAAGATCCAATCCCAGGGCCAGATCCTTCCAGGCAGGCAGGCTGACCTGAATGTCATTGGAGGAGAAAACGCGACCGGAAAGGGTGCCGGAATAGGTGTCGAACAAACATTCCAATTCAGCCAGACCATTATGGTGTGCATAAGCGACACTGCACCTTGCGCCGTTGCCGCACATCTCAGCTTCATGGCCGTCGGCATTGTAGTAGACCATGCGAAAAGCGGATTCGCTGTTGATTGGTTTGCCGATGATGATCAGCCCATCAGCTCCCACGCCGGTTCTACGCCGGCAGAGCGCCGCGATATGAGTGGCATTCAGTTCAAGCATCTGAAGGTCACGAGCATCGACCATGATAAAATCATTGCCGGCTCCGTGCATCTTGGTGAATTTGAAAACCCGGGTCATTGCTCCTCCGGTGACGCAAGGGGTTCCACATGGACAAGAGTGTCGGTAAAGGCAGGAGTAAGGTTGCCGCTCAAGCTGCTGTCGGCCAAAGCGCCAGACAGGCTGTCCGCCAGTTCGGTTTTTGGCTCAGGAGCATGCCAGGTTGTGAGAGAATCCGTCCAGGCGGGCAATTGGAAACGAGCTGAAAGGCCGGGTTCCAGACGAATATTCTCAATCAGGATCCAGGGCTCCAGATACCAAACCACGGTATCGGCCTCTGAACGCCAGAAGTCAGGCAGCAGGGTGTCGGCAATGGCGCTGAAGCTGCTGTCGGCATCGATGTCCACAAAAGCCATGACCCTGCTGGAACCAGGAGTCACGTCCTCCAAAACACCGCCATGGAGTGTATCGAGGAATGCGAAGCTTTCCCGACCCGCGTCGACAGGAGCAGGAGAGTAGCCAGTATCGGCATCGGTGATGGACATGGCCCAAGCCATGACGGCGCCTTCAAATCGGGAGGCGGCAAAAGCATCGACAAACAATCGGCCCGGCGTTCGTACGGGATACAGGGTGGTCACCCCAGCCGAGGCGGTGCCTGTTTCAGCGGACACGATCAAGGTATCTGGCAACAAACGCTGGGGATCGTTTTCACCAGGTCGCAAGTTGTTATCGCCATCTTGAAAGGCCCGCACCAGGAAGGGGCCACTGGGAATGGGTAGCCAATCGAAGCGAAAGGCACCCTTGTTGTTGGTGATTGTGCGACGAATCAGGGGGCGGCGAAAATACTCCACACTGTCCGGTTGAAGGCCATACAACTCCACCACTCCGTTTTCCAAGGCACCTTCTTCAAAAAGCAGGACTCCAGCGACCGTGCCCGCTGGTATCGTATCGGCGGTTGATATGGGGAATCGTCGGCTGCGTTTATTTTTAACCTTGTGGGCATCGCGCATGGCTCCGGCAATTTCCACCACGATCAGGGTGTCGGCCGGTAAAGGCGCCTCAAGGAAGACATCAGCCACGGTGGCGCCATGCCATTTTGTTTTTCGGATTCGTTGATCAGGGAAAAAATAAAGCCAGGAAAAGGCACTGGCCCGATCCATTTTTTCGGAAAAAGTAAAATGCAGCACCGTTACATCCCCCAAACCGGTTGTGCCCGAATCGGGAAAAACAGCCACCAGATGGGGTGGGGTCTTGTCGACAGGGCCGCCTGGTGGGGGCTCAACCACGGCGCAGCTGGATATGCAAACCAAGATACAACCCACCATCAGGCCCATGCCGATCGGTCCTGGTCCTGGTTGGATGGTCAAGTTGTCCATGATTTTTGTGATGACCTACTCCTGTTTCAGCACCGTGGCAATGATGGCGCGCTGGGCGTGTAAACGATTTTCCGCCTCATCGAAGACAACCGAGTGGGGTCCGTCCATCACTTCATCGGTGATTTCTTCCCCGCGATGGGCAGGCAGGCAATGCATGACGATATGATTCATGTCGGCAGAAGCGCACAGCTCGCTGTTGATCTGGAAAGGAGCGAAATCCTCGCGCCTTTTGACGGCCTCCTCCTCTTGACCCATGCTATAGAAAGCATCGCCGTAAATGACATGGGCACCTTCCACCGCTTCCAGAGGATCGTGAGTGATCATGAAGGAAGCGCCGGCAGCTTCGGCCTTGTTCAAAATGGCGGCATCAGGAGTGTAACCCTCGGGGCAAGCCAGGATGAAGTTGAAAGGGAATTTGATGGCAGCGTTCAGCCAACTGTTGGCCAGGTTGTTGCCGTCGCCGACCATGACCACATTCTTGCCTTCAATAGTGCCGAGGTGCTCTTCCACGGTGAGGATATCGGCCATGACCTGGCAAGGGTGGGTCAGGTCGGTCAGGCCGTTGATCACCGGGACACTGGCGTGTTCGGCAAGCTCCTTCACTTCATTGTCATCGAACCACCGGATCATGATGGCGTCGGAAAACCGGCTCATGACCTTGGCCACGTCATACACCGATTCACGGGTTCCCATGCCTATTTCCTTGTCTGTGATAAAGAGGGATTCGCCTCCCAGCTGGCGCATGGCCACTTCAAAACTCACCCTGGTGCGCAAACTGGGTTTGGCGAAAACACAGGCCAGTACGTGGTTGGTATGGGTGTGGGGCAACTTGTGCTGGCGAGCCAAGGGCTTTTGCTCCTTGGCCAAATCAAGAATTCCACGCAACTCGGCGTAACTATGATCGTCGATCGCCAGAAAGTCCATCTTGGTTGACACTTCCAATCCTCCGGGGTCGGGGTCGTAAAAATCCAAAAACAATGATTCCACTCGAGCAAATCTAGCCCTAATCAAGGGCCTGTCCACTCAAAGAATGTACCGCGAAAGATCTTCATCCTGAATGATACCGGTCAGGCGTTCCACAACAAATTCCTTGTCCACGACCACGGAGCCTGTTTTGGTCACAGGAACCTCGAAAAGCAGGTCGTCCAAAAGCTGGGCCAGGATAGTTTGCAGACGCCGGGCACCAATGTTTTCCATGCGTTTGTTCAACTCCGCGGTCAGCCGTGCCAATTCCTCCAAGGCATCTTCAGTGAAGGTGAGAGTGCAACCGTCTACCCCCAGCAGCGCTTCGTATTGTTTGGTGAGACTGCCTTCGGTGTCACGTAAAATGCACAGGAAATCTTCTTCAGTCAGGCTGCTAAGTTCCACCCGAATGGGGAATCGTCCCTGAAGCTCGGGGATCAGGTCACTGGGTTTGGTCATGTGGAAAGCCCCGGCGGCGATGAAAAGGATATGATCGGTTTTGACGGGACCGTGTTTGGTGCTGACAGCCGCACCTTCCACAATGGGAAGAAGGTCCCTCTGCACGCCCTCCCGACTCACATTCGGACCGCTGCCTCCCCCTCCCCCGGCAATCTTGTCGATTTCATCCAAAAAGATGATACCGCCGTTTTCCACCAGGTTGATCGCTTCGGTGATAATCTGATCCATGTCCAGGCGGGCTTCCGCTTCCTGGTCCAGCAGCAGGCGCCGAGCTTTGGCCACCGTAACTTTTTTGGTGGTCTTCTTTTTGGGAAACATATTCTTGATGCTTTCGCCGAACGAGGCATCGAATTCTTCGCCGGCGGACGAGAAAATATTGGCAATAGGCACGGATGACTGTTCAGTTTCCACCGAAATATCCCGATCCTCCAGTACCTTCTCCTTCAACTGGGTGCGGATTTTATCCTGGCTGCGCTTCCAACGGACCTTGCGCTCGGGATCTCCCTCAATTCCTGCCAGGGGTGGGAAAAGGATGCCGACCAGTTTATCCTCCACAGCCTGGTCGATGTCTTGCCGGTGTCTATCTTCGGCTCTTCGTCTCACCAGGGAAATGCTGTTTTCCACCAGGTCGCGCACCATGCTGTCTACATCCCGGCCCACATAACCTTTTTCCGTGAATTTGGTCGCTTCAACTTTCAGGAAAGGCAGGTCGGCCATTTGGGACAAACGCCGGGCGATCTCGGTTTTGCCCACACCGGTGGGCCCGATCAAGATGATATTGTTGGGAACCACTTCACCGCGGATGTCTTCGGGCAGTTGCATGCGTCGCCAGCGGTTGCGCAGTGCGATAGCCACGGCTTTCTTGGCATCCTCCTGACCAATGATGTAGCGATCCAGCATCTCCACGACTTCTGGACAGGTCCACACGGCGGCGGTTTCTATTTGTCTGATTCTCATGAGCTGCTTTCCCCGTCGTTTTCGGCTGTCAATACAGTGATTTGGGTGTTGGTGTAAATGCAGATGGTGCCTGCGATCTCCAGGCTTTTGCGGCAGATATCCCCTGCGCCAAGTTCGGTGTTGTTCACCAGAGCGCGACCGGCAGCCAGGGCATATGGTCCACCTGATCCGATGGATGAGATGTTGTCGTCGGATTCAATGATGTCCCCATTACCCGATACGGTGTAAATGTCCTTGTTGTCCATGACGATCATCATGGCTTCGAGACGACGCAGGAACTTGTCGTTGCGCCATTCCCGGGCCATCTCCACAGTAGCCCTTTTAAGATGTCCGCGATAACGTTCCAGGTGTCCTTCGAATTTTTCAAAAAGCGTGAAGGCGTCGGCCGCGCCGCCGGCGAAACCAACGAGGACTTTACCTT
The DNA here is from genome assembly GCA_024275485.1 of Candidatus Krumholzibacteriota bacterium. Classification (GTDB taxonomy): domain Bacteria; phylum Krumholzibacteriota; class Krumholzibacteriia; order LZORAL124-64-63; family LZORAL124-64-63; genus LZORAL124-64-63. Next base: position 64,066 of record JAJRZA010000022.1, on the reverse strand, counting down.
GGAACAATGGTCGCACCTTCACGGCCCCATTTTTGGCCACTGTGTTTCCCAGGGTTACCTGGCCATCGCTGCCGATGGCTCCAACGCCGTTGCGCAACACTGCCAGGACTGTTGTCGAGCGTACCTTCATTTCTTCTTCTCCCGTTCATTTTTTCTTCTGGCCCGGGGATGGGCGTTCAAAAAACTCTCTTTGATCCTTCCCCTGCTCAAGTGTGTGTAGATTTGGGTCGTCGATAGGTTTTGATGCCCCAGGAGTTCCTGAACCACCCGAATACCTGCCCCGCCTTCCAGCAGATGGGTGGCAAAACAATGTCGCAGGGTGTGCGGTGATACGCCTCGGACTCCCGCCAGTTCCCCTGCATAAACCGACACCCTGCTTTGCACGGTTCGGTGCGCAATTCGATACCCGCGGCGGCCTTCGAAAACAGGCAGTTTCAATTCGTCATCGAACAGTCTGCCGGTTGTAAAACGCTGGCGGATATCCTGCTCCAGGCTTAGTTCAAGATAATCACCCAGAGCGGTTCTGGCGCATCCGGCCAGGGGCAGAACCCTCTCTCGATTGCCTTTGCCGAGAACCCGCACCCGACCCGAAACCCAGTCAATCCGGCCCAGGTCCAGGCTCACCAACTCGGCTAGGCGCAGTCCCAGTCCATAAATCATTTCCAAAATTGCGCGATCACGCAGGCCCCGCAGGGTTGAGATGTCCGGTTGTGCCAGCATTTGTTCCGTCATCTCTATGGTCAGATCCCTGGGAAGGTGCTTCCGACGGCCACCCTTGCCGGTGCGCAGGTTGTCGGGCACCTTCTCGAGTACATGGGTGACCAACAGGAATTTGTAATAAGAGCGTATGGCCGCCAGGTGCCGATCGAGTGTGGAGCGTTGCCGGTCAAGTTTCCGCAAGAGGGCAAGGTGTCCTCTCAACAAACCTCTTTGATCTTCCAGTTTAGCCAGCTGGCCGGCATCCAAGGGCAGCTTCAGAACACCGAATGCGCAGGCGGTTTCCAGGAAAAATGAAACATCCCGGCCGTAGGCTTCGATGGTATGGGGACTCATCCCCCGTTCAATTTCCAGATGCTGGAGATAGGGCTCCAGGATTTGCTTGAACAACACATCCTCCCAGGGGAATCAGGGTAGTGGATTGGTTTGAATCCAACCCTGCAGGGCTGCTACTGCACGTTCGGCTTTGGCTTCCTTGCGCTCTTTCTTGCCGCGGACTCTATGTTCAACATCAGGCAAAAGTCCGAAATTGGCATTCATGGGGGAGAAATCAGCACTGGTTCTGTCGAAAAGGAAACGACTGAGCAGGCCACCCATCAGGGTTTCAGCCGGCAAAGGCGACAAGGTGCACGATGTCTCCCGGGCGGCCAGTTTGAAGGCACTGAACAAACCCGAAGCGATGCTTTCAACATAACCCTCGACGCCCGTCATCTGGCCGGCCACAAAAATATCCTGTCTACCGGTCAGACAAAAGTCTCTTCGCAGGCAGCGAGGTGTATCCAGATAAAAATTACGATGCATTTGACCGAAGCGCACAAATTCTGCCTTGGCCAAGCCGGGAATCTTGCGAAAGACCCTTTTCTGCTCACCAAACTTCAACCTTGTCTGGAAACCAACCAGTCCGAACAAAGTCCCCTCAAGATTTTCCTGCCGCAACTGAATCACGGCATGGGGTCGCTTCCCGGTGTGGGGATTTTGCAATCCCACAGGCCGCAAAGGCCCAAAAGCCATGGATTTGGGACCACTGGCGGCAATTTCCTCAATGGGTTGGCATCCGTCAAAGAGATCGGCACGATCAAACTCATGCACATCAGCTTTCTCGGACGAGATGAGATCATGGTGAAGGGTATCGTATTGCTCTTCATTCAGGGGAGAATTCCAATAGTCACGGTCGCCCTTGTCATAACGGGCGGCCCGGAAGAGAATTTCAGTATCCAGGCTGGCGGCTGTGACGGTAGGTGCGATGGCGTCAAAGAAATGCAAAGCGGGACGACCAGTCAGACGTCCCAATTCCTCCACCAACTCATCCGAGGTCAAAGGCCCGGTGGCCAGCAGGTAATGGTGGTTTTCCAAGTAGGGAAGTTCACCGAGATGGGCCACTTCAAGGTTGATCAGCCGCTCCTGTTCAATTTCCCGCCGCACCAGACGGCTGAATTCCTGTTTGTCCACGGCCAATGCCGTCCCGGCGGGCACGGCAGCCGCACGGGCGCAATGCAGAAGTCGGCAACCCAAGAGATCCAGTTCCTTTTTTAACAAGCCGGAAGATGTGGACAAGACGGTGCTTTTCAGGGAATTGCTGCAGACAATTTCGGCAAGATCACCACTCTGGTGGACGACAGTGGCACGCTCCGGTAGCATCTCCAGCAATCGAACCGACAATCCCCAGCGTGCCAATTGCAAAGCCGCTTCACACCCGGCCAATCCGGCGCCGACAACAGTGACCGCCGCTTTCACTAGGGAGTCTCCCCCTTGGCGGGCGCAGCCTTCTTGCCCACCTTTTTTTTGGTGACTTTCTTCTTTGCAGCTTTCTTCTTGGTGGTCTTCTTCTTGGTGGCTTTCTTTTTGTCCTTCTTCTTCCGGGTGGTTTTTTTCTTTCCCTTGCGGGAAGCTGCTTCCTTCAGCAGAGCCAAGGCGTCTGCCAAAGTCACATCCTCGGGATCGCGTCCCTTGCCGATGGTGGCGTTGATTTTTTGGTGTGATATATAAGGACCGTAGCGCCCTTTCAAAACCTGCAATGGTTCGCCGGTTTCAGGATGGTTTCCGATTTCCTTGAGCACGGTTTTCTTGTTTTTGTTGCGGATCCTTTCCATGGCTTCTTCAAGGCCAATGGTAAAGAGCGTATCCACAGAATCAACACTGACAAAGACCCTGTTGAGTTCCACGTAGGGTCCAAACCGTCCCAGGCCCGCACGCACGGGTTTCCCCGTCTCCGGATCGATACCGATGTCCCTTGGCAGGCTCAACAGTCGCAGGGCGAATTCCAGATCCACTTTGCTACGATCGGTGCCTTTGCCCATGCTGATGCGTTTGGGCTTCTTGTCGCCGTCCTGTTCCCCCAGCTGCAGGTAGGGACCGAACGGACCAGACAGTGCGTAGATGTTTTGGCCGGTCTCGGGATGCTGCCCAATGGGTTCCTTGCTTTTGTCCCTGGCCACGATCAACTCAAGAGCCTTCTCGGGGTTCAACTCATCAATGAGCAGGTCCACGGGCAAGGTGGCGCTGCGATCCTCATCCCCTTCAACCTGCACATAGACATAATTGCGACCAATGCGCAGGACGATGGCACCGCCGGTTTTGGGGTCGGTCCCCACCAGGATGCGAGGGAATTTGATTTCTGGCAGTTCTTCTTCGATGGCTTTTTCCAACCCGCGCTGGTTGTCTTCGCTGCCCCGATAGAAACGGTCGAGAAATTCAATCCAATCGAATTTTCCTTCAGCGATGAGATCCAGTTCCCTTTCCATCAGGGCAGTGAAACTGGTGTCCACATAGGTCTTGAAATGCTCACGCAGCAGATGAGTCACTGCGATGCCGATGTAACTGGGGATCAGTGCGCCACCTTTTTTGGTCACATAGTCACGGGTTTGAATGGTGGAAATGACCGTGGCATAGGTTGACGGACGGCCAATGCCTTCATCTTCCAGCTTTTTGATCAGGGAGGCCTCTGTGTAGCGGGCCGGCGGTTGTGTTTCGTGCATCAAGGGCTGGACTTTGTCGATGGTTACTGTTGGATTTGCGGAACCGGTCCCACCTATTTCCATACCTTCACTGAGGTTCGGCAGCAGCGCATCCTTGCCACGATCGCCGTAGACCTTAAGAAAACCAGGGAAACGAACCACCGAACCATTGGACCGGAACACCAGGTTCTTGTTTTCCACGGACACGGCAATGTCGATGGCGGTTTTGTCCAGCTTGGCGTTGGTCATCTGGGAGGCAACTGCACGATTCCAGATCAGGGTGTAGACCCCCAATTCCTCGGAGTCCAGGGAGGATGCCATCATCTGGGGAGTGCGCGTTACATCCGTGGGTCGAATGGCTTCGTGAGCTTCCTGGGCACTCTTGCTCTTGGTTTTGTAACGACGAGGACCATCCGTGAAATCCTGGCCGTATTGATCCCGGATCAGGTGTTCTGTTTCAGCCAGGGCTTTCTCACTGAGCGTCAGGGAGTCGGTCCTCATGTAGGTGATGAGACCCTCGCGCCCACCACCGGCCAGAGCAATACCTTCATAAAGCCGCTGAGCCACACGCATGACCCGCTGGGGAGACAAGCGCAATCTACCACTGGCTGCCTGCTGAAGCGTCGATGTGGTAAAGGGAGGCGACGGTCTCTGGGTGGTTTCCTTGCGGGAGATCCCGGTGACTTTCCAGGGTACATTGTTTTTGGAATCCTTGGCCAGAATGGCAGCCAGATCTTCGTGCAGGTGAAATCTCGACTCGGCATTTTTCAACAGACCGGTATCAGGGTCAAAATCCTTGCCGCCTGCCAATCTGGTTCCATTGACCTCCGTCAGGCGAGCAATGAAAGGCAGCTCATTGCTAACCAGCGAAGCCTCCACATCGAAATATTTCGCCACATGAAAGGCTTGACGTTCTTCTTCTTTTTCCACAACCAGACGCACTGCTACGCTCTGCACCCGGCCGGCCGAAAGCTTGGTCCGGACCTTTTTCCACAATACCGGTGATAGACTGTAACCAAAGAGACGATCCAGAATGCGGCGGCCCTCTTGCGCGCGTACCAACTTCATGTCGATATCCCTAGGATTATCCAGGGCTTCTTGAATAGCGCTTTTAGTGATTTCATGGAAAGAAATGCGCTGCACGGGAACTTTGGGTTGCAATACTTCCAAGAGATGCCAACTGATGGCCTCACCTTCGCGGTCCTCATCAGTGGCCAGCAGGATTTCATCCGCCTTCTTCATCAATTTCTTGAGTTCAGCAACCTGTTTTTTGCTGTCCTGGGAGACAACATAGATAGGCTCGTAGTTATTGTCCGGATTCACACCCAGTCGGGCCCAGGGCTCTTTCTTGAACTTGGCGGGGATCTCACCGGCACTGCCGGGAAGATCACGGATATGGCCATAGCTGGACGAAACCTCGTATTGGTCACCCAGGAAACGAGTGATGGTGCGCGCTTTGGCTGGGGACTCGACAATAATAAGCTTCAAGAGGTTAATCCTTCCCTAATGGAACCTGCTCAAGAAAAAGCCGGGCGCACCCGGCTCAAAACAAAAATGAAACCGAGCCTTAATGCAGACTTTCGAAGCCCTCGGAAGCTCCTCCAGTCATTCCTGGACGCTCGGCCCGAAACAGGACCTGCTCGATGACTGTTTCCAGGTCATAAGAGGTCATGGGCTTGATGGCGATGAAAGACGCGTACTGCAATAGCGCTTCCATCTGGGCCCGGGTGATGCTGCCTGCGTTGACCAGTTTGATCATGAAACCAATTCCCTCGTGGGTAATGTAATCCCGCTCCGACTCACCGAAAATGCGAAAGGCATGCGCGGAGGGTGATTCAGGTAAGGGTTCCTGCCGCAGTGACAGATCCTGAAAAGCGCCCCAGTTGGATTCGATCCAATCGAGCAGCCCGTGCACGTCCCCTTCGTCCAATCCGGCATCGGCAACCTTTTCCTGGATGCGGTTGCGACTTGGTGGTCCTTCCTCCGGCGCCACAGAGAGCGCTTCGAGCAGGATGATCAGCAAATGTTTAAGACGATCGCGTTCGGGGTCCATGCGGTGCATATCCTCACAGTCGGTCCTAGTTGATACCCTGCACATTCAACCGCAGGGAAACTGTCTTGTCCAGTATTTCCGGAAAACCTATCCGGAAACTGGTATGAAATCACTAATAAGGCAAGAAAACAGGTGGTTTCCGAAACCCTCCAGCCCAGCGGTTCCTATCTTCCGCAGCATTTTTTGTATTTGCGCCCACTGCCACAGGGGCAATCTTCGTTGCGGCCAACTTTTTCCATTTCGCGCTGAACCGGGCGGTTGCCCGAAGGAGCGGAGGCCGAACCCTTGGCGGTGACATCCGAACTTCCCTGCTCGTAAGCAGACGCCTCCTTGTGACTGGTATGCATCTTATCAATATTTTGTTTTGGCAGGGGTTCCTCCTGACGAACAATTTCCGCCCGCATAAACAAACTGACGGACTGTTTGCCGATAGAGTGCATCAAAGCTTCAAACAGAATGAACGATTCTTTCTTGTACTCAATGAGCGGGTCACGTTGTCCGTAGGAGCGCAAACCTATGCCGCTGCGCAATAGAATCAGTTCATTCAGATGATCCCGCCACTTCTCATCGAGAATTTGCAAAAGGACATACTTCTGCAACTGGGCGGTGACCTCTTGACCAAGACGTTGCTTTTTACCGTTGTATTTTCCCCGAGCCTCGGTGGAAAGAATCTCAAAGACGGCATCAAAACCTGAGGACAGATGTTCACCTTCTTCCAGAGGCAGCGGAGTCAGGAAAGTACCCTGGTACAAAAGTGCCAGTTTCTTCATGTCCCAGAAGTCCGGGGCATCGTCCTTGTTGGCGCATTCGTGGAAAATGCTCTCCAGGGACCCTTCGAAGAAGCCGTCGAAATCTTCTTCCAGGTCCTCTCCCAGCACGGCGGCGCGACGCAGGCCATAAATGACCTCACGCTGCTTGTTCACCACGTCATCGTATTCCAATAGATGCTTGCGAATTTCGTAGTTCTGGTTTTCCACTCGCATCTGGGCTTTTTCGATGGCCTTGGTCACCATGCTGTGGGTGATGACTTCACCTTCTTGCACACCCAGTTTGTCCATGACCTTGATGATACGATCAGGACTGAACAAGCGCATCAGATCATCTTCCAGACTCAGGAAGAAAATGGCTGAGCCGGGATCACCCTGACGTCCGGACCTTCCGCGCAACTGACGGTCAATTCGGCGACTCTCGTGTCGTTCGGTTCCGATGATCACCAAACCGGTTTCCTGCCCCTCATACATTTCGGGAGTCAGGTTCGGGTCGTTGGCCCACTTTTCCGGTAAGTCCAAGATTCCCTCTTGAAGCTTGATATCAGTACCCCGGCCAGCCATGTTCGTGGCGATGGTCACGGCACCGAATTCCCCTGCTTCGGAGACGATTTCGGCTTCGGCCTTGTGCTGCTTGGCGTTCAGCACATTGTGGTTGATGCCCTTCAGCTTCATCAGACGGCTTAAAAGCTCGCTGACTTCCACTGTTGTGGTGCCAACCAAAACGGGCAATCCCAGCTGGTGAAGCCGGGCCACCTCGTTCACGATGGCCTTGTATTTCTCCCTCTTGGTCTTGTAGATCACATCATCCATGTCGTTGCGGATGATGGGGCGGTGAGTGGGAATAACCACCACATCCAATTGGTAGATGCCGTTGAATTCCGCCTCTTCGGTTTCGGCGGTGCCTGTCATGCCAGACAGCTTGTCGTACATGCGAAAGAAATTCTGTACCGTGACGGTGGCCAGGGTTTGGGTTTCTTTCTGGACCTGAACCCCTTCTTTGGCTTCCAGCGCCTGATGCAAACCCTCGCTGAAGCGACGACCCGGCTGCAAACGCCCGGTGAAGGAGTCGACAATGAGGATTTTACCCTCCTGGATGACGTACTCAACATCCTTGGCGTACAGACTGTGGGCTCTCAGCAGTTGATCCACATTGCTGATTCGCTCGTTTTTCAACGCGTAGTCCTGCTCCACAATTCCAAGGGCTTTGACCTTCTCTTCAGGCGACATCTCTTCATTATCCTGAATTTCACCAGCCTTTTCGGCGAGATCTGGGAGGACAAAAAAGTCGGGTTCCTGCTTGGACAGAAGTTCCTGACCCTTCTCCGTAAAATCCACATGATTGTTTTTCTCTTCCACGGTATAGAACAGGTCCTTGTCAGCTTCCCACATGGCTTTGTCGCTCATAAAGGCTTCTTCGGTGCGTTGAATTTTCTCCAGAACACCGGGAATCTGGCAAAGTTTGCGGAAACGAGGATTTTTTGGCCCACCGTGGCTGATTTTCAGCAACGTGAGGGCTGTATCATCATCAATCTTCAAAGCGTCGTCAGGTCCCCCGGACCGCAGTGCTCGCTCTACCTGGCTCACCCAATCGTTCACCAGCTTGGCCTGCTTCTTGACCACGGTTTCCACCATGGGTGCGAGGGCTTCGAACTGGTGAGTACTTTTGTCCACAGCACCACTGATGATCAAAGGTGTGCGGGCTTCATCGACCAGCACCGAATCAACCTCATCAACGATGGCAAAATGGAAATCACGATGAACCAGATGCTCCTTTTGCACAACCATGTTGTCCCGCAGGTAATCAAATCCGAATTCATTGTTGGTCCCGTAAGTGACATCACGGCTGTAGGCATGGCGCCTTTCTTCAGGTGTCATCTGACCCAGAATATAACCCACGCTGCAGCCCAGAAATTCCAGAACCCCGCCCATCCACTGGGCATCACGCTGAGCCAGATAGTCGTTTACCGTGACCAGATGCGCGCCTTTGCCCGGCAGGGAGTTCAGGTAAAGGGGCATGATGGCGACCAGGGTCTTTCCTTCACCGGTAGCCATTTCGGCGATCTGTCCCTTGTGCAGAACGATGCCACCAATGAGTTGCACATCGTAGGGGATCATATCCCAGACCATGTCCTGGCCCCAGACAACCCAGCTGGCTTTGCGTTCGGTCAAACGTCGGCAGGCCTCCCAGACTACGCCAAAAGTTTCTGGCAAAAGATCGTCCAAGCTTTCACCATCGCGATGTCGCTGAATGAACTCCTGCCTCTTGGCCCGTAATTCTTCATCCGAAAGGGATTCGTACTGCCCGCGCACTTCCAGGATCTGCTCCAACGTTGGTTGCAGCTTAACCATGTCACGGTTCTTTTTCCCGAAAACCTTTTCAATGAAGCCCAGAAGCCCGTTGGCCATGGGGATTTCTCCTCGGTTGGAGGGGCAAAAATGTTTCGGCCCCCGGGTCGCAAATAACAAGAGTCGAAAAGGGCGAATCTTTTCTGAAAGAATCAGTTCGCCAACCGACTTTCGTCGATGATCCAATGGTAAACCATTCGATCAATCAAGACTTTTTCCACATAGTGCCGTGTTTCGGGATAACCGATCCAGGCCAGGAAGATATCCTGCCGAGTGGTTTCACCCAGCTGTTTCTGCCAACGGGCAGTCGCCCCTGGCCCGGCATTGTAGGCGGCCAGGGTTTTGTAGGGATTTCCCTGGTAACGCCGACGATTTTCTTTTAACAAGGCATCGCCCTTGGCAATGGAAACTTTCGCACAACTCCAGTTGTCGACACCAGGTAGGGCTCCCCTGTCAGCGAAATGAAAGGGCATGATCTGCAGCCAGCCCAAAGCCCCTGCCCGGGATCGCACGGAAGGCTCAAAAAGAGACTCATTGCGGGCAACCGCCAAAATCAGGGCCGGATCATTGTCCGCCTTGGCCAAGGCCTGATGGATGGCACCGGTCCTGGGAAGCGGGTACAGAAAACAGAGCTTTTCCTTTTTTGTCAAACCCGTTTGATTCATGGGAGTAGCGACTCCAACAATACCTCGCAAATCGTCTGCAAGCAAAGCGAGACCCAACATGGCATGCAAGGCGGCCGCATCATCCAGTTTATTTTTTGCCAAACCTGCCATGGGGCTCCTGCCAGTGAGAGCACGTCCCCAGCTTAGGTTATGGATATCCTTGTCCAGGACCCAGCGCAAGAGGGATTCCCTATCCAGGCGATCGGAAAGTACCAGGGCCACCGCTTGTATGACAATATCAGTTTGAAGCGGGCCTTCGATTTCCTGGCCACAGCTTTCCAGCAAGGACCGATAACTGGTAACCGCGGCATTTTCTGGGCTGGCAGGAATCCCCGCCAGACCCCAGCGGGCCCACAAATTCCACAATGGAGTTGCCGAGGCAGTCAAAAATGCTTCCAGCCCCTGCGGATCAACTGGTTCAATGGGAGGAGCCGTTCCTGACTCGACAATTTGACCTGCTGCGACTTTCAAACCGATTCCAGCAATGGTATCTGGATCACTCATTCCTATTTCAGCCTGCCAATGTCGGGTTTCCAACAGAAAAGCCTCCAGCTCCTTTCCAACCAAATAATCATTGCCCAGATCGAAAACCTTATGGGCGGTTTTGGTGTCCGCTTGGGCCAAGGCCAGAACCAGGGCCTGTTCTGTCCACTGGCGCAAACGCCGACGTTGCCCGGTGGTTCCGGCTTTTTTGGTGGCAAAGTTCAAGCTCAGTTCCAGGTCATCAAGGCCCCTCTCCCAGCGCCCATTCAACAAGTGCACTTCCGATGCCCGGCGCAAGAGATCCATGCGCCAGCCCAAATTCAAATCTTCACGCCGGCTCAGAGCCTCATAGAAGGATGTTTCTCCACGTCGCGAACTCCTTTGACCAGACACCCACCAACCCTGCAGGGAAAAGTTCCCGGGCGGTTCAGGGTATCGACCGAGATGCCGATTGAGTTCCTGTTTCTTGAGCAGTATGGCTCCCAGGCCCGCTTTGACGTCTTGAGAAAAGGCCGAATTTTCAATGTCGCTTCCCACCAACCAGCTTTTACGCAGAACGGCCAATTTCGTGGCCTCTTGCCTAGTGTTCAAGCTGGGTGGGAAAGCAGGCAACCCGTTCAAACGACGGTGGGCCGTCCAAATGCTCCAGGCATTTCCTGTGTCGAAGGGTCCAAGAACCAGGATCGATTCAAAAAAGCGACCTTCATGGGAGTGTTCAAGTTTCAAAATCCGGGTAATCAGCCGAACCCTCAAATCCCAAACAAAACGGTCCCGGGCTGGGATTTCCATTTTTGGGTTTTTGGCGGAAAGTTGTTTGGCCAACTCAAGGGCTTTCTTCATTTCTCCTGCTTGAACAGCCCGGAAAAACCCCATGGTCAGGCGTTCTGCCAATAGATATCGGCCCGAGGCATCCAGGGTGTCTGACCACGCGGTCAGGTTTTCAATGCGCAGTCGATGCCACCGGAGCCAGGATTCGGCCGCCACATCGTCTTTCATGGCCGCCAACAATTTCAGGATGAGATGTGGCGATTCCAGTGAAGGCTCCTGGTTCAGGATCTGCAGGGCGGAATTGGTCCAGGTGGTATCCACACTGGCGACTTCAAGAAGGCCAGCCGGATAACCCCAAATCAATTCCATTTTGTCGGGGTCGGCATGGGTTCCAACCTGGAATTCCTGGATGAAAGGGTCGTAAACAGGCTTGGCGTCCACCAGACCGGCGACTGAGGCCAACCCCAGGAAAAACAATGCCAACATGTTTCCAGAAAGAGAAAAATTGCATCCATAAATCACCGGACCAGCACCACCTTGCGCAATGAGGAAAAGCCGGATCCTTCCAGCTTCAGATAATAGGTTCCGGCAGGCAATCGACGGCCGTCAGTGTCGGATCCGGACCAAAAAACCTGGTGCCGACCCGAAGAATAATCCTGGCTGAAAACCCGACGTCCCCGCAGATCGTAGATCCGCAGCTTGGCGGGCCCACCCGAGGGAATATCCATCAAGAATTTGACTCCCCCCAGGGAAGGATTGGGATATGGTTGTTCCAGGTAGACCACCGGCTGGGCTCCACGGTCAGGATACACAACAACGGCTCGTGAAGCGACATCTCCCTGAGGTCCCTGGACCACGACCCGCAACAAATGCCTGGTCAAGCCTGAGGGTCGCAGGCTGTCGAGTACAAAATCACGAGGCAGAACAAAACCGGTGGAACACGTTGCGATGCGACCGTCCTGATGGAGAATTTCGGCAAAGCTCCCATGGTTTTCATCGTAGTATTCCACCACCGGATTGCTGAAATCAACAGGGGGAAAAGGGAGGCCAAATGACAATCCGGCCGGACACTCACCAGCAGAGGGATTCCAGACAACAGGGAAAGCCGGAGCGGGATAGCCTTCCATGGGAACCATCTTGGCTATAAACCAACCTCGTCTACGCCACAGACTGTTGCTGGCAAACTCCAAACGCAAACGCCAGGGCCCACCAGGCACAACCGGCAAACTGAGCACGTCAATACGCCACTGCGGGTATTGGTTGTCGGCGAAGACCAGCAGGGAATCCGCAAAGACTCCAGCACCATTCAATCCATTGTTGGACTGGACGGAAATTTGGGCATTCCATCCATCCAGGGGTTCGGCCGGCAAAAGAATTCCAGTTGCCCCCTGCCAAAAGGCAGCGGCCCCATCCATGACAATGCCGGCATGCAGGTATTCGACTTCGATGGCATGGGTCAGTTGGATGGAACGGATTTTCTCACCCAGCGGGGGGCTGATGATGGCCGTGCGGGATCCGTTGCCATAAAGCACGTTGGGCCAATCTTCTGAATTGGAGTGGATTTCATCGGTGCAGGCCAGGATGGCGCTGGCATCGGCGGTGAGGAAAGGTGCCTGGTCCCAGAGATGCCAGCGGGTGTTGGTTGCCCCACCTGAAAAATCCTGTTCCCAGAAAATCCAGGCAGGATTGTTGAATTCAAAAGCACTGGAATCGTTGAGCCAAACCCAGGGGCGGTTCTCCAGGGGCAACTCGACACCATCGGCAAAAAACCGGAAGGCGAAAATTGTCGTGGCACCCGCTTCAGGATTGTTCGGGCCGACAAACAGAACTGGGTTTATCGGGGTCCAAATGCCATCACTGTTGGCCAATTGAAAATCTACGGTCTGGGTTCCCCCGGGAAAACCCCCGCCGCCATCCCCTTGAATTTCAAGAGTGCAGGTCAACGTGGCAATGCTCTGGCCAAGGGAACGGGCGATGATAAGCAGTTCATCGGCGGGTGCGGGTGGAACTGCAAATTCCAAACCCAAAACCTGATCGTCGAGGGAATCGGAAATTTCCATGGTCAGAAAATTTCCAAAGGAGGTGATTTCCTCAAGGCTGACATTCGAGGGTCCGCCGTACCCACCTGACCCGGGCAGGGTCAAAGGGGTCAGTGACTGCACACCCAACGGCCCGGGAAAACTGTCTTCATCCCGGCCGTCATCCGTCCCCTGCTCCAAGCCCTGATCGTTGTCGGCTTCTATCAGACGGGCACGCAAATGGTGTTTCCCGGAATCATCGATAATGTAGGAGCCGTCAGGAACATTTTCATCCACATGATAGACCAGCATCTGGCCTCTTGGCAGCCCGACATCAAAAGGCACGGTGGCAGCAGGGTCCCTGGTTTCCAGGACAAAAAATTCACTTTCCAGAGGGCCGTTGGACCAAACAGTGACCGAGGGCACTCCCTCGCGCCAGGGTTTCAGTTCAAAAGGTGATCCGGTGTGGGACGGCAATCGCAGGGCATCGACCCAACCTAATTGCAGACAGGTGTAGGCATCCGGCAGGGCCGGGTTCTGGCCGTCGCCGATGCCAAAGGCGCCGGAAGACATCAAGCTGAAGCGGCCCAGGCCGCCGAGAGAGCGAACATCCCCTCCACCGGCATCAGGTATCAAAAGAGGGTCGTAACGGTCTTCCATGCCCAAGAGGTGGCCTGTCTCGTGCGCCCATATGCCCAACCCGCTGTGCAAACTTGCCACCGCATAAAAGGCGGCCTGCACACCACCGCTTTCCACTGCGGGGTCTATGAAGAATTGCAGTGCCTGGATCAAGCCGTTGACTGGATCATTCTCCTGTCCCGGGCCGGAATGCAGAATGAGGATGCCGTCCACTTGGCCATCATCATCGGCGGTGCCGGGCATGCCATCGGGGCCGTCATTATCCAGCCTTCGAAATTCCAAACCTTGCCGTGCAACGGAGGAAATTGCTTCGGTGGCCAGGGCTCGGGTGCCTCCAAAGAACTTCGCTCTTATATCGGAATAGTCCGCTCGTCGGCCGGTCAAATCAACCAGGGGCGCCATGGTGATATCCAGCTCCAGATTTTGATTGGAAGCAACCCTGAAATAGTTGACCAGGGTCTGATCATCCGGGCCGAACAGCTGTGACGAGAGCTGGTCGTTAGGATCCCAGTCTGCAGGCAGCCGGGCATCGGAAAAATCCACCGGGATAACCAACAGACTAAATTGGGCCGGCGATGAAAGACGGGATTTCGCTTTGTGCAGAGTTAAAGAGGCGGATCGTCTGGCTTGGCGTCTGAAATGTAATTCGGCCTGGTCGCTTGCCTCGTCAGCCAGCAAAAGTCCTGGGGCAAGGAGCACCAAGAGGAAAATAACCGGACACAGCCGGCTTCCTGGGTTGGATGGAATAGAAACTATAGATCTGATGGTCATTCCCTGTTGAACCCGGTGTGGGAAACAGAGTTCCTTCCCAAACCGGTTTATTGCCGTGCCAGGTTCAATGGTTGAAGTGCCTGCGACCGGTTAGGACCAGCGTCACGCCGAGTTTTTCAGCCGTTGTTGCCACTTCTTCGTCGCGAATGCTTCCGCCTGGCGCGATTATGGCGCGAGCACCGGCTGCAGCCAGTTTCTCAATACCGTCCGGGAAGGGGAAAAAGCCATCGGAACCTGCCACACAACCCTTCAAATCGAGGTTCTGGTTGGCAGCTTTGAGCACCGCAAGTTCGGTGCTGTCAACACGGCTCATCTGGCCAAAACCCAGACCCAGGGTAGCGTGGAGATCACCCAGAACGATGGCATTGCTCTTGCCATGTTTGCAAATCTTCCAGACCATTTCCAAAGCGGTTCTGGTTTCAGCATCCGGCTCGGGGCCTGCGGCAACTTTCCACTCTTCAAGTTCACTGAATCCTTCATCCTCATCCTGGTTTAGAAGCAACTGTCCCCAGCCTCGGGTTTTTCCTTGAGTGGCGGACAGGAAAACCGGAATATCGACAGTGAGCACCCGAACATTCTTTTTCTTGGTGAGTTTGGCCAGGGCCTCATCGGAAAAGCCTGGTGCCACTATGATTTCCAGAAACCGCTTGGCAAGAGGCTCAGCTGTGGCCAAATCAATTTCCCTGTTGAAAGCAAAAACACCGCCAAAAGCGGATACGGGATCACAGAGCAAAGCTCGTTCCAGGCCCACCAACCCGGCACCCAAGCCGAAACCACAGGGATTGGTATGCTTGAGGATGCCACAGCAGGGTGCCTGAAAATCACCCACGAGCTTGATGGCCGCTACCAGATCCACGATGTTGTTGTAGGAAAGTTCCTTGCCCCCATGCTGGATGAATCCAATACCGGCGAGAGGGTTGCCTGAATCTCCGGATGAGGGCAAAACCAGCTGGGCAGCCTGATGAGGATTTTCCCCATAACGCAGAGCAATACCACTGCTTATTCCGGTCAACTCTTCCAGCCAATCGGCAATGGCATCATTGTATTTTTCGGCCCGCCGGAAAGTAAGGGCAGCCATTTTCCGACGGAAATTCAATTCGGTGCCACCGTCGTTTTGGGCTAGTTGTTCCAGAAATTCGTCGTAGTAGGCCGGATCACTGACCACCGTCACACGGGAAAAATTTTTGGCGGCGGCCCTCAGCAGGGTAGGCCCGCCGATGTCGATGCTCTCCACAGTTTCCGCATCCGAAGCCTCGCGTTTCACCGCCTCTTCGAAATTGTAGAGGTTGACCACCACCACATCTATGGCTTCGATGCCCAGTTTTTTGGTCTCGGCAAAACTCTCTTGAGTGGGCCCAAGAATACCGCCAAGAACCGTAGGATGCATGGTTTTGACGCGACCCCCGAAAATTTCAGGATAACCGGTCAATTCACCGACACCGGTAACCGGGATATCGCGGTCCCTCAAAAAAGAGGCTGTGCCATCACTGGCAATGATTTGATAGCCATGGCTGTATAATGCCCGCCCGACTTCTTCGAGACGTGTCTTGTCAGTTACGCTGAGCAGGGCCTTGCGTGGACCTTCTACAGGAATGCTCGCCATTTTTCAGCCTCTCCGGGAAAAAGCAGTTCCAGCACTTCACGATAACGTTGGTAGGTTATATCCAGGATCTCGTCGGGGATCTTTGGCGGTGGGGGTGCATGATCCCAGTCGAGGGTTTCGAGATGGTTGCGCAGGATCTGCTTGTCCCAACTCGGTGGTTCCTGTCCGGGTTTGTGCTCGTCCGCTGGCCAGAAACGGCTGGAGTCCGGAGTCAGGACTTCATCAATGAGGCTGATTTTTCCCTCAATGATGCCAAATTCAAATTTGGTGTCGGCCAGGATAACTCCAAAGGGTTCGGCATAATCCGCACCGGTGCGGTAAAGTTTCAGGCTCAAGTCACGCAGGATGCCGGCGTTTTCTTCACCAATCATTTCCACCACGGTAGAATAGGGAATGTTTTCGTCATGACCCTCATCCTCTTTGGTGGAGGGAGTGAACAGAGGCTCCGGCAATTTCTGGGCAAGGCTGAGACCGTCCGGCAGCAGGTGCCCGCAAATGGTGCCATCACGGCCATAGGATTTCCACCCGGAGCCGGCAATGTAGCCACGCACAACACATTCAACAGGAAAACGCTCTGCCTTTTTGACCAGCATGGATCGACCGCCAAGGGCTTCCGGATGTTGATTGAAGGGTGTCGGAAATTTACTGACCTCGGCAGTGATCAAATGGTTGGGCACGAGTTCGGCAAAACGGCCGAACCAGGCCAGACTCATGACATTCAACATCACGCCCCGGCCGGGCACGACGTCGTTCATGATCACGTCGAAGGCTGAAATGCGGTCGGTAGTCACAATGAGGAAGCGATCCCCAAGATCAAACATGTCGCGGACCTTGCCCTCGTAATCGGGGTTCAAACCGAGGTCCCGGGTGCTGCGTAAGGCTCCCATGAAACTCCCCTGCGGGTTGGGCCGGGTTCTGCCCGGCCGGAAGAAAATTGAGGTGGAAGGGCATCTTAAATCCGGGGCAACCGGGTGTCAAGGAATCGGGCTCAAATGACCCTGTCGATCCCGTGATTTCCAGTAAATTTCACCATTTTTGGCAAATTCCACATGGATGCTGCCTTCCAGATCCGTCCGCACCACGTCAATGGTATCGCCATGAACCACATATAAGCCATGACTCGGATGAAGATATCCGTTGCCCACCCCACAACTGACCAGGATCAACTCGGGTTCAATTTCATCCAAAAATGGCTGGCTGCCGGAAGTATTGCTACCGTGATGCCCTGCTTTCCAAACCCTGGTTCGGCCACCGGGCCCCCCTCCGTGAAGAAGCAATCGTTCCCCGCCTTCTTCCAGATCCCCACTCCACAAATACTGTGTGCGGTTGTCTTTCTGCAAGGCCACAACAATGGAGTAGTCATTTTCATGGAACTCTTCCGGCAGGTTGGGCAAAGGATAGAGAATCACCAAAGACCATTGCCGCCAACGATGCAGAACCTCACCTTGAACCGGGAATTGAACGGAAGTTTTTGCAGAATCCGGCAAAAGGTCCCGGTCGGCGCGCCCGGCCACCAGCCATTGGCCGACATTGCATTCCTTCATCATGGCACCGGAACCACCAGTATGATCCAAGTGACCGTGACTGAGAATGACCACATTGGGATTCGCCAGATCATGCCGACGCAACCAGGGCAAAATGGATCGACTCCAGGGACCGCTCTGGTCTTTTCCGGCAAATCCAAAACAACCACCGTTGTCAATCATGGCCGTCCAGCCATCAGGAAAGCGGACCACGGACCCATCTCCCTGTCCCACGTCGAACTGCCATACTTCAGGTCCCTCACGGCCCTTAAAAAAAAATCAGGGTTGGCGAAAAGACCCACTCCGATGACTCCCACCATGGAAATCCATCCTACGGCGAACTTCCGTCCCAACTCTCCCCTGGCCGTTTGACGCAAAGCTATCAGGCAGCTAATGGTTCCACCCATCCAGACGGAAATGATGAGGGGATCGGGAACCGGCAGGCCAATATTCCAACCACCGGTGATTTTTTCGGCCCCGCCTACAGCTCCGGCCAACCCCCGCAACAACAACCAACCCAAGGCCCCGAAAAGATAGCCGAGGCCACCGGGTGTCAAAGATCCGGCCAATGCCAATACAACCAGCCAAACGGCTATTCCGAAGGTGGGAACGGCAATAAGGTTTGCCAAAGGGGACAGCAAACTCAAACGTCCGAAAGATGTTGCAGCCATGGGCAAGGTGAACCACTGGGCCGAAAGACTGATGAACAATCCCCCGAGAATAAACCCCAGGATACCTTTGCGCCGATAGCTGATGTCGGTTGTAAGGGAGGTAAAAGCCAGGATTCCTCCTGCTGCCACATAACTGAGGCGAACCCCTGTATCCAGCACCTGATCCGGTTGCCAGATGGTGGTGGCCCAAAACAGAATTCCCAGAAAATGGAGAGGATGGCCCTGTCGGCCAAATGGCATTCCCGAGGTGGCCAGAAGAGCCAGCCCTGCCGCGCGAATTACACTTCCCGGAAGCCCGGTCAAAAGGGCATAGGGAGGGAGAATGAGCCATAGGAAAACCCACTTCTGCCAAGACGAAATTCCCAGGAGTTTTCCTGGCAAAAGGAAAAGCCCCAGCAAAACCCCAACATGCAGACCACTGACGGCAAACAAATGAGCCAAGCCCAGATCAGAGAAGGGTTCCCCGGCCGAGCGACTGGTCTTGTCCTTGGCTCCCAATAAAACTGCTGAGGCAAGGGATGATTCCAAAGGTGGTAATAAAGTTTGGAGGGCCTTCAGGATGTTCGATCGTATCGGTCCCAGGAAAACCCGAAAAATTTTGGCAACAGGCCTTTCGCCAAGAGGGTCAAGACGTTCAATGATTTTGCCTCTCCAGAGAATGCCTCTACCTGCCAGAAAAAGTCGATAGTCGAACATCCCCGGCAAATCACCTCTTCGGGGAACAGTAATTTCCTGGGTTGCCGCCAGAAGTTCGCCGGGCAAGGGGGGTTTTCCCTTGCCCATCAACAAAATTCCCTGCCCGCGCAGGGGTGGGTCTTCTTTTTGTCCTGGGGATTCAAGGATTTCCAGGCGAACAAGAACGGCAGGTGCCTGCCACATACCTCCATCACGGGCAACTGTCCATCCTGAGGTTCGGATCAAGGATTTGACTGTCCAGGTGTTGACCACGGCAGGTGCCATGATTCCCGGTGCTATGACAGCCCTGCGACTGCACCGATGACTGGTCTCTGAGTATCCGGAAACCACCCCCATCAGGCACACCGAGAGCCATATAAGCCATGAAACTCCAGGTCGCGCGGCAAAAATCAATCCTGCGGGCAACAGAGCACTGAAAAGAATGAGGAAAGCTCGGAATTGCCAAAAGAGTCCAGGCATTCCCGGCAACTCCATTTGGCCCACCAACCAGCCACCAAAGACAAATGAGGTCAGGTGCAGAATGCTCCAGGTCAGGGCCCAATGCCCAGGGGCGGGAAACAGGAAGGAAGTCTGGTTTGTCAGGCGTTGGAGCTGTCTGGCAGCAGCTGACTGTGATCCCCTTCGCTGCTCCAGAAATGACATTGGTTGCGGCCCGAATCCTTGGAGAGGAAAAGCATGGCGTCGGCTTTGCGATACAATTCGAAGGCATCGGCGCCGGCGTCCGGGAAAGTGACGGCTCCAAAGGAAAAGGTCACGTCCAGGTTGATCAATTCACCATTGTGCACAATTTCTTCCTTGAAGGTGGCGTTGACCAGACGATCCATCACTTCCCGGGCAGCTTCATGCGGAGTATCGGGTAGGATCAGGGCAAATTCTTCGCCACCAATGCGGCACACATGATCGATGCGTCGCAGTTCCTCACGCAGGCGTCGTGCCACCATCTTCAAAACCCGGTCGCCGTTGTGATGCATAAAGCGATCATTTACGCTTTTGAAATGGTCAATATCACAAATAACAAGCGAAAGCGGTTGATCGGAACGCCTGGCGCGTTCCAACTCCAAGGTAAATTGGTTATCGAAGAAGGCCCTGTTGTAAACCTTGGTAAGGCTGTCGGTGTGAATGCGTTGGTTCACCTCGTGCTGATGCTGCCAATGACGGGTGACAAACCGGGAAAGACGTTTGGCCAGGCGCAACAGGGGACTGCGGCCCCAGTCTTCATGGGCAACCAGAAACAGCAGCCCCAACTCGCGGCCGGCCTGGCCCATGGGGTCGTCATCAAAAGGTTTGATCAAAGGTACGGCCACAGCGGATGAAAAGGACAACTGCGAAGAGTTTCTCTGGCCGAATTTTTGAATGAACCCAGGCAATTCCTCAGGTGAGGGAATCCAGGCCGCATGGGTGGGTTGCCGTATTGCCAACCACCCGGAAGCCATGTCGGAACTGCTGACGGTGAAGATACGGTTCTGGCCTTCGGGTAGGATTTCTTCTTCAAAAAGAAGAACAAAAAGGTCGAATTGAGGGGTGAATTTGGCCAGTAGACGCAGGATGCCATGAAGGATCACCCCCGTTTCACCCGATTGGGGGAACCCTATTTCAAGATCCTGGGCGTGTTCCATGGCACCCAACATTCCGGCAAAATCAGTCAGGCTGGTCTGATTATTCAAACCCGGCTGAGGCCCGTGCGGGGAAGAATGGGGATCCTGAGAGAAAGGCAAACTGGCTTGGAGTGCTGGGTTTTCCTCAAGCGGGGCCAGTTTAACTAGCCGGTCCGTTCCCTTTACCATACAATAGGAGGAGTCCAACCCGTTTTGACCTTCCACAGCCACTCTGAGCAAAACACCTTGCCGGATGAGGTCAGACACAAGAAGCCGGGCCGTAGCAAGCAAGCGGTCGCTGTTGCCGACTGCCAGGGCACGACGAACAGCATGACGAAGTCGAGGGCCAGCCGCATCAAGAGGCAGGTCCTCGCTAAGTAATTTTCGCAATGCGGCCTCTTGATGATTCATTGTCTTAGTGCGCAATCTCCAGTTGCATTACGGGATCGTAATAATTATGACATAATGTAAGGAAATAATCAAGACCTTCGCTTGAATAATTGGCCCATATATTGCTATTTTCCTGCAAAATGGGAACCAAATAAATTGGCAGGACTTGAGGAAACATTCCTCCCCAGATATGTTTCCAATTCAACAATCGGACTGACTGAGGGTTCCCGCAAATTTTAATCGACTTCACAATTGGTGGTCAAGGATGACAATCAGATTAAGATCTTACATCTCAATAACTTGCGAAAACAACTTCAAGTCACACGTCATGGTCCCATTTTTCCTTGTGCTGGTACTTCTATTGCTGGCAAGTTGTTCCGTGTTCAAGGGTGAAGCAAATTCAAATTATTTCACGTCTGATGGTCTGGGCAAGCAAGACCCGGATGCCGCTGAAAATCAACCAGTTGATGGCTACGGAAAACCTTATGCCCATATCCCCAATTTTCCCGATTCCCTACAATCGGACCTCGAAATGTTGATTCCTCCAGAACCCGTCCCCACATTCAGTATTCCGGTCGGACCAGAGGGATATGCCGCAGCTGAAGATATGGATGAATTCCTGTTGGAAACCATGCAATTGCTTTCGGAAAATCAGCTGGCTTTGGCCCAGGATCACTTGTTCATGCTGGAAGAACAACTCACTCTGCCACTTCCGGCTGTTGTTGATTCCCTTTATCTGGCTCGTCGCATGAGCGCGCAAAGGCAAACCTGGTATCTGGATGGTATCCTGGCGGAAATGACCTCTTTCGCAGGTGACCCGGCCCTCGGTGATTCGCTTCTGGCGACTGAATACGGTCGCTTGAGCAACTACGCTTTTCCAGATTCCCTGGTACCCGCAACTGGTGTTACCTTGCCCGGTTTTACTGCTGATCTCCTGAAAATTGACAATCAGGCAGTGAACAAATGGGTGGCTTATTTTTCGGGGAGGGGGCACCGCAATTTTCAAGTCTGGCTCGACCGTAAAGCGGTTCGTGACAGCCTGATCACCACCATCCTCATTGAAAATGGCCTGCCTCCCCAGTTGATCTACCTGGCGGTGATTGAAAGTGGCCTGGGTAACAACGCGGTTTCCAGCGTTGGTGCTGTTGGCCCCTGGCAGTTTATGCCAGGCACCGGAAAAGCATACAATTTGCGACAGAGTTGGTGGTTGGATGAGCGAAGGGATCTGGAAATGTCCACCAGGGCGGCAGCCAAGCATTTGCTAGGTCTGCACAAACGCTTTGGTGATTGGGCTTTGGTTCTTGCTGCTTACAATTCCGGTGGAAACCGGGTGGCCCGACGCATTCGTCTCCATGGACATGACAATTTCTGGAACATGCGGCTTCCCTCCCAGACTACAGCCTACGTTCCCAAATTTATTGCGGCCGCCCGCATTGGAGAAAATCCTGAAAAATACGGGTTCGAAATGCGCTCGAAACCGGCTTTGAGCTACGACATTGTCAAGGTGCGCGATGCCACCGATTTGCAATTGATGGCCAAATGCGCCGGTGTACCCGTCCAGGATGTCATTGTCCTGAATCCAGCCCTTTTGCGAAAGGCCAGTCCTCCGGGAATGAAGGGCTACCCAATTCGGGTTCCCACCGGCACCGGGAAAATGGCCACTACCGCATTGAGCAAAGTACCCTTGGACAAACGTCTGACTTGGCGACGCCACAAAGTCCAACGAGGCGAAACCCTGGGCCAAATAGCCCGTAAATACGGTACAGGTGTCCATGATATTGCCCTTCTGAATAAAATGAAGGACGTGCACCTGATCCGTCCTGGAGATCAACTCCTAATTCCCATGCCTGCCCAGCTGGCCAAACTGGCTCAGGATAGGGCTCTGGAAAAAGGTCACTATGTGCCACCTGCTGGGTACAAGAGGGTTTCGTACAATGTCCGCAAAGGTGACAATCTAGGGAGTATTGGACGCAAGTTGGGCGTCAGTGTAAGGCATTTGAGAAAGGTCAACGGACTTCCCAAGACCAACCTGATTTATCCGGGACAAAAATTGTACGCCTATCGTCCATAGTATCGACCAGGGCAGCTACACGTTCTTTTGAACAAAAGAAATCCGTAGTCCATATGCTTGCGCCAGCATATGGGCTACGGATCAATCAATTGGAACCACCCAATTTGAGCAGACTAGAAGGTTACCGAAACGCTGATGCGGTGGGTAACTTCATCAATATCCAGCGAATCCCCCGCATAAGCATAGTCGATGGTCAAAGGAGCCACCCTGAATCCGGCACCTGCGGTGAGATTCTCCGAAGCCCAACCACTGTTGAACCCAACCCTTAGAAACACTTTTTTGGCAAAAGCCAGTTCCATACCCGTATGGACGTTGCCACTGATGCTGCCGACGTTGTACTGATCGGCAGTTCGACGATTGTCGAATCGCGATTCCAGGGAACCGGCCAGCAAAAGGTCCATGTTCCAGGCGGGAAGAGGTTGCCGCCAAGCCAAACCTGGAACCACAGCCGGGGTGATTATCTCGGTCTGACCAGTGCTCCAACTTAGGTAAGTGGTGGTGATATCCTGAAGCTTGATCCCAAGATCCAGATTTTTCCACAAATGGGGGCGCAGCAGACCAATATCGGCACCAATGCCCAGGCTGGAATACTGGCCAATGCTCTGGCGGATCATTTTCAAACTGGTGCCGAGCTGCCAGGAACCGACCTGTTCAGCATAACTGAACATCAAGGCAAATTCCTGGTCGCTTTTGTAGCGAATCTCATCCTGAAGGTCGAGCAGACCCAAGGCTTCGGTATCACTGACCTCACCATCACGGTTGGTATCCAACTGTTCCAGCAGGTGGTCGGTGAAAGGGATATCGTCCACTCCAAGACGGATGACCGAGATGCCGATACCAGCTTGGCCTTCACCCAGTATACTCCAGCTCACGGGCTGAGTGTAGGCGGCAAAATCACGGTCAATGAGATCACCAAACCTCTCGGAATGCATGAGCAGCAATTCGGTTTGATCCATGGAAGCGAGTCCGGCTGGATTCCAGAAGGTGGTGCTGGGATCGTCGGCAACGGCAGTGAATGCCCCACCCATGGCCAGAGCTCTTGCTCCTCCACCGGTCTCCATAAAAGCACCGGCATATTTTGTGGCCAAGGCTGATTGGGGTAACAGCGAAACCAGACTCATCAACATACAAAAACCTACAACAGGCAGAACCCGTTTCGAATGCATTATTGCCTCGCAGACCAGGGGTAGGGTTTGAGACGGGATTTCATTCTGTACCATTAAATTATATGACATTTTCTCAGGACAAGCCATAGGCTTTGATCTTTCTGTAGAGAGTGCGTTCACTGATACCCAATCGGTAGGCAGCGACTCGGCGATTCCCGTGGGCGGTTGCCAAGGCATTTTCGATCAGGCTGCGCTCTGCTGTTTGAAGATCCCCGACCTGTTCTTCGGCCAGGGGACTGAAACCACTGCCTGCTGAAAAAGTTTCAACAACTTGACGATCCTGACCCGCAGCCCAGGATATTTCCGGATCAGAGGTTGATTCGCTGCTCGAAAGCATGGATTTGATTTACTTCAACTCCTGACGAATCTCCAGCAAAGTGTGGGCCAAAAGGCCAGGATCGATGCTGCTGCTAGAAGCGTGAAGACCAAATGGAACCGGCAGGTAGGAATGGTCAGTTCCTGCTATTTTGGGACCAAAACCTACCGGCAAGTCATTCTGGTCAATCATACCTCTTTGTTTGAGCACAACCATGGAACTGATGGTGTTTCGCAATTCTCGGACATTTCCAGGCCAGGGATGATCTATCAGGGCCTGCAGGGTGGACCTTGTAAAACCTTTGACGTGCAAATGATGCCGTTTGTTTTCCTCAAGGAGAAATTTTTCAGCCAAAACCGGAATATCCTCTGGATGGTCTCGCAGCGATGGGGTGTTGATGACCACAACCTTTAGTCGGTAATAGAGATCCTGTCTAAAATGACCTTCAGCAACCCTTTGAGTCAGATCCTGATTGGTGGCGGCAACCAGTCGAATGTCACTTTTTTCAAGTTTGGTGCCGCCGACCGCCAAAAACTCGCCGGTTTCAAGGGTGCGAAGGAAACGGGTTTGCATGCCCAGAGGCATCTCCCCCACCTCATCCAAAAAAAGAGTCCCACCATGGGCACGTTTGAAAACCCCTGAATGATCGGAAACGGCACCGGTGAAAGAACCTTTGACATGGCCAAAGAGTTCACTTTCCAAAACGCCTTCGCTCATGGCTCCGCAATTGAGACTGATGAAGGGCCCACCACGCCGGGGTGAGTTATTGTGGAGGGCCTGAGCCACCAACTCCTTGCCGGTTCCGCTTTCCCCCAAAACCAGAACATTGATGTCCAGGGCCGCAGTATGGGCAATCATGCTGAGCATTTCTGCGATGGCCCGGCTGCGGCCAAAAATACCGCTGTTTTCCCTCACCTGTCGCAATTGAAGCAGTCTGGCAACCACGACCCTGGTTTCTTCGGCAGGTGTATCGGCGGGCAAAAGGCGCACCGCCATGCTGGAGTTGGCCTCTTCGCTGGGAAGAGGGGAAACATCCTGGCCCAACAGAATCAAATCGGCATCGGTTTTCAGGGAAAAGAATTTTCGCTCTACATGACGAAAGCGAGGGTAATCTCGGGTATCAAACAGAAAAACGGATGTTTTTCCCTGGGAAATCCGAGCCAGGGCTTCCGAAGGAGATTCGAACATGAATAATTCGACACCAGCAAGATTCCATTGGGAAGCCGCACCGTACAATTTTGTATTTCGGCTGAGCAGAACCACAGACCGCACTTATCCACTCACCTTTCTCAATTACCAAGAAAACCCAAGACTGACAAAGTGGCACATTACACAAAAAACCCCCTGTAAGAAAGGGATTTTCTGTGTCAGTCCACTGATTTTATTGGAGCCGGATTACAATTCCATGTATCCCGAAGCCAATCCAACCGCCTGCCGGATTTCATTCAGGCAGCCTTTCACGTCTACAATTTCCAATCCGGCATTCTGATGCAACTGAAGAGCATCGACCTGTTTGGGATCAAAACCCAGATCACTGCGAGGTGGTTCCATGGTGTTGGCGAGATAGTCACCCAAAGCCACCAGGGCAACCGCCTGTTCAATCCTGGATTTGGCCCGGCCAACCACTTCTTCATGATGCTGGCCAAAGCAGGCAACCAGCAGTTCAGGGAACCGCCAGGATTGGGCAAAAGCACTGCCGATGGCAGCGTGATGAAAGCCGAAATCCTTCTCTTCTTCCACCCATAGCGGCAATCCTGAATCAGCACGGCGAGCAATAACCTGGTCATATTCCCGGGGCGAATGCAATTCCAGGACAAATTTCCCGATGTCATGCAACAATCCGCCTGTGAAAACTTCTTCAGGATCCGGGTAGCCCACCATGCCGGCAAGGTGTTTGGCGATGGCCCCTGTCACCACGGAATGGCGCCAGAGTTCACGGTAATCCAGGCGCCCCTTGCCGCCAGCCACAGCCGATACAACCGACGATGCCACTGTGATGCAGATGGCCACCTGCCTGACCGTCCGATAACCCAATACGGCAACACAGCGATGGATGTCGGC
Source organism: Candidatus Krumholzibacteriota bacterium (assembly GCA_024275485.1). Classification (GTDB taxonomy): domain Bacteria; phylum Krumholzibacteriota; class Krumholzibacteriia; order LZORAL124-64-63; family LZORAL124-64-63; genus LZORAL124-64-63. The sequence continues at coordinate 37,790 of JAJRZA010000022.1, read as the reverse complement.
CAGGTCCCCTCTCTGGGAATAATATGGAGAATTGGCCAACCGCAAGACCTTGGTCATTAGCGGGGCGTCAAGTCTGACAACTTCAGCCAGATCCGAGGCGCCACTGTCCGGGTCGTCAAGAACTTTCAGGATTTCAATCAAGGTCTCCGGGATGGATGGCATGTCGTCAATGCTGTTCAACAGGGCGTGGATTGACAGCATTTTTTTTTGGTCAACGGTTGATGGCAGGCTGCTCATGACAATCTCCTATATGAAAATTTCCATTTCAGATTCGAGAGTTTCCACCAGCATGTCGGAAATTTCTGCAAATGTGTCTGGAGACAAGCATAATATTTGATTGGACGGACAGTTCTCCAAATCCATATCCGGAACATCGGTGAAACCGATGCCTAGCTTGTGGCACATCATATTGGCAAGGTCCAAATACAGCAAAAGGGGATTTTCCAGCGAAGCCGCTTCAGGGTTGTGGTGTTTACGAATGACTTCCTCAAGCAATGGTGACAGATTCCATTTGTGGACCAACAAGGCTCCCACTTCGGTGTGGGAAAACCCAAAATGCTCCAGTTCTGTTTCATGGAAAGTTCGGTTTTCATTGTAAACCACCTGCACAATGTCATCGAATTTCTCCGGGATGCGGATATTGAGGACCAATTTTCCAATGTCATGCATCAAGCCGGCGAGAAAGGCCTCTTCTGTGAGGGACGGAGCGTGTTTCTGAGCCATCAGCCGACAGGCAAATGCCGTCCCGATACTGTGTTCCCACAACAGGCGTTCCTTCAGGCCACTGTGACTGTTTCGGGTGTTATAGAGATTCCTGGCTGCGCTGGTAACCACCAAACTCCTGATGGAGTTGTAACCCAGCATGACGATGGCTTCGGTCAGTGTTTTTACTTTGCGACTACAGGAATACATGGCGCTGTTGGCGATTTTCAAGATGCGCGCAGTCATGGCCTGATCATCGGAGATGACCTGTTGTAGCTGTTTGGCAGAAGAATTGGGATCAGAAGACAACTCCAGAACCTTGCTGGCAACTTGTGGCATTGCCGGCAAATCCCGGGTGGACATGATGATCTTTTGAAGGTGTGAATTGGAATCCTCTGCTGAACTGTTCAGATCTGCAGGTGGATCCGCCAACTTGGTGCTCATTCAGGCTCCTGGATTCAAAGGCCTTCTCTCGTTGTGGCGGATGAAGGCCGGAAACAATCCCTATTTTGGTGACCAATCAGACAGCGGTAGTCTTGAATAGATATTCGACACCTTCGGCTTCGTGCTTTAGTACGGAAAACCCAGGAGTGAAATTATCTTGTCTGAGACTCTGCCGTATTTCTTCAAGGGTATTGGCTGCATGGTGCAGACGAGCAGTCAATTCATCCGTATCTCCATAAGAACCAGTATTTTGGCTGGGGCCAGGGTTCAGCGGTGACATAGACGAGGGTTGGTACCCGGCATCCGTTTTGTCGATGGCCACACCGGGTTTCGAGGAAATCCCGCTCTCAGTAGGCTTTGGCAAAGGTTTGAGTCCACGATTCTTGAATGGGTTGGACCAGCCACGGAATGAGCCCATCATTAGACGAAATTGAGCAATCAGCGAAACTAGCAAAAGGGTCGCTCCGAGGGTAATTGCCAGGGCGGCAGCCCAAAAAGTGGGTCCTTGGGTTTGAAGATTGTAAAATATATTTTCGAAGTTCACCCTTGGACTCCTTGTCTATGGCATTGGTTTTCGGTCAGGCCAGCAAATCCACCAGCATTCCCAACTCTTCATCTTCCGCGCTATTTACAAGGTTCTTTTCCGCATCCTTCAGTTTTTTCTGCCGTCGTCGCTTTCTCCGTTTTTGCCGACGGTCCTCATCCGGATTGATGCGGCTTTTTTCAGCGTTCTGGGTTTCTTTCACCCGTTGTGTTTTCAAAGCATCTTTTTTGGCCAGTTGCTCATCGAAGTTGGTGGCCGGTTGGGCCGCCTGCTGGGCTTGTGCCTGGGATTTGGCCACACTACCCATTTGAGCCAATTGGGTTGGCATTGAAACTCCGTCGCCGGACATATCCTCTCCATTTCAAAAACCGGGCCTGCCCGGTTGGCCTTCAACCACCCAAGTGGGGCCATTGCCCACTGCTGCTGAGCCAAGTCAGACACGAACTGATTTGGAACAGAGTAAGGCAGGCCAAAATATTGACCGGTTCCAGTTTCTTGTTCTTGGAAACAAGAGTAACCACCGGGGCTTCCTTGACTTCCGGCTGGCCGTGGTCATGCTTGATTTGCCGCGTAATCTGGCCGATGGAACTTTTACCTTCGTGCCTTTGAATTTTACCCTTGAGACGTAATATGGCCTTGGTATGAATTTGGCAAACCCGGCTTTCGGTCACATCCAGGATTTCTCCAATTTCCTTGAGGGTCAATTCTTCATAGTAATAAAGCACGAGGACCAACTGCTCTTTTTCTGGCAGCTCATTCATGCGAATGCCAATGAGTTCTTTCATTTCCTGGAGCGCCAGAACCTGCTCCACATCTTCGGTGCATGGATCGGCCAGAAATTCACCCAGGGATGAACTTGAATCCGACTCGTCGCTGCCGGTGTCCGCGTCCAGGGACATTATGGTTGCAATGGAAACTTCCCCCACCAGGGAATCCAGATCCACCACCTCTATGCCCAGATGTTTGGCAATTTCAGCATCTGTGGCGTGCCTGCCAAGTCGAACTTCAAGCACGCTGTAGGCTTCTTCCAACTGCTTGGCCTTGCGCCGCAAACTCCTGGGAAACCAATCCTGGCTGCGTAGCTCGTCCAAAATGGATCCACGAATCCTGGGGATGGCATAAGTCTCGAATTTGATTCCCCGCAGGTGATCAAAATTATCCACCGCCTGAATGAGACCTAGAAGGCCTGCGCTGATCAGATCGTTGAATTCAACATAGTGAGGCAAGCCTATGGCCATTCGTCCGGCCACGTATTTTACAATGCGTGCGTAAATATCTACCAGGTCGCGTCTGGCGTTCTGACGCTCATCGGTGGTGAGTTGCTCCCAGATCTCGTGATGTGCAATTTGGACTTTATCCGACATTGTCAGACCTTTCTGAGGAAATGTTCAAAATGCCAGTTGCAGTTTCCGTGCCAAGATTTTCCCAGGGCAATTGGGAATTTAGGCGGCTCTTTTGTCCTTCTTCTTTTTCTTTTCAGGTTCATCGATTGATTTGTGCTCAAACATTGGTACTGAAATCACCGCCAAGGTGAGCAGGCCTCCCAGGAAAAAGAATCCCAAATAGGAAAGAAACATTTTTTTCATGGTGGCAAAAAGGCCCCAGTCCTGCCAGAGGCCAGCACCCAGAGTTAGAACGGCGGCCGTCATGGCCAGTGTGTTGACAAATCGGTACATTCATCAGCCTTTCGCGCTGTTGATTTGATCGGAATCGTTTCCACTGAATTTTTGCCCCAGAATGAAGTCCAGGAGCTGGCCGCTGGAAGCAATCTCAACCTGACCGTTATTTTGGATCAGCGAAATTGGCAGAGGATTGGCATCGGCAAAATCAAGAATCTTGGCGGGTCGGCCGGTGAGTTCCAGGCGGGTCATTCCCAGCCAATCGCAATTCCAGATACGTGCAGCCGTTGTTACGGCCTCCATGTCTTTGGGGTCCTGATTGGCTGGAACCAATATGTGCCGGTGGAATGTCGTATTTCCAGCCAGCCAACCATGAAGGGCACCGCCGGTGGCCATGGTGGGGTGTCCGAGGTTGGGCATGTCCACCAGGACAACGTCATATCGTTTCAAGTGTTCTTCGCTGCGAGCCAATTGACTGGTTTTTTGAATCACGGCAGCATCGAACCCACAGCGAGACGCTTCGACCTGGAGTTGCTTTATGCGGCTGCGATCTTCAGGCAGAACATTGAGCACAAGGGTCCTTCGCCCCAACTCCTGGAGTTTTGCCGCAGTGGACAAAATAAGATCGATTGTACCCGCTCCGACCGGCCCCATAAAAGCATGACAGCCGTAAAAGCCCTCCCACTCGCAATTGCTGGCCCGTAGGTTTTCGCCCAGCCAGGAAAGAGCAGCCACTCGATCGTTGGAGGAATGCCCGGTTTCGCTGGTGAAGCGGGTCAGGAGTTTTTGAACCGTTTCTGGTGAAGCACCACCGTTAACCAGGGATTCAGCCAGAGGGTTTCCACGGGTGATGGAAGCCCTGGTATCAATTTTTTTGAAATCTTCGGCGATGGCTTTGACCAACTCCTCAATACGGTCTACCTCGGCCAGCATTTCTTTGGATAACGGAGCGGTGGTGTCACCTCCGGCATTTTGGAATTGAAACCTCGCGGAATGTTGGTTGTGACTCACGGCCATCCCTGCTGGATTCTGAACCATGACTTCAACCACTTTTTCATGGCCAAGGCCCAGGGCCTGCCGTCTGGTAACGGTTCGGCTGCCAAGAATTATGGCGTCGTCACCAAATTCTTCTTTCACCTGCTTGTAGGCGCCCTTGAGAGTTGCTGCCGAGACCACCACGGGCTGGTTGTTAGCCAAGGGCCTGGTTCTGTTGCGGGAGTCCATTGGTCACCACCGTTCCAGCCGACTGGACTTTTGCCGAGGACGCAACCTCGGTGTAACCCATGACGGCCAAGTTGGGATATGTCGGCTCTATGAGCCGCTTGACGAAAATTCTAATGGGGGTGGGCACTAGAAGAACTGGCGGAGGACCGTTGGTGTAGGCGATGCGCAGGACCGATTCCAGTTTGCCCAGGAAGTTTTGGGTAAAAACGGGATCCAGAACAACGCCACCGGCCGTGTCGCTGTCGCGACTTGCCTGGACCAGGGTTTGTTCCGTTTCAGGATGCAGGGAGACCACAAAAAGTTTGTTGTCGGACTCGGTATACAGGGCGGTGATGGAACGTCGGAGGGCTTCACGCACCTTACCGAGAAGATAATCGTTGCCCATTCCGCTACCGGCATAGTTTGCCAGGGTTTCCAGAATTGAAATGATGTCCTTGACCGGGATACGCTCGTGCAACAGGCCCATCAGGACATTGTGCAGGGTATTGATGGAAACCTTGTCTGGGATAAGATCTTCGATAAGGGCAGGGGCATATTCCCGGATGGATTCGCACATATCCTTGATGTCCTGCCGGCTGAGCAGTTCGTCCGCATGGGTGCGAATGATTTCCGAAAGGTGTGTGGCCAGGACCGCTGCGGGTTCAACCACTGTGTAGCCTTCCACCTCGGCTTCGGCTTTGCGATCACCATCGATCCAAACCGCAGGCAGATTGAAAGCGGGCTCGGTTGTTGCAGTGCCGGCGATTTCTCCCGTACCCGGACTGGTGCTCATGGCCAACAGCCGCCCGGGGAAGAGTTGGGATCGGGATATTTCCACACCCTTCAATTTGAGGATGTAGTCGTGGGCTCCCAGTTGCAAATTGTCTCGCACACGAATGGGGTGAATAAAGATGCCGAGCTCCGATCCCACCTGGCGACGGATGTTGCTGATCCGGCTCAACAAATCCCCCCCTCGCTTGTCGTCAACCAGAGGAATAAGCCCGTATCCGATTTCCAATTCCAGGCGATCCAGAACGAAAAGCTCTTCGCCCTTGATGCCCGGGGTTTCCTCTTCGGTTACCTTGGCTTCGATTTCGGCGTCTTTGGCCTTGATATCATCGTCATCGTACTTTTCCACGCGTTTGCCCATGACATAGCCGGAGATTACCGTCAAAATTGCGAAAGAAAGGAAAGGCACGGTGGGTAAACCCGGGATCAGGGCAAAAATGGCCATGGCACCGCTGGCCAGGTACAGGGCTTTTTTCTGACGGAATATCTGAAGAGTGATGGTTTGGCCCAGGTTCAATTCGCTGCTTGACCGCGTAACCACCATACCGGCAGCGGTGGAGACAAGCAAAGCCGGGATCTGGCTGACAAGACCATCGCCAACGGTAAGGATAGTGAATTTGCTGAGCGCTTCACCGGCGGACATACCCATCTGCACCATACCGATGATAAAGCCTGCGGCAATGTTGACAATGGTTATGAGAATACCTGCCATGGCATCGCCCTTGACAAATTTGCTGGCACCATCCATGGCACCAAAAAACTCCGCTTCCTGGGCGATTTTCTGTCTTCTGGCCTTGGCTTGGGTTTCATTGATGATGCCGGCATTCAGATCAGCATCGATGGCCATCTGCTTGCCCGGCATGGCGTCCAGTGTGAATCGTGCGGCCACTTCCGCAATGCGCCCACTACCCTTGGTGATGACCATGAAGTTGATGATCACCAGAATGATAAAGACAATCACCCCGATGACATAGTTGCCACCGACAACGAAATCACCAAAGCTGTCAATTACCTGACCAGCAGTGCCTCTGCTCAAAATCAGTCTTGTTGAAGCCACGTTGAGCGACAATCGCATCAAAGTCAGGATCAGCAGAAGGCTCGGGAAACTGTTGAATTGAAGGGGCTCTTTGAGGTATAGGGCCACCAAAAGTACCGTAATGGAGAAACTGATGCTGAAGGTCAACATCATGTCAAGCAGCGCTGGGGGTACCGGAACGACCATCAAGCCGAGAATGACCATAACGGCAGCAGCACTCAAGATGTTGCTGTTGGCCAGAATGAGGTCTCTGTCGATGATGTTTTCCTGTGCCAAAATTCCACTCTCCAGGGTGTGTTAAGCCTTCTTCAGGCGGTAAATGTACGCCAGCACTTCGGCCACTGCTTGGAACAAAGCGTCGGGAATCAATTGCCCCACTTCAACCTGACGATACAAGGACCGTGCCAGGGGTTTGTTCTCCATTATGGGCACCCTCGATTTTCGCGCGATCTTCTTGATTATCTGGGCTAAATTGTCCTGTCCCTTGGCCACGACCATGGGCGCTGGTGAGCCGGGCACGTATTTCAGGGCCACGGCATAGTGGGTGGGGTTTGTGATGACCACATCGGCGGTGGGCACGTCCGCCAGCATACGTTTGCGGGCCATCTCGAATTGTTGGCTTTTGATCCTGGCTTTGATCTGGGGATCACCTTCAATGTCCTTGTTCTCCTGCTTGACATCGTGTTTGCTCATCTTGATCTGTTCTTCATGTTGGTATTTGGTCCAAAACCAGTCGATGATGGCCAACAAGGCGGTGAAAGCCAAAAGCTGGGCCATCAACTTGATAAAGGAGATTTTGCCCAGGGAGATGATGGCTTCCAGGGAGAGCAGGGCCGAGGCGTTCAATTCACCGTTCATCCGGCTCAGGGCAAAATATGCCAAGGTGCTGATGACGGAGACCTTGAACAGGTTCTTCACCACCTCCACATACATCTTCTTGTCGAAATATTTTTTGAATCCCGACATGGGGTTCAATTTTTCCGCTTTGAATTGAAGGGATTCGGAAGAAAACTTGAAACCGATTTGTAGAACATTGGCTCCGATCCCAGCTAAAAAAACGCCCAACAACAGGGGGCCAAGAGCCGTGAACAGAACCTTGACATTGGCTGCGAACATCTCCTGAAGGGCATTGGCGTTTCCCGGCAGCAGAGAATGGCTTTGGGAAAACAGATAGGAAGCGTTTTGACCTAGAACCCTTGAAAAATGCCCTGTGGAGGCCAGAAGAATGGTCATGCCGATGAACAGGAGAATGGCTCCGCTCACCTCGGTACTTTTTGAAACCTGCCCTTGTTTTCTCGCTTCTTCCCGTCTTTTACTCGAAGCTTTTTCTGTTTTTTCTCCACTTGATTCGTCAGCCATCTCCTCACCTCCTTTGGTCGCGCCCCAATGGGGCTGGTCATCAAGGCATTACAATCGAATCAACCCAGAGCCTGGAACAATTCCCCCATTTGCCCATTCATGCGCAGCATCAAGGCGATCACCATGTCTTTGAAATAAATCAGCGAGACACCAAAAGTAATAAGCCCCACGGCAATCTTGATGGGGAAACCTACAGCCAAAACATTGATCTGGGGAACGGTCTTGACGATGACTCCCATGGAGGCGCTCACCAGCAACAGGGTCACGATTATGGGTGCCGCGATGCGCAGGCCCAAAACGAAAACCGTACTGAATTCCTTCAGCAGATACCAGGATCCCGCTGCCGAGTTCAGGTGGGCAAAGGGCGGCACAGCCACGCAGCTCTCGAACATTGCTCCCACCAGGATTTGATGTGCACCGGTAACAAAAAACAGAAGAACAGTCAGGATGTAATAAAGCTGCGAAAGGATCGAAACCTGGGATTGGGTCATGGGGTCGTAGGAATTCACGATGGCGAAACCGATTTGCATGCCGGCGACGGAGCCGGCGTACTTTACGGCGGTGAAGGTGAGATTGATGGTGAAACCAATCAGGGCACCGATCACAAGGGACCGCATGACTTCAAGGACCAGGTTTTGCCAGGACAAATCAATGGAACCGAGAGGGATCACCGCAGCGATTCCTGGTGCCAGAGCGGCTGAAAAGGTGATGGCAATAGCCACTCGCCAAAGTGGCGGAACGCTGCGCAAATCCAGCATGGGCATGGTTGCGGCCAATACCGCAAAGCGCACCGCCAAGGCGCCTCCGATGGCCAAAAGCGTGATGTCCAGTTCGAAACCCATGTCACATGTTAGCTATTCGATTGAACATATCGGTGGCAAAGCCGGTCAGTTGGCTGATGGCCCACGGCAGGGTGAGAATGAGTACGGTGAACACGGTCAGGATTTTGGGCACAAAAGTCATGGTCATTTCATTGATTTGAGTGGCTGCCTGGAAAATGGAGATCAACAGTCCCACAATCATTCCACTGATGAGCATGGGGCCAGCCACAAAGACGACGGTCTTCATGGCGTTTTGTCCGATTTCAATGACGGCTTCCGGAGTCATGGGCACACCTCTCCTGGTCTACTGGAAAGCCTGGACCAGGGACCGGACCACAAGGAACCAGCCGTCGACCAGGACAAAGAGCAAAAGTTTGAAAGGAAGGCTGATCAAAACCGGTGGCAGCATCATCATGCCCATGGACATGAGCACGGACGCGACCACCATGTCGATGATCAGGAAGGGAATGAAGAGCACGAACCCCATCTGGAAGGCGGTCTTCAATTCACTGAGAACAAAAGCGGGGATAACCACCATCATGGGCAGTTCTTGGGGTGTTTTCGGTGTTTCGGTACTCGTCAATTCCAAGAAAAGAGCAATATCTTTTTCCCTGACTTGACCGAGCATGAACTCTTTCAATGGCACCTGAATACGCGTGAATGCTTGGTCCTGGGATATCTCGTCGTTCATGAAGGGCTCAATGGCCGTGGTGTTCATCTCGGTGAAAACCGGCGACATGATGACGATGGTCAGGAAAAGAGCCAAACCGATGATGATCTGGTTGTTGGGTGCCGAATTGGCACCAATGGCCTGACGCAGAAAACCCAAAACAATGACGATGCGGGTAAAACTGGTCAGCAAAATCAAAAAGGCCGGGGCCAAGGAAAGAACCGTCATCAGGATGACGATTTTCATAGCCGAGCCCATGCCTTCGGGGGTGTTGAGGCCGTTAAGGGTGAGGCTGACTTGGGAATCTTCGGTCGAAACAGTGGAAAGAGGAATATCAGGATCAACTTCCTGAGCGACAAGGGTGCCAATGTTCAGAAATATGCTGCTCAGCAGAATAATTACCGGCAAACACAGCGATAGGTTATGAAAATGGTAGCGCATGACCCTCTCTCGGGTAGATGAAAATTGCCCTCGTTGCTCATGAGATAGGCAATGCCTGTGCCATTTGCAGGGGTGTCCGGGAGAAGTTCAAAATTGGGTAATAGACAGATAATTAAGCTGTTACGAGGAGATGAGAGCAAAAACAGATGGAATAAAATGACGGATGGGTTGTTCAATGGCCAAAAGACCGACCAGAAATCTTGCAGTGTTTAGTGAAGTCTAGAAACCCATGTCCTTTGGGCGTGATTGTTTATGCTGTTGTTTGAACCCCAAGGAAAGATGCTTTTTTCCCCAAAAGTTTTTTCCAGGTTGTCATATCTTCTCCGTCTTCGTTTTCATTTTTATGGTTGACCATGAACTCCGCCAGGGGCTCATCCTTGAGTACGACCATGGATCCATCATACCGATAGATGTAGTGGACATTGTCCCCCAGGCGCAGAACTTGGATTTCCCGTTTGGGTCCCATGGGCCAAACGGCCACTAATGAACTGTCAACGCTGCCACGGGCTTTGTTCAAACGACCCAGCAACCTCAGGAACAACATCAAAAGACCAAAAACGACAGCCATGCCGGCAAAGGCCTGCCACAGGGAACCTTGGCCTCCCCCTGTAAGATTGCCCGCATCGACTGCGGCGTTCCCTAGGAATACCAGTGTCATTACAAAACCCTCTTGAGTCGTTCAACACGGTTCAGGAGTTTGGTGATACGGATGGCGAAATGATCTTCCACAACCACAACCTCGCCGGAAGCCAGCAGAGCGCCATTGACCAGGATATCAACCGGCTCACTGACTAGGCGTGAAAGCTCCACCACGGAACCATTGGAGAGGTTCAGAACATCCCTGAATTTCATTCTGGTCCGGCCCAGTTCCACCGTAATTTTAAGGTTGACGTCCAGAAGCATGTCGAGGTTGGCTGTATCGGGAACCTCGCCTCCCAGGTCCGACAGCAGGGTATCGGCTTCCAGGTTTTCTTCAGGTCGTTCCGCCGTGGCCACGGGATTTTCCTGGTTTTCTTTCACGTTCAGATCGTCGGTTGTCATTCTCTACTCCTTCTCCAGTTGCCGGATCAGTTTGACGGCGCGATTCTGCCCAATGCGGCCGGCTTCGCCCAACCAACTCGCCTGGCCTTCTATGTGGACCAGCAGAGGTGTGTCTTTACCCTGGGGAAGATGTAGAATATCGCCCAGGGACAAGTTCATTACGTCTTGCAGGGTGGAATTGACCTGTCCCAACTGAACCGTCAGTTCGGTTCCTGTACCTTGGATCATTTCCAGGATTTGGCACCGATCATCCTTCATTTCCGTGTGGGTTCGCAATTCAATGCCGGTTTGAGGATCAAAGATTTCCCGCACAGGACCGAAGGCCGCATGAGGAAAGGCTATTTCCAATATACCTTCAACCGTGTCGAGCCTGACCATGAACTTCATGATGAGCATGGCTGTGCCTTCGGCCAGGCCGCTGAGGTAGTTCGGATTGTTTTCAAGATTCACGAAGCCGGGAGTCACATCCAGCCACTTGGCCACGGATTTGCGGAAGATGTCAGTGAAACGGCCGACAAGGCCAGCGTTTATGCCACGTTCGATTTCAGTGAATTCCCTTACGTTTTCTTCCGGATCCACAGTACCGCCCATCAATTTTTTGAGAAAAAGAAATGAGAGCCCCAGATCGATGTGAACCATGGATACGCCCTTCAATGGCGGCAGGGTTACCATGGCCACACAGGTTGGATTGGGCAATTCCTCCAGGTATTCGGAGTAGGTGTTTTGGCGCAATCCCTGAAATTCGACACTGGTGGTCATCCGAAAAAGACTGGTGAAATCGATGGTTCCGGTTTTGGCGAAAGACTCTCCCACAGCATTGAGGGTTTGTTCAAAAACCCGCGACATGCTGTTGGGGCGGTTGAAGTCATAGCGCATACTGCCATCGGGTAAGATGTCTTCGTCTGACGAACCCGCATTCAGGACATCGTCCAGATCCATCTCCAGGCCGTCGTTGACACTACCGGCCAGATCTTCAGCCGCGTCCATGGCTGCGTCAAGGTCCAACTCGTCCAGGCCGTTCTGGGCATCACTGTCGAGGTTTTTATCGTCAATTGCCACAAAAGTCCTCCGGTCGACTACTGCACGACCAAGTCGGAGAAATAGATGTTCATTAGGGTGCCCTCGGGCATTTTTTCATCCATACGCCGGAAAATCTCATCCCTCAGGCCTTTTTTGCCTTCGGGAGTGGAAATCGACTCTGGAGTTTTGTCCGAAAGGATCATGATGATCAAATCACGCAATTGTGGTAGCCGGGAAGAAACCACTTCGGCAATGACCTGGTTCGGCACTTCAACATTGATGTTGATGCGCAGATACCGTGGTTTGCGCGGATCCGAAACCAGGGTGACCACGATGTCCTCCAGATTGACCAACACACCCATTTTTGGCATTTTGGTCACCGATTCCGTGGCGGCGGAACCATCCATGCCGGCATTCTGCACTCCCAGTTTGGGAACAATCAGAAATTGAGTCAGGCCAATGGCCAACACAGCCTGAACAATTACGATGATGCCCAGAAGGATGGCCTTGTTTTCGAAAATGCCACCTTTGGCTTTTTCTTCGGTTCCTTCAACTTCTTCTTTGTCAGCCATGAATCAATTCTCCTTGTCAGGGCTGCCGTTGTCCGGTCAAGCTCCCCAGTTTCCCGGTGACCGGGTTGATTATTGGTCGCACCAGAACATTTTCTTTCCCTGTCGGCAGGGCCTTCGGTTTCGACTTTACAAGTTTTTGGAAAGGCATCTGGCCAGTCTTCGGCAGGTCCTTTTTGTCTAATTTCAAGAATATCTCCACCCTGCGGTTCTTATTACGACCTTTTACCGTGGCGTTGTCGGCCAAGGGCCGGTATTCACCATACCCCGTGGCCTCGAGTTGCACCGGCGGTATACCCAGGCTTTGGAAGTATCGTGCCACAGTTACGGCACGGGCTGCTGACAAGTCCCAGTTGGAAGGAAATTTGGTGGAGTTGATTGGAATGCTGTCGGTATGTCCCTGAACCTGGACCTGGTAGGGAAATTTTGTGAAGAATCGGGCCAGTTTGTCCAAGATTTTTTTGGACTCGTCTTTCAGCTCGGCGCCCCCAGTTCTGAACATGAAGGGGGCGTTGATACGGAAAAGAACAGACTCGTCGGTAACCTGAACCTCAACCTTATCCTGCAGACCTGCCTCCAAAATCATTTTTTCAACGCTGCGCACTTCATAAAGGATTTCGGCATCTTCCTGGGGGGAATGGTTCGGTATGATGGGTTCGTTGAATTCAATGACCGACTCGGCACTGGTCATCACACCAAAAGCATCGGCCAGGGAGGCGGCTGCCTGTTTGAATTTTGTTTCCTGCATGGATGAAAACGAAACAATGAGCACAAAGAAGGTCAACAGAAGACTCATCATGTCCCCGTAGGTCATGACCCAATCGTCCAGGCCCTGTTTGATGATGATGTTTCTGTTCTTTTTAGCCAAAGCAGGCCTCCCGGTGCCGCCCTGTCGGGTGCATGACCCGGGAGGTTAGAAGTCGGTCGCGACTACCAACCGCTGAGTTCCAGTCATGCGATCAGGCGGCTTTTTCCTTCTCTTGTTCGACCTTTGCCCGTACCTTCGGTGCGAGGAAGGATTTCAGTTTCTCTTCGACGATTCGCGGAGAATCGCCACTCTGAATAGCCATTATCCCATCGATGATCATGGTTTTTATGACCATCTCTTCCTTGCTCCTGGTTTCCAGTTTACCCTGCAAGGGGATAAAAAACGCATTGGCCAAAACCGCACCATAGAAGGTGGTGATCAAGGCCGTTGCCATACCGGCACCAATTTGCGTGGGATCCTCCAGGTTAGAAAGCATGTTGACCAGACCGATCAGGGTTCCGATCATTCCGAAAGCAGGGGAAAAAGTACCCCCCATGCCCAGAAGTTTGGCACCTTCCGAGTGCCGGTTTTCTATTTGTTCGACATCCGTTTCCAGAATTTTTTCCAACAGTTGCGGGTCTGTCCCGTCCACTGCCAGGCGCAATCCTTTGCGCAAAAATTCGTCAGTCTCGTTTTCACTGTCTTCTTCCAGGGCCAACATCCCCTCGCGACGGGCTCGTTCGGCGTACTTGACCATTTTGTCAATGACAACACCTGGTTCATCAAGTGAAAATACAAAGGTTTTCGTGATGATTTTTCCAATAGCCAGAAATTTGGGCAGGGGAAAGTTGATGAGCAGGGCACCAAGGGTGCCACCAATCACCACAGCCACCGATGGCATGTCCATGAACCCACTGAGACTTCCGCCGAGCGTGATGGACCAAATGACCAGACCAAATGCCATGCAAAGTCCGACTATAGTTGCAAAATCCACACTATGTCTCCTGGTTGCCCATCTTATCGTCTCCTGCGATCAGTGGTTTCACCTTCGAACACCGACCCTGTCCCCCCGGTGGGGATGGGATATATTTTTGCCATTGATCGGTAGGAGATGGCCATTTGGATGACTTGGTCCATCTCCTCCAGCACCATGATTTTTCTTCCGGTGGTCAGACTGATCAAAGTATCGGGTGTTGATTCGATGAACTCGATCAAATCGGCATTCACCACCAGTTCTCTACCATTTAGTTTCGTGACTTTGATCATGAACTTTAGCTCCAATCCCGGTTTTCCCAGGAAGAGGCCGACCCTGTTTCCAACGGCCGGCCACTATTTCACCGGTTTTTCAATTACCGAATCAGATTCACCAATTCCTGGGCGATCTTGTCCGCCGTGGTAATCACCCGACTGTTGGCCTGGAAAGCACGCTGGGCCACCACCAGATTGGTGAACTCCTTGGCCAAATCAACATTGCTGGTCTCCAGAGCTCCAGGAACAAGGGTGATACCGTTGCCGGTACCGGCAAAAGTCTCATTCGCTTGACCGGAGTTGCCGCTGCGTCGGTATGTATTGTTCGCCTGGCGCATCAAACCGTCGGCATTGCTGAAGGAGGCCATGCCGATGCGAGCCAGGTTGCGCATGGTGTCGTTGCTGAAAATACCGGTAATGGTGCCGGACTGGTCGATGTTGAAATCCACCAGGGTGCCGGTACCAAAACCGTCTGAGATGGCTTGAAGACTCCCGGAACCCGCGAACTGGGTCAGGCCTGTCAGGGCCCCCACGTCGCCGTAATCAACGGTCAGGATGACGGGATCAGCACCTTCGGTACCACCAATATTGGGGTCGAAGGTGATACCTGAAGCGCCGTTGTCGTAGGTGAAGTTGGAAATGGAACCGTTGGTATTGAAGCTCACGGTGCCGCTTTCACCAGAGGTAATGACTTCGCCACTATCCATGCTGGCATTCCAACGCCATTGGTTCAGGCCTGGTTCTTTTTCAAAGGTGAAGTTGATGTTGTGTTCGTTGCCGAGACTGTCATAAGTCACTGTAGCCATGCTGAAGATCTTCTGGTCCACGGCCTCCTGGGTGGTGTTGAAACTGAAGGCGGAGGTCAGCCCAGTGTTGTCCACGCCCTGTTCTGAAACCGAAATGCTGCTGATGGCATTATCGATGCCTGGCTCACCGGTGAGGATCATTTGGCCCTCACTGTTGATCTCCCCGGCGGAGCTGGTGATGCCAAGGCTGAAACGCAGCTGGTCCATGATGTCGCCGAGATTGGTGGCCGCTCCGACAGTCATGGTTACCGGAGTGGTTGCATCGCCACCCACGGTGCCGCCAAGGTCCACATTGTCGCCATCGACAAGGTCCAGGGAGCTTCCGTCAAAGGAATACAAATCAGTTGCCAGGTCGGTGGCCTCGGCGTAGGCCAGCACTTGGTTGCTGTCCTGGGCAGCACCATCGGCCACGGTGCCGAAATTGAAAATACTGTTGAATTGGGATCCCCCAATCAACGACAATCCCTCCAGATCGTAACCGGCGGAGTTGCTTACCTGGAAGGTTCCGTCGGCCTGAATGGCCACCGCTGCATTGTGCCCTCCAGCTTGCAGGGCGTTTTGCAGAAAATCCCTCAGATCACCCAAACTTGTGGCTGCATCCACCACCAAAGTGGCCGCTGACAAATCATTTCCCAGGTTGTCTTTACCGCCAATGGAAATGACATCACCTTCAAGAAGGCCCAGGGGAACGCCCAGCAAGAGGTCACTGGCATCTCCAGCCACCATGAACGATTGGGTTGACATTATGGTACCCTTGGCATCACTGCCACTGTCGAGGTTGCCCATCAATTGCACCACCGTGGAAGGGGAGGCAGGCACCACCAAAGATGGGTCAATATAGATGTCGGTCAAAGGCCCTGTGCCCAAAACACCGCCCGCATCAGCCATCACGCCTTGGACACGCAAACCAGTTGAGGGATTTACCAGAGTATTCTCGCTGTCCAAACCAAAAACACCTGCACGCGTATAGACGTTGCTGGTGCCATCGCTGAGAATGAAGAAACCTGGCCCCTGAATGGCCAGATCGGTTTTCTTTCCCGTGGTCTGGAAGTTTCCCTGACTGAAGTTGGTATCAATGCTGCCAACCTTGGTTCCCAATCCAATCTGCTGGGGGTTTGTGCCACCGAGTCCACCGCTGACCGGCCGACTGGCCGAACGGATGGTCTGGGTCAGCATCTCGTTGAAGGTTACGCGACCGGATTTGAAGCCCACGGTGTTGCTGTTGGCGATGTTGTTGCCGATGACATAGAGATGAGTCAGGTTGGCAGTCAGGCCGGAAACACCAGAGTAGAGAGACTTGAACATTTTTGATCCTCCTGGATTGTCGTCTAGGCGACGGACACAAGCCCGGTCACCGGTCGCTTCAACTTACTTTGTAGATTTCCGAAACGTAGAACTCGTGGCCGTTGACCATGACCACCGCTACGTTGTTTTCGTATCTGAGACCTTCCACTGCACCGGTTTGCAGGACATTGAAAGGCACATCGAAACCACCGTTGGTCACGGTCACTTCCATGGTATAGTCTCCATCGGGGAAGGTTTCGCCATTGCTATCGGTCCCGTCCCACGTGATGTCATTGAGTCCCGCGGTAATGTCTGCAGCAAACGTATCCACCACATTGCCGTCGGCGTCCTTCACCTCGATCACAGCCTGGCCCGGCCCCTGGGAGTTGATGGTATTTTCAGACGCCCCTGCCTCAGTAAGGCTCAGGCCATTGCCTTCAACCGTGACACTATTTCCCACCAGGGCCAACATGGCAGTATTGTTCATGGACTGGCTCACCATGATGCTCTCGGCGAGCTTTTCATTCATGGCCGCCATTTCATCCAGCATGGTAAACTGGGTGATCTGCGAAGTGAACTCGGCATTGTCCATGGGACTGGTGGGGTCCTGGTTCTGGATTTGGGCCACCAGAAGCGACATGAAGTCCAACTTGCTTATTTCGCTGGTATCTCTTGCGGGCTGTCCAATGACGGCACCAGTTGCATCTGTAATGCTTTCTATCGGCATTTCTTAACCTCCGAGATGGAAGGCGGCCCACTCGCCGGCTCCCGTACTATTTTTGTGTTTGTTTTTATCCTGACGACCCTGGCGCTGTTGTTGTGTTTCCTGATCCTGTTTTTCACGACGCTCGTTTTGACGCGATTCCTGTTTGGACTGGTCCTGGCCTCTATTTTCAATCCGAACATCCACCAAATTCCATCGTGGGGACTTGTCGGCGATATTTTCTGCCAACTCGCGGGTTCCTTCCTTGAGCACGCTTTCCGCTTCATGGCTTGAAGCACTCATGACGATGTTCAGGCTGTCGCCCCGGGTTTGGAATTGGATTTCCACTTGCCCCAATTTTTCAGGATTCAGCCGAATAGTCAGTTTTTCATGCCCCATTTCATCTTTAAGATGTTGAACCACCTGGGTCAAAACCTGACCTCGAATGCTCGTCTTCGAAGCAAGGGTGCTGCTGGCAGAAGTCAAAATTCGGGCAATGCTTTCCTGTTTCTGTTCCTTTGAATCAAGAGACCCCGAGTCCATATCCAGGTCGGCAAGGGTTGAGTTGGGCGAAACTCCATGTTCTGCCGATGCGATGGGTTGTTGATAAACCTTCTGGGCATTGGACTGGGCCGCCAATTGTTCTACTTCAGCCGAATTGGGTCGAACAAGAGAAGTTACTTCAGGTGTGCTTGCCTTGATCTCCGGGGATTCCTCGATCATCTCCGAATCCTGGGCATGCTCTTCCTTCCCCTCATCCTTAATGGAAGCAACAGTAGCTTCAGCGGGAGTTGCTTCCGAGTTCAGAGATTTTGCCGGGATTTCTTTGGAATTTTCCGACACTGGCTGTCCAGGCAAACGAGGTTCCACTTTTGCAACCATCGCTGACTCCGGCTCCTTGCTGTTTGTAGCAGATGATATATCAACGGTCGGTTTTGCCGTGATTTGCAGCTTTGCTGTTTGAACTTTTTCACCCGTTAAAAATTCGGCCGCTTCCCCTTCTACGATTTCTGCTGTTGGTGAACTCTCTACCACCCGACTGACGGCCTTAGCCATCAGGGGAGTTTTTAGAATTCCTGCTGGAGCTTCCAGTTCCTGGACCGTGCCATTGGCGGAGGTTGTAGCCGGTTGGGCTTGCTGGAGGGTTGGTAAAATCGGTCCTTGCTTTGGGGTCGGTGTAGTTTCTTTGTGTTCCACAACCGCACCTAGGTCAAGCACGGAAGGTTTATCTTCCAGAGTAAGGAGCTGGGCAACAACCGGACTGGCATCCAGACTGCAACTGCCCCTTGAGGTATTTATTGAGCCCTGTTGGCTACCATTGGGAGAAACTATTTTTTTGGTTCCCTGCCAAAGTCCCAAAGTCTTTCCGGGATGAGCCGGTTGCTGGGTCTCCTGCAGAATTGATGTAAAAGAGACTTGAGGTGTTTCAGGATCTTCCTGCTTGGCCCCCACTTTTTCTTGGGAGCGGCCAGGAACCTTTAGTGGGGTTGCAGCTTGAGGAGGTTGGGTCATCAAATCCATCAATTTGATCCTCCCTTGATGCTCATGCGTGTGCTGACCTGGGCAGCCAAACCGGCATCCATCTTGGACAGAATTTTTGCGGCCTGACGTTCCTTCATTCGGCCCATGATATCGAGTATGATTTCCAGATCGAGTGACTGCATGATGGGAGCAGCCTGGGCCGGCTTCATGGCTTCATACATTTTGGCCAGCTTGGTGGCCGAACGCTCTCGTTCTTCGATGTATTCCTGTTGTCGTGATTCCATCTTCTTTATCACGGCAATCAATTGCTCGCGGCTCAGGTTCAAAACCTGTTCCTGCACGGCCACTGATTGTCCAAGAGCCAACAACTCTTCTTTTTCCTGTTGTATCCGATCACGTTCCACTGCCATATCGCGAAATACTCTTTCGGCAGCCTCATAGTCTTCCGGCCCCATTTCGGGCAGGCCGGCGTTCATGGACGCATTGTTCAACTGGCTGCTCATGACCACCACGCCCCCAAAAATCAGGGCGAAAGTAATCACGGAAATTATTATGATGCTTTTCATTAAATTCTCCTCAAGCTGGCTCTTGGCCTGCCGATGCCTACAATGGGTCAATCGATTCTTCGCAACCCTGATGCCAAACCGGAAAGTTTATCCACAACTCCCGACTCTGGTCTAACCATCACTGGGACAATGGATTTCAGGAGTAGGCAAAAATTCATTCCCTGGTCGGTTTCCTACCATTAAGGAAATACTTTCCTAAATTGAGGAAACCTTTTCCCTCTGGCTGCGGTCGGCGCGAATTTGCCCGATCTCATCGAGCTCCTTGATTTCACGCTTGTGCTGATCTTGCAGCCATATGTTTTTCTGCTTGTCACGGAGCCGTACCAGAACTTCTTGATCCTGCCAGGCGTTGGTGAGCAATGATCTTTGGTTGGACAATTCCGTCTTGGCCTTAGCCAGCTCATTATCCAGTTCCGCCAGCCTGTCTTCCAAATGGGTCAACCATCGACCTCGAAAAATCAAGGTTTCAACATCCAGGGCTGTTTGAATTTCCCGCGGGTTGTCTTCCAAAAGCCTGCCGATATCACGAGTCAGTCCCTCCATCTTTCCAACAATGTCCACAACGATGCGACTGGCTTCGGCCACCTGGCGGGTGTGTTTTTCCACAACCCTTTTGCGATATTTCAATACCTTGTCCAGGCGGAATTCAAATGGCATGTCAAGCCACCCCAGTCAGCTCACGCAGCTTTCCCAGGGTGGACTGGATATCGGTGTTTTCATTGATGCCCTGGGTCAGGTATTCCCGGACCTCATCTTCCTTTGCCAACGCTTCGTCCAGCAACGGATCCGCCCCGGCAACATAGGCGCCGATGTTGACCAGATCCCGATTGTCTTCCAGACTTTTCATCCAGCGCATGAGCTTGGTTCCAGCCTGGATGTCCTCCTGGGAAACGATATCGTTGCGCAAACGGCTGACACTTCCCAAAACATCAACTGCAGGATAATGATGCTGCCGGGCAAGATCACGGCTCAGCATGATGTGACCATCAAGAATGGACCGCATGGCATCGCCCACCGGATCCTGGATGTCATCCCCTTCAATGAGAACAGTGAAAAAAGCGGTCATGGCGTTGATATTGGAGCTGCCCGCGCGTTCGCAAAGTTTGGGCAGGGCGGCAAAAACCGAGGGGGGGTAACCTTTGGTGGTTGGCGGTTCGCCGGCCGCGAGGCCGATTTCACGCAGAGCCATGGCATAGCGGGTGGCTGAATCCATCATGAAGAGCACTTCGTTGTTGCTATCGCGGAAAGATTCAGCGATGGACATGGCAGTTTCTGCACCTTTGGCCCTCATGACGGCGCTCTCATCGGAGGTGACAACCACGACGACGCTACGGGCCAACCCTTCCGGGCCCAGGTCCCTCTCGATAAATTCCCTCACCTCGCGACCACGTTCACCTATCAGGGCCAGAACGTTGATGTCAACCGTTGCCTGCCGGGCCAACATTCCCATCAAAACGGATTTCCCAACGCCGCTGCCGGCAAATATTCCCAGACGCTGACCACAGGCGGTTGTGATCATACTGTCGATGGAGCGGATGCCGGTGGACATGATTTCAGTGTTCAGTTCGCGGGACAAGGCCGAGGGCGGACGCCCATTCAGTTTTACTTGGGGAAGTTTTTTCAGCGAAGGCCCTCCATCAAGGGGACGCCCGAGGCCGTCGATGACCCTGCCCAGCAATTTTTTTCCGGTAGGAACAGTGAGAGCCCTGGCCACCAGAGTTGCTTTGCAGCCTGGTGAAACTCCCTGGGAATCCTGATAGGGCATGACCATGAGTGTATTGTCCTTGAAACCCACCACCTCAGCCACTACAGGATCCTCGTTGCGTCCAATTTCGATGCGGCACAAGGAGCCAATGGGCCCAGCCAGGCCTTCAACTTCGATAATCATGCCAACTAGGCGTGTGACCTGCCCAATGGAGCACACAGGATCGACGCCCTTGATTTTTAGGTGGAGATCAGCCCAGGCCGGGTTCATCCTGCGATTCCC
This sequence comes from Candidatus Krumholzibacteriota bacterium, assembly GCA_024275485.1. Taxonomy (GTDB): domain Bacteria; phylum Krumholzibacteriota; class Krumholzibacteriia; order LZORAL124-64-63; family LZORAL124-64-63; genus LZORAL124-64-63. Next base: position 16,708 of record JAJRZA010000022.1, on the reverse strand, counting down.
CTTCCACGGTAAGCTCTGGTTCATCGCCCATGGCTACCATTTCCTCCACCAATTCGTTCAAGTATTCCAATTGTCCCTTGATGGTGGCATCCCATTGTTTTTTCTCGGTTCGGACCAGGCAGCCGCCGGGATCCACCCTGCGGTCGGCCACAACCTGATCGATTCCAAGACGCTGAATCAGTTTGGTTTGGTTTTCCAGCAACTCGACCTGATCGGGATTGACGTTGACGATAACCGTTTTATTGCCATCAACTTTGAACAGGGTAGTCTCCAGGGCTCTGATTAAAATGTCTGGATCACATTCCATCCGGGAGCGCACAATTTTTTCAGCCAATTGAAAGGCCAGCCTGGCCGACATATCGGCGATTTCCTTCGCATGGGTGGCCATGGCCTGATGCAGGTTTTTCGACCAGCACTCCATTGTCTCATGGAAACTCTGCCGTACTTCTTCGATATCGGCTGCCAATTGATCCCGAAGCTCTTGTTCCCTTTTTGAGAAATCCCGTATGAGGTCTTGCTCCACCAGCTCGAATACCTGGGCTCTCTCGTCCTGTGTCAGATGGCGCATGATGGCTTCAGGGCCTGAAAACCCTGATTCACTACGAAAATGGCGATTGCTGGCGGATTGAACTTCAGCGGCATCCAGGAGGTCGGTATCTTGGGAATGTTCCGATTCAAAAACATTCCCACCATCATGAACAACAGCCGCGGCCGTTGGAATTTCAGGGGTGAAGGCATCAGGTGACCATTTCTGCATCCTTGCCGCCCTTTCCAATGGTGATGGTTCCAGCTTCTTCCAGACTGCGAATCACTTCCACCACTCGTTGCTGGGCCTCTTCCACTTCCGACAATTTGACCGGCCCCATGTAATCCATGTCTTCGGCAATGCCTTCGGCGGCGCGCTTGGACATGTTGCCGAATATCTTGACGGTGATCTCGTCGGGTGCGCCTTTCAGGGCCATGGTCAATTCCTTGCCGTCGATTTCCTTGAGGATTTCCTGGATGTTTCCGTCGTTCATCAAGACAATGTCTTCGAAAACGAACATCAGGTTGTTCACATCATTGGCAACTTCGTCGTCGATCTCCCGCATTTCATCGAGAATTTCCTGCCAGGTCTCGCGTTCAATCTCGTTGAGAACCTGGGCCACCTGTTTCTTACCGCCGTATTGGGTGTCCTTGGACTTGACTTCGGATTGAAGCTGCCGGACCAATACTTCCTCCACCGCCCGCAATGTTTCCTGATTGGGAGCCTCAAGCACCGCCATACGGTGAGCCACATTACCCTGAAGTTCGGCGGGAAGCATTTCCAGAATTGGCCCGCTGTTTCGGGGGTCCATGTGGGCCATGACCACGGCGATTGTTTGCGGATGTTCGTTTTTGATATAGTTGGCAATGGTCACCGGATCAACGGACTTCAAATGTTCAAAACTCTTGATCTCGTTGAAGGCGGTGGCCCGCTCCAGCAAAGAGTCGGCCATGCGGGTGCCAAAACCCGCTTCCAGGATTTGCTTGGCTGTTTCCTTGCCACCAAAAGCCAATCCTGAGATCTGACTGCTGATGCTGATAAATTCCTTCAGGACGGTGCGTCTCTCCGAATAGGTGATGTGCCCGATGGAAGAGATGCAGGAGGTCAGCATTTCCACCATCTCGGGTGGCAATTTGGACATGACCTTACCAGCGTTCTCGGAACCGAGAGCCATCAGGAAAACAGACGCCTTTCGAACGGATTTGTCAGACAAAGCTATCCTCCCGCTTTGGCGCTGATGGCAGGTCCAAGATCAATATCATTGATCCAGGATTGAATGACTTCGGCAACCCTTTCCGGGTTTTCCGAAGCATAGTCCTGGATGTCGTCCATAACCTGGTCGTCGATATCAGGGATACCATCGAATGATTCCATTTCCTCGGATTGTCCGTCGAGGGTATTGGCAATGGGGACGCCCCCAGGGTGCATTGCCGTTGCCAACACCGAGCCAAGATTCTTTTTGAGAGCCAGGGCCAAAACACCAAACAGGAGGATCATCAACAACTTGCCACCATACTGGGTGACGATTCCAATCCAGTCCGGAGCCAGGCCCGAGCCACCGAATTCGTCATTTTGCTGGAACTGGAAATTCACAAATTCGATTTGATCGCCGCGAATTGTGTTCAAACCCACAGCCGCTGAAACGATTCGCCTGAGCTGGCCAATTTCATTCTCGCTCAAGGGAGTATAGACCAGTTCGCCGCCGTCCTCGCCGGGCTCATAGTGGCCATCCACCATGACCGAAACCATCAGGTTGGTCACCCCACCGGTTTCGCTGACGATGTGTTCCACTGTGCGGTTTATCTCGTAGTTGGTCAGGCTGTTTTCGTCGGCACTCCCGGTTTCGGGGTTGTTTGATTCGTTGCGCTCTTCACTTCGCACCACGGTATTCGAGGGATCAAATGTTTCCCGCTCACTCTCAATTTTCTCAAAGTTGAGGGTTGCGTTGACTTCGATCACGGATTTCCCTTGGCCCAACACACGGTCCAACATGCTGGAAGCTTTGGCTGTCAAGTGCCGTTCCACCTCTTTGCGCAGTGCCAGCTGGGTTTCGGAACGCCCGATATCATCATCCTGGGTGGAGGAAGACAATTCCATCCCGCTGGTATCATGGATGCGCACATTGTTGGGATTCAGGTTTTCCACACTGGCCGAAACAAGACTTTGAATTCCCGCCACTTGCCTTGCATCAAGACGAACTCCGCGCCCCATTTTCAGAGTCACGCTGGCCGTTGCACCGGAAGTGCCCTTGTTGAAGATCGAAGGCTTGGGCATGACCAGGTGGACCCTGGCTGCCTGTATACCATCCAAGGCCTCAATGGTTCTGGTCAGTTCTCCTTCAGTGGCACGCTTGAACTGCACGTTCTGGAGAAACTCGGTCAGACCATATTGTTTGCCATCAAAAATATCAAAACCTACGGTGCTGTTGGAAATAACGCCCTTGTGTTGCAACTCCACCCGCAAACGAAGGGTTTCGTTTTCAGGAACCAGAATGGTTGAACCACCGTTGGTCAGTTCGGTCTCAATATTCTGCTTGTTCAATTCCTCCAGCGTGGCTGCAGCATCCTCAGGGGTTAAATTGGTGAATAGAACCCCCATCTCCTCTTTCTGCAACCAAATTGAGAACACGGTCATGCTGATGATGCTGGCAGTGGCCACGGCACCGAGCATGACTTTTTGGTTGAACGACAGTGAGCCTATGCGTTCTTTTGCGTTGTCGATAAAATGTTTGAGTCCGTCCACGCTGTTACCTTAAATCCTTCCCAGGTAAAATTAGATCTGCATCCTCATGATTTCCTGATAGCCTTCCAAAAGTTTGTTTCTGACTTCCAATAGCAACTCAAAGGCCAACTGGGACTCTTTTGCTGCGATCATCACATCATGCACCTCAGTGACTTCCCCGGAGACCATGCCTTCGATCATCTGATCCCGGCCGGCTTGGAGGTTTCCTACTTCCTGGATGGCGTTTTGTAGCTGATTGGCAAAGCTTTGGGCTGGTTTCCCGGTTGTCTGGCCTACACCATATGTGGCGACGGGACTGATGGATCCCAGTGATTTCAGGCTGCCGATACTCATGATTCTTCCGCTTCCTGCCTAAAGGCCTGTCAAATTTTCAAAGCCTGGTTGAACATTTCCTTGGCGGTTTGAACTGCACTGATGTTGGCCTCGTAGGCACGACTGGCACTGATCATGTCCACCATCTCGCTGATGGGGTTGACGTTGGGTAAAAGAACGTATCCATCGGCATCCGCATCCGGATGACCAGGATCGTGCACAACACGGAATTCGGAGGCGTCTTCGGCCAATGTCACATCACTGGCAATGCCGCCCTTGTTGTCTCCTTCAAGGCGGGACCCCAATCCGGACAGATGACCGCTGTGGGTGGTAGATAAACCCCGTCCCCCACCAGCGATGGACATTTTCAATCTATGCTGGCCAACTTTTTCGCCCAGAACCTGCTCAAAAATGGCACGTTGACGACGATAGGGTGTGCCGTCAGCAGTGCGGGTGGTTTCCGAATTGGCCAGGTTGCGGGCCACCACATCCATTTTGGTGCGTTGCCCACGCAAACCCGAGGCGCTGATTTTGATGGCTCCGAATAATCCGCTGCTCATGACTCTGCTCCTTGATCTTGTCTCCTGGTCCTACTACCCGACACGACCTTTGATCGCTCCACGCAAGGTGTTGTATCGCATGCTCAACAACCTGGTGGCCAACCGATAACTCAAATCCGTGGTGGCCAGCTCCGTCATCTCTTCGTCGATATCCACATTATTGATACCGTTGTCGTAATTTGAATCCGCTTCAACCAGTTCAGCCTGGGCCGAAGCAATGTCCCTGCGGCCAAGACTGAGGTGCCCCTCATGGGTTTGCTGGCCCTGGAGTCGATGACCCGCTCCTGTGAGCATCTCTTCAAACTTCAGTTTCTGGGCTCGATATCCACTGGTTTGAACATTGCTGATATTCTGGGCAGTCACCTGGTGCCGGGTTGCGTAGACCTGCACCGCCTTTTTAAGGGTGTTGAGGCGGTTGTAGTCGAGAAGTCCAGTTTTTATCATGATTCTATCCCGGGATTTCGACGCCTTGGTCAGTGTAGATGTTCAATTTGTTTCGCAAAGTCCGCACGCTGATGCCCAATTCCTGGGCAGCGACGGTGCGGTTTCCCCTGGTGTGGCTGAGTTTACGCAGGATCAATTCACGCTCCATATCCCGCAGGGTCATGTCCGAGTCGAAGCTGGCAATTTCCTGGGTCATTTCCATTTCATCGGAAAGGCCGAAAAAATCTTCCTTGAGTTCATCACCAGGACTGAGGATCACCGCTCGCTCAATGACGTTTTGCAATTGGCGTACATTTCCCGGCCACTCCATGGCCGCCAGGAGTCTCAAGGTCTGATCGCTGATTTTCATCAAGGGCTTGGCATTCTCCGCACAGAAAATCTGGGAGAAATGGTTGGCCAAAAGAGGGATATCGTCTTTCCGCTTGCGCAGAGGCACCACATTGATGGGTATGACATTGAGACGGAAGTAAAGGTCTTCGCGAAAGTTGCGAGCCTTGACCTCTTCTTTGAGAATGCGATTGGTGGTGGCGATTATTCGAACATCGGCTTTGGTTGAGTATTTGGCCCCCAGACGCATGAATTCCTTTTCCTGGAGAACCCGCAGCAATTTGGCCTGCATGGCGAAAGGCATTTCGCTTATTTCATCCAACAGAAGGGTTCCACCATGAGCAAGTTCGAATTTGCCCTTGGTGGTGGTCAGGGCACCGGTGAAAGCACCTCTTTCATACCCAAAAAGTTCAGATTCCAGAAGTGTTTCCGGGATTGCCGCGCAGTTGAGACGAATAAAAGGACCCTCGCAACGAGAGCCGCTGTAATGAATGGCCTGGGCCACCACTTCCTTGCCGGTGCCGCTTTCGCCCTGCAGCAGTACCGTACCGCGGCTGTCGGCAACCATTGCGATTGTTTCGCGCAAGCTTTCAATGTAGTGATTGTTACCCAGCAAACCGTGATTTTGTTTTTTGGTCCTGATATTTCGACGCAGACTGCGGTTTTCCTTGAGCAACATTTCGTGCTCCAGGCATTTGTTCAGCACATGGTTGAGTTGATCCAGCCCGAACGGTTTGGTCAGGTAGTCGGTTGCCCCATGACGTGTGGCTTCCACAGCTCCTTCGATGGTGCCAAAGGCCGTCATCATGACCACCACCGGTGAATATTCCAGATCCTTCTGAATGGCGGCCAGGAGTTCTAGTCCACTTCCGCCGGGCATTTGCACATCCGACAACACCAAATCGATTTTTTCCCTTTTGAGAATTTCAAGGCCTCGTACGCCGTTGCTGGCAACATGAACCTGAAAGCGCGACGCCAGAGATGACTCGAGTAAATCTCGCATGCTGTGCTCATCGTCCACGATCAGGATGTTCCGTTTGGTGGTCATTGTTTGCCTTTCTTCCGTGTCAGACAATTTCAGGATTCCAGTTGAGGGCCTCGGCCACTTCCATGGTGACGGTGGTACCCAGGCCGGATCGACTGGTCAACGACCAGGCCAACCCGTGCATATCGAGAATGGTTTCCACTCTGGTCAGACCTACTCCGTGATGGTCATGCCGGGTGGTTACAAAAGGGTCGGTGGCCTGTTTCAACAGTTCCGGGATCATCCCGGGCCCGTTGTCGGTAACGCAGAGAACCACACGTCCGGTGATGCCTATTTGGCCGTTGATTTTAACTTCCACAGTTTGTTTGGCTTCAACGCTGTTCTTGAGGATTTCCTTCAACACAAGGAGCAGATCGGCTTCTGGCAAAAGAAGTTGTCCTGCAGGAAGTGACGTTGTATCAATGGTCATCTCGGGGTATTTGGATTCAACTTCCAACAGGGCCCGACGCAACACACCAGGCAGGTCGCACCCTGAGCGAAAAGGTTTTCGCACTCGAGCCATGTCGCCAACGGAACGGAAAATTTCTTCCATCCTTTCAACTTCAGAAAGGATTTTCAAAGCCCAATTCCCGGTAATCGAACCTGGGGATTCTCTTTTGGCAATGAGATCGGCATAACCCCTGATTCCACACAAGCTGTTGCTTGTTTTGTGAAGATATCCCCGCAGAAGTTTGCTGGCCGCAGCTGTTGCCTGGTTTTGGCCCAACCTTCCCTGAATTTTCTGCCTCTGGGTGGCGGTCATTGTTGCGCCCTCATTTGCTGGATAAACTCCAAGTCGTTCTTTTCTTCACATACCAGGATTTCCTCAATCAGGGTACTCACCTTTTGCAATGTCTGGTTCAAGCTTGACTGATTGAAAGCCGACCAATGGCGTTTCCCCTGTTCCCACTCGCTTTTGGCGGAGCGTTCGGTAAGCTCCAGTCTTTTGATGATTTCCAGGCAGACGTTTTTCTTCTGCAACAGCTGGCGGATTTCTGTCAGGTTGCTTCTGCTGCGAACCAACTCTCCCTGCTGCCTGGACAATTCCAGAACTTGCCCATAAATCTGCCGCTGCTCTTCGTACAGACCGTGCAGGCGTCGGAAGAGCTCCTGTTCCTTTATGTTGGAATCAGGGGTTGTAAAAAGAGCCTGCTCCATACGGTTCACCTTTTGATTTGATGCGTTCGATTTCGGATGCCACTTTTGCCATTTCACAGGCTTGATCTTGCCAGGACCCTAGTCTTTTACTTTCACAAACCCGTTTAAATCCCTCACTAGCCCTTAGATAGCGTCCGCTCAATAAATCCAGATTCGCCACCTGATAGCTCCCCCAGGTTGAAAGTTCCGGAACTTGGGAATTAGCCAAAACTTCGTACAGCGATCGTGACGACGTGTGATCTCCGGCCAGAAACAGGAAATCCGGGATTGCTAAAAGAACCCAGGAACGCTGCCTTTCAGTTAGATCCCGGCTCAGTCCCCCACTGTTGATGAGGATTCGCAGGTGTTCCAAAGACCCGGTGTTGTCATTTCGCCAGGCAAGGCTGTAGGCCAGCCAAAACCGCAGCCTGTCGGGCAAATTGGAGCCCTCTGCTTGGATCTTTTGGATGATCAGATCAAGGGTTTCGGCGTCACGCTGAATCAACAGCCAGCGAAGAGCCAAAATATATTGGCTCTCGTGCCCGGTGATGGAACTCAACCCGAGGGTGTTGGAAATGGCCGAAAGAATGGCCAGGGAGTCTCGATCCGCAGTAGCGGTCGCCAAGCGTTCCTTGCCGATTTCACGGAAGAAATTTTTGTCCGTGTCCAGCGCGGCTGCTTTGTTGAACCAGACCGTGGCGCTGTCATACTCACTCAGATTGACGTAGTTGCGGGCGTTTGCCAAAGCCACCAGCGTGGACTTGGTACGGCTTTCGCCGCGCAAAAGCCATTGTTTTTCAAGCTCATTGATGGCCTTGCTGATGGAAAGATGACGGTACGGCCTTGTTTCATCCCCCTGCCAGCCCGGAACATCGAAAGGATACAGGAGGTTTCCTTCGGCCAGCCCTGATGTCCCACGGCTCTTCATGACGACTTCCAGACTGTGCATCCACTGGAGATAGCCGTCGCTTTCCTGATTGTTCAGTCCGGCGGCAAGGGCCACAGAGGAACAAATGGCCAGGCTGGCACAAATGCAGGATGCCACTGTCATTGATCGTTTGAAATTGTAATTATTGTGGTTCATATCCCCAGGTTCCTCTTTGTGTAAGAAGACAGCATTTTTTCAGTTCAACGCAAAAGGCGTTCCTACAGGACACTCTATTTGCCGGTGTAGGAAATTTATTCCCCGCCAGGACAATTGACCGTTGAAGTACATTTATAATGTTGTGATTATTTGCGTTACAGAGACTCAAGGGTAGCTGGAAAAATAAATTTGGGAAAAATCGGCCAACAAAAAAGATTTGTGCCCAATCAACAAAGAGGTAAGTTTTCCGCAGTCCTGGCTATTATGTTGTCACCAGATTTTGCTTCCCAATCAAAAAAGCCGGAACTCCACAAAGAAATTCCGGCCTTTGGGGTCACAGATTGGAAGCTGTTGTCAGGCTTCGCCCGCATCGGCATTCAGACCACCTTCATCCTGGGTTCTTTGTTCGTATATCCGCAGTTTTTCACGCAAAGTTTGTCTGCTGATTCCCAGAATTCGGGCGGCTTTGCTTTTGTTGTTGTCGGTCATTTCCAGAGTGTAGAGAATTTGCAACCGTTCCACCTCTGCCAAAGGCATGAGTCCGGTGGCCTGCCCCAGGGCCTGGTGCTGGGAGGTATGGCGGGGATTGTGACCAGCCAGAATGTGGGCGGGAAAATGTTCCGGCTGGAGTTGCTTGGGCTCCTCCAGGATCATGATTCGCTTGAGCACGTTGCGCAGTTCCCGCACATTGCCGGGCCAGGGGTATTTCTGCAGCATTTCCAGTAATTTCGCATCCACCGGAGCAGTTTCCAGATACATTTCCTCATTGAAGGTCCGCAGGAAATGGTTGATCAGGATTTCCACATCATGAGGACGTTCCCTGAGCGGTGGTATTTCAATTTCCACCACCTGAAGACGGTAGTAGAGGTCGTTCCTGAAATTCCCCGATTCAATGGCCTCGGCCAGATTCAGGTTGGTGGCTGCCACAATTCGTGCATGGATCTCGAGGTCATCCTTACCACCAACACGCCGGAACCTCCGACTTTCCAACACCCTCAGCAACCGTGCCTGCAGCAGAATCCCCATTTCGCCGATTTCATCCAGGAAGATTGAGCCCTCTCCCGCCAACTCAAACAATCCTTCTTTGCGAGCCTTGGCATCGGTAAAGGCACCTTTTTCGTGACCGAAGACTTCACTCTCGAGCAAGGTTTCAGGCAGGGCGCTGCAATTGATCTCCATAAAACGATCCCGGCTGCCACGGCTGATCTCGTGGATCGCCCGAGCAACGATTTCCTTACCGGTTCCCGATTCACCCTGGATGAGAATGGATGTATCGTTGCCACTGCGACTGTTGCCAACTTTTTCCAAAATGCGCGCAATGTGTTGAAGTCCGGGGCAGACTTTGATCATGCCCAGATACTGCCCGTCGAAGTCTGCAGCCGAGCTGTGGGTGGTTTTTGGGGTCTTGGCAGTGAGCTTTATTTCTGTTTCACCCTGAACCGGCAATTCGGAAGAGGTGGCCTTCAGGGCGGCCCTAACCTGTTTCTTCATGGAACCGAGCTTGAATGGCTTGGGAATAAAATCATAGGCCCCATTGCGCATGGCGCTGACGGCCGTATCAACGTCACCATAAGCTGTCATCATGATCACCGGCGTGGCGTTGCCCTGGTTGCGCAGGGCCTGCAAAATTTCCAGTCCGGACACTCCCGGAAGTTTGAGATCGGTGATCACCAGATCGAAAACCGTGGAGTGGGTTTTGGCCAGGGCTTCTTCGCCGGATTCGGCCGAGGTGATTTCGTACCCTTCCCTGGTCAGGGACTCTACCAGGGAAGCCCTGATGGTGGCTTCATCGTCCACGATTAAAATCCTCGAATTCATGATTGCTCCTTTTGAATTTTCGTTTTGGCGTCATCTTCAGGCAAGATCTGGGGTAACAGCACTTGGAAAACGGTTTGATCTTGTTGGCGCTCGGCACGGATTTCTCCTCCGTGGGCCCTCACAATTTTTTGGCAAATGCTCAAACCCAGGCCTGTGCCCGAGCTTTTTGTGGTGTAGAAGGGACGGAATATCTTTTCCGGACCACCAACACCAAATCCATCCCCTTGATCGGTAACCAGTAGCATCAATCCTCCGAAACTGGTTTGGGTACCACTGATGGTTTCCACTAGGTGAAGGTCTTCATATAGGCGCAGGCTCAGTGAAACCACCGAGTTGGGTGGAGCGGCGTCGATGGCGTTGATCATCAGATTGAGCAAAACCTGTTTGATCTGGGCCCCGTCGATGTCAATTTCCCAGTGGCCGGATTCCGATACATCTGCGGTCGGGTTATCAAAATCCAAGATCAGGCCGACGGATCTCTCATCGGCCCGCGGACGCACAAGCTCCACCGAGTCCATGGCCAGACGAGCCACACAAACCCGGCGGCGGCTTGGTTCATAAGGTCTGACGAAATTGAGCATACGGGTGATGGTTTCATTGATGCGGTCCACTTCACCGGTGATGACCTCAATGTACCGGGAGCGTTTGTCCTGGGGCGGCAACTGTTCGGCCAGCAACTCGGCCTGTGCACTCAATCCCATGAGTGGATTGCGGATTTCATGGGCCAGGGTGGCGGACATTTCCACCAAGCCCTCCAGTTGATCCGCCCGCAGACGCTCGATTTCCAGCTTGCGGCTATCTCGCAGATCTTCACAGACCACCACCAGCCAATTGACTCCCTGACCGCGACCGGCCATCAGGGTGGTTTGGGTCAGAACGGGTATCCGGCGTCCATCTGATCGACGCACCGCACCTTCCCCACGAAAGATTCCCTCGGGAGCCTTGCGCAAGGCAGGCAACAACAGACCCTGCACATCGTCCAGTTGCAGGCGCGCATCCAGAAAAAGTTCGGGTAGTTCCTCCTGATCCTGGCAGGTCGTTTTTTCCAGTCGGCCACGACCGATCTGAAAGAGGAATTCTTCGGTAGGTTCCGAGGGCGCATCCTTCCCGGTCAAAAGCTCCTGGCCTGCACGATTGCAATAAATCGTATGGCCATTTTCATCGATGACCCAGATGGCACTTTTGATGGTCTCCAGCACTTGGGCGTTAAATTTCCCGATATAACGAATACGATCAAGCATTTGGGCGCTGGCGATTTCTTCCGAAAGCATCACCTGAAAAGTTTGCAGAAAGGGCAGGAATTGGGTGGAGGCGCTGTCGCGTTCTGCCGGAGTGCCGAACAGCAAAAGCAAAAATCCAAGACGGATTTCTTGATGTTCAAGAGGCAAGGCGATGATGCGAGGGCCGGCCCCGGGTCGGTGGTCCTTGTCCGGAGCAATGTTGAATACTCCGGGAGCCATCATGGTTTCGGTCATGGCGTCGTTGACCTGATCCTGCAGGTTGACCAGAACCTTGTCCCAACTGGACTCTTCCCATTGCCAGGTTTGCCGGGGAGAATAGGAACCACCCTGGGCGGAGCGCAAAACCAGGGCCGCACCCCCTGATCCCACAAAGTCGCCCAGGCTTTTGAGCAGTCCCCGCAGAACCAGATCCCAATTGCGGGCTGTGCTTAGTTGGCGTCCGAATTGGTAAAGCAGGGAAAGTTCGTCCATGGCCGCGGCCAATTGCTGGTTCGCCGCTTGCAGGCTTTCCTGGCTGTGCAACAACTCACTGGTGGATCGAGCCGTATGATTCTCGATTTTTCGACGCAGATTCAGGAGTGTTTCCCGGGTTTCCCCCGTGTGCTCCAGGATAAGCCGACTTTGATGCTGGTATTCCAGCTTCTTTTCCGCCCTGATCAACATGTTGACCCAAGCCGAGCGTTCCAGGGGAACCCACATGGCATCGAACAGTCCGGCCCTAAAAAATCGGACCAGATGGTTGGCCGATAGTTCCGCATGAAGGAGAATGGGTAGGCATGGTTGATGGAGGCTGACCAGATTTTCCAGCCAAAAACATAGACCGTCAGCGCCACCTTCACCGGCAAAAGCATCCTGATGCAGGAGAATCAAACGGGAAACGAGTGGTTGATCTCCCTTGGATGATTGGACCAACCAGCGCAGCGCCTCGTCGGGATCGGGAAAATGAGAATATGAATCACTGGAGGGTCCTTGGGGGTTCGACCAGGAAACTGGTCCAATCAGGACGGCACCTTCCGGCAACGGACTGGGCAAACTGAACAAGGTTTCTTCCAACATTAAACCTTACAGATAAAGGATAAAAAAAAGGGCCGTCCTAGGTCACTCATGAAATAGTGTAAAGTTATTTACCAGTAAAATCAATACAAAAAAGGGACCCGAATCACGGATCCCTTTATTCCAAACGTGAATGGCTACTTAAAGTTCATCCATTTTGGTGAGAACGTTACCCAAAACACCTGCAACCTGATCCTGGACAACCGGAGAGTTGTAAAACCCCTGTTCCAGGCGTTTCCTGGCTTCGGCGATTTTATCTTCACGCACATCCGGGGCATTTTGAATGGCCAATCTGCCTACGTCCACGGCCGCCCTTAAGTCCATAAGTTGGTGAGCGTTATCTGAGATCTCGGCGGTATCTGACGGCGCCGGTCCACCATGGGTTCCATTGTTCTTCCCGAGGGTTCTTTCCGATTCATCCTTGCCTTTACCATTGACCTGGAAACGATCCAGAATGCCGGGTTGGGTCAGGGGTGAGCCATTGATTTTGTCCATCGCCATGAGAAACCTGCCTCTATAGGATTAAGTTCATACGCAACACTGCGTTTGTATTATTGTAGCAAACCCGGTGCCCAAGCTCAAGACTTCAACATAATTCCGTTTCGATTCCGGGTTGATGAGAGAAATCCGTTGTCTGGCGCATCTGGGAGGAGTTAATCTGCATTGGATGATGACAGAGAAGAGTCTTTCCACACCTTTGGTTCATTGAGCCGCCGCCTTGAGGCAAGACAAACCGAACAAAAACCAACCACACATGAATAGTATCGGCGTAAGTTCAGAAAAACTTTAGTGATTACTAAGAATATATTGGAAAAATGCGGAAAATTGGGTCCCAATTGGTCAATTGGCAAAGGATTTCCCGAAACTTTCCTCTGGCAACCTGCTTTCCAGTTGTCTTAGTACCGGAGAAAGAGGGAACAATTGTCGCCCTTGGCGCAAATAGGCCTTGGCTTTCACCTGATTACCGCTGGCAAGACACAGGACAACCGCCTGGATCCAGCATAAAAGTTGATCCGGGTGATTTTTTATGGTTTTCTCTAGGCGAAGCATGGCTAGGTTTAATTTGCCCAATCTGGTTTGGATTTCAACCATCAAAAGGTTTGTCTGGACTTCCTTGTCCGGATTAAGAACAAGCTTTAACCCTTGAGCTATAAGTCGTTCGGCAACAACAAGTTCATTCTTTCCAGCAAGATACCTCGCCAATTCCGTAATGGCACGAATGTCATGGGGTGCAGAACGAACTTTTTTCATCAAAAGAGGGCCATAGAGTTTCTCCCGACGCAGTCGTCCACTTTTACTCAACAGGCCCGTATGATGAATCACTATGTTCGACTGAAGGATAGGTGTCGTTGATTTGTTGAGGTCATCTATAATGTTCTCATGAATAACACCGGAAAAGCGTAATTGATGGCGGTTGGGGAATAATCGTATTGGTTGGGTCTTCCAGTACCCGGCCCCCCCCCCGCACCATGGACGGTCCTTGGTCCCGGTTTCGCACCAAGCACCTCCTTCGGCAGTTTCGGTGTAGTTGTGGATGATAAAAGTATGACAATGTTCTGCAGGTTTCCGGACCATGCCCAATATTTCGGCAAAGTCATCCGGGTCAATGCGCTCATCACAATCCAGTTGAAGAATCCAGTGTCCAGTGGATTGCTGCAAACCATGGTTTCGGGCTGCGGCAAAGTCGTCATGCCAAGGATACTCAAAGACCCTGGCCCCGGCCTTCAAGGCAACCAGGCGGCTGTCGTCGCGGCTGCCTGTGTCCACGACCACCGCTTCATCATAAAGATGCCGGTGATGATGCAACAGTCCGTCCAACAAGTCCGCTTCATCTTTGACGATGACCGCCAAGGTCAGATTTCCTCGCTCCGGCATAATCCTCAAGCCCTTCCGGAATATGGATGACCGGCAAAATACTCACCGGTTTCTCCTGGTTATCCCAGCAAGAGCAATTGTCTTGCCCAAACCCATCGGTTCAAACGCTATCGAACCCCCAGACAGCAGCGGTCAGAGTTCCAATCAAAGGTTGGCCATCGGAATCAACACTTCCCAACCAGGCCACAGGATCATGTAGGTCCTCGGGAATTTCACCACCAAAAGATTCGACTTGTTCAACCAGGGTTTCTGCATCAAGCACTACCCACTGTCCGGAAGGCAAGGCGACCCATCCAGACCCCATATCCACCAGGGAATTGACCAAGTGGTCGCTGCCGGCTGGAATCAGGACCTGCTGCGCCAGTCCTTGCTGGTTGGCATATTGGAAGAGGTAGGGCAAAACCGCAGGGTCTCCCGACCATTCGGTGATGTAGTGGGGAAAATCGCCTCCCTTTCCGCAAAAAATGGCCGCCTTGATTTGATCAGCAGAATCCACCAGAAGAAAACCCTGGGTGCCCGGCATATTGTAATAAGCGGCCGAATCATCGGGCTCCCTGACAGTACGATAGGGATGTTGATTGAAAAGCAAAGTCACATCATCGGTATCATCATTTCGGAAATTACGTATGCTCCACTCCGGTGGAATTGGTTCAGAAATGGCCAGTTCAGCAACAGAGGCGTGAATTTCCCAACCAGCGGCTGCAAAACCCCGCCCGGAATATATTTCCGGTTGGTCGGTCCATAGGACTCCAAGGGGAATTTTTTTCCCCTTCAAACGCAGTAGCATTTCATTTTGCAAGGCCGAACTTATACCACGGCCACGAAAATCCGGGTGGGTCACCACACCGCCTACTCCAGCGACGGGAATATCTCCACAACTTGTTTTGAGGAGACGTATTAGACACGCAATGCATCCTGCAATAAAACCATCATCCATCTTGTAAACAAGCTGCCAGAGGCTGTTTTGAGGCCCTAGAATTACCGGGAAATCGTCCCAGGCGTTGGTTTTTGCACGATCTGGCCTGATCTCTGCATTGACCAAATCGAGAAACCCGGCACGATCCGCTGGCGAAACACTGACAATCGGCATATTGGCTCTCCAAAAAATGGGCCCGCTGAAACTCTGTTTCCCCATTATGGACCACCCGGTAAAACTGGCAAGCTGCAAAAGCGGCAGGATGGCAAACCAGAACGAGCCTAGCAGGAATCAAGGCCCCGGTGTTTGCCGCTTCATGGAGGATCTGAGAATGGGAATCCGCGTCAATACAAATGTTGCTTCACTGAACGCTCAGCGACACCTTTACAACACTACCACAAAATTTCAGAAATCGATGGAACGCCTGAGTTCCGGCATGCGCATCAACCGATCGGGTGATGATGCCGCCGGTCTGGCCATCAGTGAGAGCCTCAAGTCCGACATCCGGGCTCTGCAGCAGGCCTCCCGCAACGCTGCCGATGGTATCAGTTTAGTGCAGGTGGCTGAAGGTTCGCTCGATGAAGTCAACAACATCCTGTTGCGCCTGAGGGAGTTGGCCGAGCAGTCAGCTACGGAAACCCTTGGAGAGAACGAACGCGTCTACCTGGACAGCGAGTTCCAGGAATTGTTACAGGAAATCGACCGAATCAGTACCACAGCCGAATTCAACGGGATCATGTTGCTTGACGGCAGCAGCCAAATCCTGGACGTGCAGGTTGGTATCGGCACCGATGCAAGCACCAGCGCCGTTCCTATCGACCTGACACAGATCATCAGCTCCGCAGATTTGCATCTGACTTTCGATGCCAACCCCGCCGTCGGTGTGAACATCCTGGGAACCAACGGTGACGCAGCTCGGGTGGCCATCGGTTTGGTGGAGAATGCTACTGGCATGGTATCAAGCGTTCGTTCCGGCTTTGGTGCCGCCCAGAACCGTTTGGAATCGAGCATCAGGAACATCGGCATGACTGCGGAAAACCTTTCGGCAGCCAACAGTCGTATTCGCGACGTGGATGTTGCCCTGGAGACATCGAACATGACAAGTCTGCAAATCCTGCAGCAGGCCGGCGTATCGATCCTCTCCCAGTCCAACATGACTTCGCAGTTGGCCCTGAACCTTCTGGGGGGCTAAGTTAAATAGGGATTTACGGATTCTCGTAAACATGGATTGAGACACTGGGTTTAGGATCCTGAAGCAAAACAAAAACCGACTGCCCCCTGACGCGAGGGGTAGTCGGTTTTTTTAAATTTAATCCTAAAGCCCCTGTCCCTCTCGACGATAATCAACAGGTAGGACGCTGAAGGCCCATGCGGCAAATGGAATTGCTCGCACTGGCTGGAGTCGGCAGACAATCAATCCCAAATCGCATCAAGCGATTCGACAAAACCCGAATGTTTTCAAGGAGGAAAACACCATGGGAATTCGCATTAACACCAATGTGTCTTCAATCAACACGCAACGCCACCTGGCCACCTCTACCATCAATTTCGGCAAGAGCATGGAAAAGCTCAGCTCCGGTCTGCGCATCAACCGCGCCGGCGATGATGCTGCCGGTCTGGCCATCAGTGAAGGTTTGAAATCGGACATC
>JAJRZA010000021.1 GCA_024275485.1 Candidatus Krumholzibacteriota bacterium | reverse complement strand
TTCCCTTGGGGTCAATTTCTTGGCTTTGGGCCAAGTAGAGCCCATAACTTCAATGATTTCGTTTAATCTTGGGGTAAAGTGATTTTGGTGCCGTCTGAAACCAAAATGGTTTCAAGAAGTTACTCGCATCGCAAATGCCTCTGTCATGTGTGCATAAATTGTGGTGCGGATCGCCCTATTTAATTACGCCTATTTCCCGGGAACACCCATCCCCAACTGATCCATCAGAAAGGCCCGCTGCTCCGCCTGCTGGGATATTCTAGTGGTGATGGTTGTGCCTCCCCCATGCCCCGAAGATTTGTTGATCAACAGCATGATCGGTCCGCCACCGTCGTCCGCCGCCTGAAGGGCAGCGGCCATCTTGCGGGCGTGAAGAGGATCCACCCGGGCATCGTTTTCCCCACCGGTCACCAGGAAGGCCGGGTATTTCACACCTTGCCGGATGTTGTGGTATGGGGAATAGGCTTGCAGATATTTGAATTGCTCGGGGTCATCGCTGCTGCCGTATTCTTCGGCCCAGATGTTGGCCAAACCGTGCTGATGGTAAGTCACCATGTCCAGCAGAGGCACAGCGCAAAGCACGACCTTGAACAACTCGGGACGCTGCACCGTCACCGCGCCCACCAGCAGGCCGCCGTTGCTGCCGCCGTTGATGGCCAGGTTGTCGGCGCTGGTGTAGCCCTTGTCGATGAGATATTCGGCCGCGGCGATGAAATCATCAAAAACGTTTTGTTTGTTGCCCAGCATTCCGGCCTCGTGCCATTCACGACCATACTCGCCGCCGCCACGCAGATTGGTCACCACGTAGATGCCGCCGGCTTCGAGCCAGGTCAGGGCTGTGGTGGAAAACCGGGGACGCATGCTGATGTCGAAACCGCCGTAGCCGTACAGCAGGGTGGGGTTGGTGCCGTCCAGTTTCAGGTCGTCCTTGTGGACGATGAACATGGAAATCCTGGTGCCGTCCTTGCTTGGGTACCAGACCTGATCCGCCACCACGCCATCGACACTGATCTCCACCGGAAACTCACGGTAGACTTCAAGGGAATTGTTGTCGAAATCATACTTGAAGGTGGTCGGAGGATAGGTGAAGGACGAAAAAGAGACCCAGATATCATCAGAATTCCAGCGTCCGCTCACGTTGCCGGTGCCGATGGTCGGGAATGGGAAATCACGCACAAAATTGCCCTCGAGATCGTAGATCTTCACCACGGAATAGGTGTTGTGGGAGTAACTTGCGTAAATGTACCCGCTGATGGCCGAAATGTGGGTCAATTTGTCCTTGTCGTGTTCGGGCAGGAACACCTTCCAGTTTTCGCGTTCGGGCTGATCCACATCCGTGATGTAAACCATCTTGCGGGGGGCATCCTTGTTGGTGGTGATCAATATTTTGCCGTCAACGATGTCGATGCCGTATTCGTTTTCCATTTCCGTGGAGATAGGAATCAATTCGCCGGTCTCGCCGGTTTTACGGAAATAGAGTTCGTTGGCGTTGAACAGACCGCGGTAATAAATGGTGTACTGGGCGTCTTCGGTAAGATAGGCCCCGTGCCAGGTTTCCTTGACTTCATCGTCGTTGAAAACCATGACATCTTCACTCGCATCGGTGCCCAGCTTGTGATACCACGCCGCGTGCCAATATTCATGTTCGCCTTCGGGAACTTCGCCCTCCAGTGGCTTGCAGGTGTAGAAAAAACCTTCGTTGTCGGGTAACCAACTGCCGACGGATTGTTTCCAGCCTCGCAGGGTATCATCCAGCAATTCACCTGTTTCGGTGACCATGACCCGAACGATGGGGTTTTCATCTCCGCCATGAGCCACACCATAGGCCACATATTTTCCGTCGCGGCTGGCACTGGATCCGCCCATGGTTTCGGTGTCGTCCCATTCGTTGGGATCCAGAACAACTTGACCCTCGGCATCGGCGTTGGCCTTGGTCATGTAGACCCACTTTTCGTCTTCCTTCTTCTTGGTCCGATAGAAAAGACGCTCGCCGTCCAACACCGGATGGGGAACGGTCTCATCATCGTAGCGCCAGAGGGCGTTGAAGCGCTCTTCCAGCCAGGCCCGTTGGGGCAACGGACCGGTGATGCTGTGGGTGAAAGCTTCTTCTTCGGTGGTCCAGGCCTGGACTTCTTCGGTGGAGGCATCTTCGAGCCAACGGTAATTGTCGGTTATTTTTGTGCCGTGGTAGTCGTTGACCACGGGGATCATTTTTGTGGTCGGGTAGGGATAGCCGGTGGTTTCGGTTTTGGGTTCCGGGGAGTTGGAACAGGCTGCCAGAGATAGAGCTACTGCCAGGATTATGAGGACAAGGGGCAGGATGCGTTTCATTTGGATCTCCTTGAGGGGCGGGAGGGGTTGTGGCAAGCGTGTTCAAGTGGTTAAAGCCTTACTCTGAAAATATGGGTGGGTCAAGGCTGGGAGTGGTGATACCGGATGGGTTTTGAGGGAAATCATTGGGTTGTGCCCCGCCATTGAGACAATCTTCCGGCAGCTGATGGATTCACGGCCCAACCATGACCTGTATTTGCTTCTGGTCGATTGGCAGAGCTATATTGACTGCCAGGAACAGCTCAGCATGGCTCTCCGGGATACTATCAATGGACTAGGATGTCCATCCTAAACGGGGCGTGCATGAAGAATTCTCAAATCGCGAGAGGCATCGGACACCTGACAATGCAGGTCAATAACATATGACAGGCGAAGCTCTCTTTGTCTGCGGGTTGCTCGTAGCCACGGTTGTCCTCTTCATGAGCGATCGTATTCGCCTGGATCTGGTGGCATTGCTGGTCATCGTGGTCCTGGCCGTCAGTGGAATTCTCACGCCGCGGGAAGCCGTGGCCGGTTTTGGCGACACGGTGGTGGTGCTGATCGCAGGCCTGTTTGTCGTTGGGGAAGCCTTGGCGCGGACCGGCGTGGCCGCAGCCATCGGCACCTGGTTGTTGCGCACATCAGGCAACAGCGCCATGGCCCTGCAGATCCGACTGATGTTGGTGGTTGCGTTCCTCTCGGCTTTCATGAGTTCGACCGGCGCGGTGGCCATCTTCATTCCGGTGGCTGTCGGACTGGCCCGCGAGACCGGAGTTTCGGCCCGGCGTCTGCTGCTGCCCATGGCCTATGCCGCCCTGCTCGGAGGCACCCTGACTCTTATCGGCACTCCTGCGAACATCGTGGTCAATGGTGCACTGCAGGATGCCGGACTCGAAGTCTTCGCCTTCCACAGCTTTACGCCCATCGGCCTGGCCTTGCTGGCCGCAGGTATCCTCTACCTCGTCACCATCGGTTCAAGGTTGCTGCCGGTTGGCGACAAGGCCACGACAGAGCCTCGTGATGAGCACGGCATTAGTGATTTATTGGCGAGCTATGACATGCAGGGGCGAGTGATGTTGCTGGCCGTCGAAGCCTCGTCCTCCCTGGTCGGCCGCAGTCTGGGTGAGGTTGATCTGCACAACCGCACCGCGTATTCGGTGGTCGCGGTGCAGCGCCGACGTCGGGTCGGCCACGACGACGTCCTGATCGCCGACCAGAACATCGTCCTTCGGGCCGGCGACGGCCTGCTCGTGGTGGCACCGACGGGCCGCACCGATTCGGCGCCACCGGAGGGCTATGGACTGACAAGAATGGATCGCAAATCCCTGTCCGACTCCCTCAACAATGTCATCGGCGTGGTGGAAGTAGTGGTGGCACCCCGCTCGGACTTGCGCGGCAAGTCCATCCGCGAATTGGAATATCGGCGCAGTCGCCGCCTGCACGTGTTGGGTATCCAGCACAAAGGAGAAAACGTTGCTGAGGACCCCCTGGATCATGAACTGGCCATGGGCGACACCCTGTTGCTGAGTGGGGCCTGGCGCGACATCGACCGTCTGAAGGAAAACGCCGCCGATGTGCTGGTCCTGGCCATGCCCCATGAGTCCAAGGATATCGTCCCTGCCTTTCGGCGCGCACCCTGGGCCCTGGCCATCATCACCGCCATGATGGTGGTGATGGTGACCGGAATGTTGTCTGCGGTCATCGCCGTACTTGCCGCCGGCATGGCGCTCGTGGCGACCGGTTGCGTGACCATGCCCCAGGCCTACCGTGCGGTGAACTGGCAGAGCCTGGTACTGATCGCCGGCATGTTGCCCATGGGAACGGCCCTGGCCAAAACCGGAGCCCTGGATGTGGGTGTCGAACATTTGGTGGCGGCCCTCGGCGGAGTCGGTCCACTGGGCTTGATGGCAGCACTCTTCCTGTTGACGGCGATCCTGAGCCAGGTGATTTCCAATACGGCTACGGCAGTGCTGATCGCTCCGGTCGCCATCGGCGTGGCCGAAGGTCTGGGGGTCTCGGCACGACCGCTCATCATGGCCGTGGCCATGGCCGCCTCGGCGGCATTTGTCACCCCAGTGGCATCCCCCGTCAACACTCTGGTGCTTGGTCCGGGCGGCTACCGCTTTGCAGATTTCGTGCGGGTGGGGTTGCCCTTGCTGGTTTTGACCATGGTTCTCGTGCTTCTGGTCGTACCGCTGCTGTTTCCCTTTTAGTTGTGCCCCCGAAATTGTTCCTGGCCCCAGATCTGCCAGTCCTTGAGTATGAAATACTCAAAAACAATACCCAAGGGCTGGCAACCACCACACTGCCCATCTCCCAAGTGCATTCATCACAAACCCTTATCTGAGGGCT
>JAJRZA010000020.1 GCA_024275485.1 Candidatus Krumholzibacteriota bacterium | reverse complement strand
TCGTAGGCACCACCCTTAACTGCTTCCACCGCCGTTTCGATGGTTCCATGTCCGGATATAACAATGACCGGTGCCGCGACCTTGAATTTCTTAAGCTGCTCCAGAACTTCGAATCCGTCCATGCCCGGCATTTTGATATCCGAAAGGATGGCATGGGGTGAAGACTTTTTCACCTGGGACAAGGCTTCAGCCCCTGAGGCCGCTTTTTGCACAGCATAGCCATCATAAACCAGGATATGTTCCAAGGTCTCGCGGATGGCGAGCTCATCGTCGACAATCAGTACCGTTTTCAAAGGTCCATCCTTGCGCACTGGGTCATTGAGAATTATTCAAGGTGATAACTGCTTGCACACATTGCACCGCCGCAGGAGCATGTGTCAAGATCGGACCCTCCCCTGAAAGTGGAATTTTTCATGAAACCCCTGTTACGTTCCCTGGTTCCGGAGCAAATTGCCCAGATCCCAGAACTGAAGGGATTGCCAACCTTTCGTGCTGCGCAATTGGTAAATTGGGTTTTCGAGCAGGGAGTATTTCAATGGCAGCAGATGAAGAACCTGCCCCAGCAGCTACGCGATACTATGTCTGAAGTTTATGACCTTGGCGCCCTTGAAGTCGAAACAAGGCTGGTATCGGAAGATGGGACCAGGAAATTTCTCTTCAAACTGCGCGATGGACAAACCATCGAAAGCGTAATCATCCCCATGGGCGACCACCCGACCTTCTGCATCTCCAGCCAGGTTGGTTGCGCCATGGCTTGCAGTTTTTGTGCAACTGCACGAGGTGGACTTGTTCGCCATCTTGAACCGGGGGAAATCGTTGAACAGATTCTGATGTTGCGACGAGATCTGATTGATGACCCATACCCTCATTTTGATGACCGACAACCCAATGTGGTCTATATGGGCATGGGTGAACCCCTTGACAACTGGGACAATGTTGAGCAAAGCCTGTCCATAATTATGCACAACGAGGGGCTCAATATTTCCCGTCGGCGAATACAGATATCCACCAGTGGCCCGGCCAGCGGATTGCAACAGCTCATCAAAAGCAATCCTGGAGTAGGGTTAACCCTCAGCCTGGGGGGAACCACGGATGAATCCCGGAAAAGGACCATGCCCGTGCCTGGCCGAACCGGTGTTCAAGAGGCGGTGGATCTGTCTGCTGCCTATGCCCGAAACAGCCGGCTCAAAGCCACCTTGGCCTGGGTCTTGATTGCCGGCCAGACCGACTCCCCTGAGCAGGCCAAACAATTGGCGGCCCTGGCCAGCAGAGGGGCTTTCAAGGTGAATCTCATCCCCATGAACCGTCTGGATTACGGCAAACTGGAACCCAGCAATCTTGAAAATATCCTCGCCTTTCAAAATGTTCTTACCGACAAAGGGATTCCGGCTTTTATCAGGGCTTCCGGGGGGCAGGATATTGCCGCAGCGTGCGGTCAATTGAGACGTCGGCGTCAAGCAAAAGAACCATCCCAAAAAAAATAGCGCCTCATCCGAAGATGAGACGCCCAAACTGGCCGAATATCAGATGACGTCAGCAAGGCTGGTTTTTTCCAATGCTCCGGTCAAGGCATCCTGGGCCTCTTGCCAGACTTTAGCCACCGCACAAGTGTCAACGTCCTTGCAGGGATCCACTTTGCGCAGACAATGGTTCAAAACGATACCACCCTCACATATTTCAACAATCTCCCGAAGAGAAATTTCGGTAGCATTGCGCCCGAGACTGAATCCACCCTTGACACCACGATGAGACCTCACAACACCGGCTTGGGCCAACATCTGAAAGATTTTTGCCAAGAAAGCTTCGGAGACCTCACAGGTTCCGGCGATAACCTTCAACTGGACAGGCGCATCGACATTGCGCCGGGCAAGTTCCTGAAGACCGCGAATGGCATACTCTGTTTGTCTTGTGATCTGTAACATCGTGAACCTCGCACCTGCAAAAGCTGGTAAAATGGTGGTTTGACTTGAGTAAATTTGGTTTACGTTTCATAAGAAGTCAAACATCCCGAGGTCGGTGTGGCTCGAGGGCCTTGGTGACTATCTTCGAAACCGGTAGTTTATGCGATAAACTGGTAAGTTGTCCTGCCCAGTAGATTCCTGCACAACCATCCTCTGAGTGGTCAACGGGACTCTCCCGCAGGATTGCGGCGGTATTTGGCAGATTTCTTTTTTTTAGATGAACCTCCCAAACCCGTACCTTCAAACGATAGGTCGTGATGCCGTGAAAAAATAGTGGCCCTCTGGTAATGACCTCTGCCCCAAAGGCAACATCAGCCCCGGCCAGCTGATCCTGAAGCCAACCCAGGACAAACCCGGGCTCGTCCAGGGCATCGTTGATCAGTGGAGTGTCCAGATACCATGGAGTCGAGGGCAGGCTCCAGAGCCCCTGATGGAGTCCGGAAGTGTCTTTCCGGGCAACCTCCCAGTGACCTGGCAGAATCACCGTTGCCGGAGCTCCGGGTGGAAAAAGCAATATCCCGCCAGCTTGATAGACTGCAATGACAGCCACTGCAATGACCGTAGGAGGTTTGACTTTTTTTCCCTGGGGAATTTTTTCGGCAACTCCAGCCAAACCCGCACGACAATGGTCCAGCACTGGGCACTGTTGGCAATGGGCAGAGCCAGCCCGGCAAAGAACGGCTCCCAGCTCCATCACCGCCTCGTTCCATTGCCCGGGACATTGACGGGCAATCATCTCCTGGGCCATTTTTTCCAGCAGCGTCGGATTCAGTTGAGCCGCCTGACCGGGATTGTCACAAAACCAGCGAGTGATAACCCTGCGGGCGTTGGCATCCACCGCCGAAGCCACTTCACCAAGGCCGATGCTGGCAATGGCGCCACTGGTGTAGGCCCCCACCCCAGGCAGGGCTAGCCATTGCCGACGGTTGGAAGGCAACTGGCCCCCGAGATCCTCCACTATCATCCGAGCTGCCTTATGGAGATTTCTGGCCCGGCGATAATATCCTAGCCCCGACCAGGCGGCCAAAACCTCTGCCTCGTCGGCACTAGCCAAAGCCCTGACATCCGGAAATAGGGCCATAAATCCGGTACAATAAGGGATAACCGCTGCCACGGTTGTTTGTTGGAGCATTATTTCGGAAACCCATGTCCCGTACAAACTGGGATCCTTTCGCCAAGGCAATATCCGTTTGTGGTCAGCAAACCAGGCCAGCAAAGCGGTTTGGATTTCTTGGCCACTGGGGTGAGGCAATTCTATATCCTTCTTTTATTGAGGGTTTCCACTTCCGGCAGGGAATCAAGCCCTGCCGCAATGCAATCTTGTCTTTGAATTGACAAATGCAGGTCAAGCAAGTAAGGATAATGCCTTCCAAAACGAAACAGGTGTTTTTGTTCGTCCTTATTCCTTGGAGTCCCTCATGCCAGTGCAAACCCTCAGTGAACTTTTCCTGACCGCGGTGCATGACTTCCCACGCCCGGATCTCTTTTCCTACCGCGACAAATCAGGCAAATATGTCGATGTTTCGAGCGAAGAAGCTCTTCGACAGGTCCGCGCCCTTCGCTATGGATTACGGTCCCTGGGAACCAAAGGTGGCGACAAGGTGGCCATCCTGTCGGAAAACCGGGTTGAATGGGTGATCAGTGATATGGCGTGCCAATGCAGTGGCATCGTCACCGTACCGATTTACCCCACATTGATGAGAGATACCATTGAGTACATTCTCAAGGATTGCGAGCCGTCGGCCATCTTTGTTTCCACTGAGGAACAAGCTGCCAAAATACATTCCATCCGGGAGAACCTGCCCTTCCTAAAGGATATTATTGCCTTCGAGGATAGCAATCTTCCAGGGATTCTGCCCTTTGAGAAGCTTTTGCGAATTGGTCAGAATCTGGTGGATGAAAACCCTCCCGCTCCACGTGATGAATGTGTAGGGGTGGAAAAAGACTCCGCCTGCAGCATCATTTACACTTCGGGCACCACGGGCAATCCCAAGGGTGTGGTCCTGTCCCATTGGAATTTTGTATCCAATGTTCAGGCCATTCAGGAATTGATGCCCATCAAGCCTTCGGATAAAACCCTGAGCTTTTTGCCCCTGTCCCATGTCCTCGAACGCATGGCCGGGTATTACACCGTTATCAACGGCGGTGGTGGAATTGCTTTTGCAGAACGCATGGACACCGTGCCTGTGGATATTGTGGAGGTAAAACCGACCATCATCATCAGCGTACCGAGGCTCTATGAAAAGATCTATGCCAAAGTCAATGCAACTGCGATGGCGGGCAGTCCCATCAAAAAGAAAATCTTTTTCTGGGCGCGAAATCTGGGTATGGAATGCGCAAGGCGTGAAACCGAAGGTCAAGAGATTGGTCCGTGGATGGCATTTCAACGTTCCCTGGCCGACAAACTCGTCTTCTCAAAATTGAGGGCCAAGCTGGGTGGCAGGATTCGGTTTATGGTTTCGGGCGGAGCACCTCTGAATTCACGGATCAACCAGTTTTTCTACGCCAGTGGACTGTACATTTTTGAGGGCTATGGCCTGACCGAGTCCAGTCCCGTGATTTCCTGCAATTTCACCGGCAACATTCGCTTTGGCAGCATCGGGAAAGTTCTTCCCGGCTCCGAGGTTCGCATAGCCGAAGATGGTGAGATCCTGGCCAAAGGACCTCAAATCATGTTGGGATATTTCAACAATCAAACCGCCACCGACGAAACCATTGACAAGGAGGGTTGGTTGGCCACCGGTGATATCGGTCATTTTGATGATGATAACTTTCTCTTCATCACCGACCGGAAAAAGGACATCATCGTGACCGCGGGCGGTAAAAACATTGCCCCTCAGCCCATCGAAAATGCCCTTCGAGATGACAAGTTCGTTTCCCAGGCCGTAATGATCGGAGACAAGAGGCAATTCCTTTCCGTTTTGATTGTACCCGATTTCGAACCCCTTGTTGAATGGGCCGAAGCCCAGGGCCTAGCCTACGCCAAAACCGAGGATTTGATTGAAATGACGGAAGTGCAGGCACTTTTCCAGGGTATTCTGGATTCATGCAACAAGGAACTTCCCGGATTCAACCAGATCAAAAAGTGCAGCCTCCTGAAAGAGGAGTTTACCCTCGAAGGCGGAGAATTGACTCCCACTTTGAAGGTCAAACGTTTTGCCATTGGCCGAAAATACAAAGACGTCATTGACGCCATGTACCCCGCCCCTCTGCCTGGCGAGGAAGCCTAGCGGTGGCTTCTTCGACTCCGGATTTGACGCCCGCTATTGCTGGTGATGGGAAGAAGCGGGGCTGGTTTTTTCAGCCGCTGGTTTGCACCTGGGTAGGTCTCGTTGGCAACACCCTGCTTTCTGGGGGGAAAATCCTTGTGGGGACCCTGGCCGGGAGTGCCGCCCTGATCGCCGATGGGTACCACAGCCTGGCCGATGTCCTCAGCGACATCGGCATTTTGCTGAGCTTGAAAGCCGCCTCCCAGCCACCCGACGAGGCCCATCCCTATGGCCACCACAGTTTTGAAACACTAGGTGCCATTGTGGTGTCTGTGTTAATGCTGGCGACGGCCGGTGGAATCCTTTTCCAGGCCATTTCGGCCATGATTCTTGGAGAACATCTGCACCCTGAAATGCCCGCTCTCTGGGCCTCCCTGGCTTCGGTCGTAATCAAGGAAGTCATGGCCCGGTACACACTTTTTGTGGGACGAATTCATAGCAGTCCGGCCCTTTTGGCCAATGGGGCCATGCACCGATCCGATGCCATCAGCTCCCTGGCTGCCGCAGCGGGCATCGGCGGAGCCATAGCCGGCTGGCCTATTCTGGACAGCATCGGAGCTTTTGTCATCGCCCTGTTCATCCTGCACATGGGTTGGGCTTTGTTGCGGGAAAATGTTATGGCGCTCATGGACACCATGCCGGAGAAGGAGCTGGTTGATGAGATTCGCCAGGCAGGGCAGTGTGTGAATTGCGTACAGGAAATACTGGACCTCAGGGTTCGCCAGCGCGGGTCATGGTTCCTGGTTGATTTGCGCATTTCCGTGCACCCGGACCACACCATCGAAACGGCGCACAACATCGCCCATACCGTGGAAGATACCATTCGCCAGGAGGTGCCCAAGATTGCCCTAGTGTTTGTGCATGTGGAACCCGGGAACCGGGTTGGTTTGGAAAACTGTCCTACTTGCGGTTCTTCCGGTCACCCAGAACCACGGTAAAGTTTAAACTGTTGCCGTCTCGCAGAATGGTTACTTCCACAAGAGTGCCCGGCTCGTTGGCGCGCAGGACGTTGGTGAACGACGTCAGATCCACAACTTCCCGACCTGCCATCTTCACCAATACATCACCTTTTTTCAATCCGGCGACGGCAGCGGGGCTGCCGTCAAAAACGCCGGCCAGTTTGTAACCCTGGATGTCTTCGGTGAAGTCGGGCAATGAGCCAAACCAAGTGTCCCTGTTTTGATTGCCGTCGTCTTCGGGACGCAATTTTTCAGCCACCATGATCCAGGAGAAATCACCAGGTTTATGACGAAGATCCTGAACAAGACGCTGGCAATAGGCAGTGATTTTGACCAAATCCTCGAGGTTGAGGGTGGGCCACAAATCCTCCACGGTGTTGTATTGCCGATAGGGTCCGCCGAAAACAAACAGAACGGGAATTTCCCGGGTATTGAAAGTCATGTGATCGCTGCCCGACCAACCTCCACGTGCAATAGACAGGTCCAGGCCTTCTGTGTTTGCTGCTTTTACCAATGAGCCAAAGACATCGCTGGTGGCTACCCCGCTGACGAAAAGCCGATTGTCGGTCATTTGTCCCACCGTATCAAAGTTGACCATGGCATCCATGGACTCCAGGGCAACAGGCGGGTGCGAGACCAGGTAACCGGATCCCTGCAACCCCACTTCTTCTGCACCAAAACACACAAACAGGATGCTTCGCCGTGCAGGGTTGCCGTCATTCTTCAGCACCTTGATCAGTTCCAAAAGAACAGTAATCCCGGAGGCGTTGTCGTTGGCCCCAGCGTAGTACGAACCATCGACGGCAGGGCCCTGCCCCGACAAGGTGGGATCGAGACGCCCAAGATGATCATGGTGCGCTCCAAGCACCAGGTAGCGCTGGGCAAGATCGCCTGCTCCCGGCAGGATGCCGGCAACGTTGTAGCTGAATTTCCCAGTCAGATCATTGCCGGTCCAACTTTTCCCCCGGAGCGGGAATTTCTGCAAATATTGCTGACCAAAACCAGGAAGAAGTCCGGCCTCACGGAACCAGGCAGCCAACAATCCAGCAGCGTCGTTGCCTTCCTCGGTGCCGTTGCCACGGCCGGCGTATTGGCCTGAGGTCAACACCTGAACCCGCTGAATGAGATCACCGGAAGAGATTTCTGCCGCCACCAGCGAGGTGTTTCCGCCCAATATCACTACACTCGTCAATGCCAGAAGAATCCTGAATTTCATGCCTACTCCATAGATTAATAACCGGAGGCCAGACCCATGCCTCGTGGATCACTGGCCCCTTGGCGTATTCCACTTTCCGGATCCACGACAATGACTTGGGCGTTACACATGGGGCTGCGTTCGACCAACCGGTGTCCTTTGCTTTCCAGGATCCGGCGGGTATCGGGACTCAATCCATATTCTTCGAAGTACAATGTTGGGGGAAACCATTGGTGATGAATCCTTGGTGCAGAAACTGCCTGAAGGGCGTCCATACCATGATCCACCACATTGATGATGAGTTGCAGGGTGGTGGTGATGATTTTGGACCCACCCGGAGCACCCGTGATCATGCGAACCCGAGTGTCCTGCAAAACGATGGTGGGAGTCATGCTCGACAAAGGACGTTTGCCAGCGGCAATGCTGTTGGCTTCGCCGCCAACCAGGCCAAAAGCATTGGGGGTACCGGGTGCGGCGACAAAATCATCCATTTCGTTGTTCATCAAAATGCCGGTGCCCGCTGCCATGCGGCAGGAACCAAAAGTAAGATTGATGGTGAACGTGGCTGCCACAGCCATGCCGTTGGCATCGATGATACTCAGGTGCGTGGTTTCGCTGCTTTCAAGGCCCTGCAAAGGAGCCCCCATGATCAGGCTTTCTGGATAGGCCCGCTCAGGGTCCAGGAGAGATCTCAGGGAGTCCGCCCTGGCTCGGCTCAACAGGTGGGCAATGGGAATTGCCACAAAATCGGAGTCACCCAGGAAAAGGCTACGGTCCGCAAAAGCAAACTTCATGGACTCGGCCATCCAGTGCACTGAAGTTGCGGAACCAAAACCGGCCCTTTTCAGATCAAACGACTCGAGGATATGGAGCATCTGCAGGAGATGCACGCCACCACTGCTGGGCGGAGCCATGGAATAGATATCGAGGTCCCGGTAGTGGCCGTGAATGGCCTGACGCCAACTAGGAGCATAGGATGCCAGATCTTGCAGAGTCAGACCTGAGCCTTTGCTGGATTGGGCGACCTTGACCATGGCCTCGGCGATACGGCCCTGATAAAACGCGTTGGGGCCGAATTCAGCGATAGACAGGAGGGTGGAGCACAAATCGGATTGAATCAGGCTGGAACCGATTTCAGGGACCAGGCCCTGGGGAAGAAAAACCCGTCGGGCGGCATCGTTGAAATATTGGGACTTCTGAATAATTCGCCGGTGCAGCATGGGCGAAACCTCAATTTCCCGCACCGCCTCCGCTGCCGCCAAAACCAGTTCGGACCATGGCAATTGCCCACCGAACTGATGCAATTCCCACAACCCGGCCAGCAACCCAGGAACACCAGAGGCCAAGGGCCCGTCACGGCTGAGATGGGGATCGGGCTTGCCGTCCACAAGATACATGTCGTGGTGGGCAGACATCGGAGCCGTTTCCCGGGCATCAAGAGTTTTAACATCACCTGAAACAGGATCGAAAACCACGAAAAACCCACCACCACCCAATCCGGAACTGTAAGGCTCACAGCCCCCAAGAGTCAGACTGGCGGCCACCGCTGCATCAACTGCGTTTCCGCCGCGGCGCAGGATGGACAACCCCAGTTCGGTAGCTTTTGGATGGGCGCTGACAACCATGCAGGAATCTCCGGCGGCTGGTTCTTCGGCTGCCAGGGACAAGACGGGGATTGCTCCCAGTCCCAGAAACATGATGGCCAAAAAAACACGACTCACCATCACTGCCCTCCCAGGGTGGCCCGAAAACTTTCCATCCCCCTGCAATACTCCCGGAAGAGATCAAAAAAGGTGCTGAGAGCTTCTTGCATTTTGGCCTCCGGGTAACTTTTGGTGGCCATGACGACCGCCAGGATGCGTTTGGTTTTTTCAGAGACGCAGGTGCGGGCAGAGTCGCTGGTGGGGGAACCAAAAGGACCTTCCTGATCGAATAATCCCAACCGCCCGGAAAGGCTGACCTCGCCCTTGCGGATTCCCGGATAAGACTCGTCGGGCAAACCGGCGCGCAGGCTGACATCGCCCACAACCAAGTCAAGATCATACATGCCAACAGGCAAAAGAAATTTCAGGCAAGCCAGGTTGCAGGAATCGACGGCGTTGTTGATCTGATAGAGATCCTTGCCTTTGATAACCCGGCGCAAGAGAGCTTCACTGCTTGGCCTGTGCCTGGATGGATCCATACTGAAACTCTTGTAGAGATTGCGTGCCTCGGCAAGCCCTTCAATTTGAGAAGGCAGAAACCCTTCATACTGTTCTTTCAGTGTGGCAGCCAAGCAAATTGTGGCCTCGAATACTGCGGGATTAGCATAGACTGCCACCGGATCCAGAACCATCACACCGCAGGACAGCCGGTCCAGGGCATCGGATGCAATGCCCACCTGGCGGCCATCGGGCAACTCGGCAACCTGTCGACTCATGGTTTTCCTTTTCCAGAAGAGCCAAGCCGCCCCCCCCGCCCGTACATTTTATCGTAGTAGGATTTGTACTCCCCGGTACGAATTTTTTCCCACCATTGGCGATTTTCGAGATACCAGGAAACGGTTTGGTCCAGCCCACTGGAAAAATCAACCGTAGGCGCCCAGCCCAATTCGGTCATGATTTTTTCGGCGTCAATGGCGTAGCGCAGATCGTGCCCCGGGCGATCGGTGACGAAGGAAATCAGATCCCTGCTCTTGCCCAATTTGTCCACCAACAGCTGAACCAATTCAAGATTTTTCATCTCGTTGCAACCACCAATGTTGTAAACGTCACCCGGACGCCCCTTGCGCATTACCAGATCGACGGCCCGACAATGGTCTCCAACAAAAAGCCAGTCCCTGACATTCATTCCGTCACCATAGACCGGAAGCTGCTTCTCTTCCAGCGCATTGGCGATCATCAGGGGAATCAGTTTTTCTGGAAATTGAAAAGGACCATAGTTGTTGCTGCAGCGGGTGATGATCACCGGAAACCCGAATGTCTTGTAAAAGGACCGACACATCAGGTCTGCCGAAGCCTTGCTGGCGGCATAAGGTGAGTTGGGAGCAAGGGGCGTTTTTTCGGTGAACATGCCATGGTCGCCCAGAGATCCATACACCTCGTCGGTGCTGACCATAACAAAGCGATCAACTTCGGCACGCCGTGCTTCTTCCAGCAGGATTT
Organism: Candidatus Krumholzibacteriota bacterium; assembly: GCA_024275485.1. GTDB lineage: Bacteria > Krumholzibacteriota > Krumholzibacteriia > LZORAL124-64-63 > LZORAL124-64-63 > LZORAL124-64-63. The sequence continues at coordinate 15,738 of JAJRZA010000020.1, read as the reverse complement.
CCGTACCCAGAATATTGGTTCGCACAAATACTTCGGGACCTTCGAGGCTGCGATCCACATGGCTCTCGGCAGCAAAGTGAACTATGGCATCAATGTTTTCATCCTTTAGAATTTGACGAACCAAATCCCTGTCGCCGATATCTCCCCGGACAAATCGGTATCGAGGGTCGTCTTCCAGGCCAGCCAGGTTTTCCAGGTTCCCGGCGTAGGTCAGAAGGTCCAGGTTGACCACCCGGTCACCAGATTCGCTCAGCAGCAGACGCACATGGTTGGAACCGATAAAACCGGCTCCACCAGTGATAAGGATGTTCATGGGCGACCTTTCGATTGAGCCTCGGACATGGCCTCAAGAAACAAGGTTGTTTTGCCGACCGAGACCACAGGCAGGCCAGTGTCAGGATCGTCTACCTTCAGAGATGACCCGATAATGCACCCATCAGCCAGGGGAAAGAAATTTTTGGCCATGTCTGCTGTCAATCCGCTGCCCACCAGAAGAGGACAGTCCGGCAGGGCTTCGCGAACCGTCAAGATATCTTTGACATCGGCTCCGCTGCCGGTGGCCACACCGGTGACGATGACGGCGTCGGCCAGGCCCCGGAGGCGCAAGTCCTGGGCTTCTTCTGCCAGGGGCCTTGGCGCCAGGGGCCGTGCATGCTTCACCCGCACATCAGCCAGGATACCGATATTGGGTGCCTCCAGTTGGCGGCGTAGTCGAAGAGTATGCCAGGCCTGCCCCTCAATACTGCCCTGATCAGTCACCATGGCCCCAACGTGGACATTGACTCGTATGAATCGTGCTCCTGTGGCCACGGCCACGCCCAGCGCAGCAGCGGCATCGTTGCGCAGTACATTGACCCCCAAAACCAAATCAGGGAACTCATTGCCCAAGGTGGAGATAACCGCGGTCATGGCGGCCACCGTCTCGGCGGGGACGCGGCCAGGATAAAAGGGAGCATCGTTGTAATTCTCCACCATGACGGCCCTGATTCCCGATTCAGAAAGAGCCCAGGCATCGGTCAGAGCAGCGGCGGTGACTGCCGACAGATTACCCTGCCAGGCAGGGCTGCCGGGCAAGGCCTGCAAATGAACCATACCAATGGCGCCGGGGTTGATCAACTCCCGATAATACTCCTGGTTCCACATTGTCTGGACAATCCTTCCCGCCAAACCCGATTTGGCAGGGCTGCCGCCCGGGCCATCCGAGAGGTCCAGAAGGGTCGGGCATTCGAAGATGAAATTTCCAGGTTGAGACCCGGGGTGTGATAGAATAACTTATCCCGTCCGGGGAAAAACACCAGAAACGGAGTGGCATGCAGATTATAAACGGTAAATCAGGTTGGATCGAGGTTATTTGCGGTCCCATGTTCAGTGGCAAAAGTGAAGAGCTGATCAAACGGTTGCGTCGAGCCCAAATCGCCAAACGCAGGGTCCAGATTTTCAAACATGGAATGGACTCCCGTTACGATGCCACCAGCATCGTCTCTCACAGCCAGATGAGCCTGCCGGGCGTAGCCATCTCCGATATCAATGACCTTCTGAAACTGGTAGACGACCGCACCGAGCTGGTCGCCATCGACGAAGGTCAATTCTTCAGTGACGACATTCTCTCGGTCACCAACAAGCTGGCCAACCAGGGCAAGCGCATCATCGTCGCGGGGCTGGATATGGACTACATTGGCAACCCTTTTGGCCCCATGCCCAAGCTGATGTGTTCCGCCGAATATGTTTCCAAGCAACTGGCCATTTGCATGTCCTGTGGTGACCCCGCCAATTTCACCCAACGCCTGACAACCGCCACCGAACAAGTAGTAGTTGGTGCAGATGAGACATACGAAGCCCGTTGTCGGTTGCACTTCGAACCCCCTGAAGAATCTCTTTTGGAAACATCGAGAAATGCCGAGAAGGCCAATGGTTGATCGGGAATTTCCGGACTGCGGGGATCAAGAGGGTCAGTTGAAAAAATGGGGATCGATGCGCAATTGCGCTGCCTGGGCTTCAAGGTCCTTTAACTGAGATTGGGTCACACCTAAAAAACGGCAAGCCGGGCTCAATGGTACCAGGACAGGGGAATCCTGGGTGTCATCCAAAGAATCATCCATCGAGTTTTCCGAGGTGTTATCCATGGGGAAGTCCTCAGGATTGTCTTGGCTCTGACCACTTCCGGAACAAGCGGCAATTTCTTCACCCAAAGCAATCATTGCCGCCAGAGATGCCTGTTCGGCTTTGTCATCCTCAAAAGCATGGTGCCAACGAACGGCCTGCTCCAAATCCTCGCTCAAATTCCAATCCCGGATCAACATGGCGCCGAGGGCTCCGTGATCAAATCCAAGCAGCTTTTTTTCCACCTCGTGGTACGGGCTACCTGAAGTCTCCGATTTGGTCAGGATTTCCTGGAACAGTTGTGGATGGCTGCGTGCCAGGACCAGTTGTCCAATGTTTTGCATCAGACCACCGATGAACAATCCTTCGGGTTCCCGAGTACCCAGGGCCTGTCCAACAAGCTGGCCTGCCATGGCCGACAAAACCGATTGTCGCCAAATTTTCTGATAGAGGGCCCCTGCACCCGGTGCCAGAAAAACAGACTTGGTTGCCGTCACCACGGTCCAGTTGCGGATGGTTACAAAACCAAGTCGCACAATAGCTTCACTGACTGTCCTGATTTCACGAACCGCCCCGTAAAACGGACTGTTGGCGATACGCAGGACCTTGGCCGTCAGGGTTTGGTCCATGGCCAGGGCCTTTTCCAAACGGGTGGCCGTGGTTTTTGGATCTTCGATCACGGCCATTATATGACAGGCGGCCTTGGGCAATGCGGGCAGCTCACCGCTATGGCTTAGGATCAATTCCGGAGTCAGGGTTTGTTTCCGAGGCAGCTCCGGGTCACCTTCAAAATCATTTTTGTCAAGACCAGGAACGGGAATTTCGGCAGGACTCAAAGGAATCGTTGGCGGCTGCTTGCCAGCTTTACCCAGGTCTTCGGACACTTCAAAAGGATCAAGTTCAGCCAGATATTTTTCATCCACCGGGCCCACTTTTGGCGGCGTAACGAAACAGAGAGGATCACTACCTTCATCCTTGTCGATGATTGGTTCCTGGGCCAGGTTTTCCAGCCTAGGTTGCCCTGTTGTCTTGCCTGGAGACGGGTCAGCCAGATGCCGGTTTTTTCGAGACTTTTCACGCCGGGCAACTTCGGACATGTATATGGCTTTGACCCGGCCGCTGTGGCTGCGAACCCCCTTATTCAGCAAGCACATGCGGGCCAAGGCAAAGTGAGCCAGGACTTGGGCAATGGCGAGAGCACTTTCGCTGGCCTTGTCAGCGTCCATATAAAGGAAAGTATTCCAGTGGTTTTGCGAAGGCAGGGGCAGGATGACGATTTCCCGCTCGGTGCTGCCACGCCCCAGCATCAGGGTCAGGTCCAAAGGGAAATGCTTGATGGGTACCGGGCCGCAATAGACGGAAGCCTCGTCGCCAACAGCCTGGAATATATCCCCTTTGCTGCAGGGGATGGGCGCACGACCATCCCTTCCCTTGCGTTTGGCATCTGCTGGCAATTTTATATTTCTCTCCATGAATACCTGTAGCCCGCTGGTCCAGCGTTTGAGCAGAACCAGGCGCAAGCCGGTTTCATCAGCCAATCGGCCGAAGAATTCCGGGAAATCCTTGAGTTTGGTAAAACCGGTGAGCTCATCAAGGCAACGGTGCATTTGATTCACGCCCGGCTGGGTTTGCAGGCTTATGAGAGGTTCAGAAAAGTGCTCTGAAGCAGAAGCCGGTTCCCCAGCCGGCGGTAATTCAGCCACAGCCGTGGCCACAGGGCTCGACTCGGGAACCTGGTTCGGGCCCGACAATTCCTGGACACGACTTTGCAGCGAATCGAGGGACTGGCGTATTTCCTGAAGTTCTTTCGATTTCTTCGTCAATACCATGCCTGCCTGTTGGGGATCAAATCCATCCTCCCGGGCGGAGCCTGAATCAGGGAAATCCCATGCATCAACTTGATCGGCATTCAAGATGCAACCTTTCGCTTTTTTTCGAAGATAACGATCGATCGTTGCGTCAAGGCGGGCCATGGGCTTATTTTGCAGAAGGATGATCGTCGGTATCGAATTCAACACGAACAGGGAAGGCTCATGTCCCACCGCATTACCAAATCCTTTTCCTTCGATTCGGCACACTGGCTCCCCCATGTTTCGGAGACTCACAGATGCCACCGTTTGCACGGACACACCTACACTGTGATTCTTGGTCTGGAAGGTCCCCTGGATGCCGAATTCGGCTGGGTACAGGACTATGGAGAGGTAAGTGGGGTCTTTGCTCCCATGTTGGAAGCCCTGGATCATCGTTGTCTCAATGAGATCGAAGGACTGGAAAACCCCACCGCAGAGATCTTGGCCGCCTGGATATTCGATCGCATCCAAGCAAAGCTGCCTTTACTGGTTGATGTGACAGTTTGCGAGACACCCCGTACTGCCGCAATTTATCGGCCTGGATCATCCTGATCTGCGATCTGGTGGAGCATCCCTCCAGAATCCTGACGAACTTTTTCCACACTTGTCAGGGGCATCCAGCCAAGTGATTCACCCCCCAGGCTGATTCGGACCCAGTTCAATCGCTCTTCCTGAATGCGAATTGTCAGGCCGTCATGAACCATGAACTGGACGCCAAAGGATTCGTCCGGACCACTGCGCACGGCAACTTCTTACACCACAACCACGGCGGTTTGCCTGACCTCTTCAATGCTCCATCTCCAGAAAACTATAACCGCCAGGACCAGAACACAGGTTCCCACCAACAAAACCAGACGTCGCAAGTAGTCGGGATAGTCTCCACGATACCACTGGAAAGCCACCAGGCCGCAAAGAGCCCACACCAACACCAACAGGACCACTGACCATTGGCCGAGGGTCAAGGCAAAAACCAGCGCAACCATTTGGGCAATGAACAAGGGCAATTTGGATTCACCCAGTTCCAGGTCCTGGATATTTCCACGCACCCAGGCCAGGTTGTCCTGGATGTCCCGGTCGTGAGGAGCCAACCTCTGTGCACGAAGATAATTGGCCACCGCATAACCCAACTCACCGTTGCGGGCATGGGCATTACCGAGATTGAAGTAGAGATCCGGATCCTGAACACCGAGTGCCTGGGCTTGTCGATACAAATCCAGGGCCACCTGAACCTGGCCCTCCGTGTAGGCCTGGTTTCCTTCAGCCATCAAACGTGCCGGATCGGAGATGGCCTGGGCATCGGTACCGCTGAAAAAGACCAATGCCAGCAAAAACAATACCGCAAGCGTTGGCGGGGTTGCCGGTCCAGCCATCAGCTTCTTATGCAGACGGTCCAGAATCCTCTTCACCTCATCCAATTCTTGATTCTCCTGCGATACAGTCGTCCCCCCGGCAAACCGGACCGTATCACAGGATTCCAGGATTTCCAGGAGGCGGTTCCCTTCGGCGGGGAAATCATAAAACTGGCAGAAACTTGTAATCTCGGCGTGCCCCACAGAGGCTGCCGAACGGTCGGTGCAATCTCCAACAAAACCACTGATGGCACGGGCCAGGGTTTCTGAAGAGCCAAAAGTGTTTTCCGCACCCTCGAGAGTTGCCAAGGCCTTGGACAGGGCACGCTGTCTGCGCACCCGAACCGGATCCGCTTGACGCCTTGAAAGATACAATCTGAAAATTCCCAGGATCAGCAGGGGGAATATCAAGCCCATCCACCAAAGAGGAGAATGCACCAGGACTATCCGGTCCCGGTGCAGGTTACCCGGAATATTATGGATAAAGACAAGATCCTGCCCCAGGCGAGAGACTTCGTTGCGCAAAAAGCCCGAATCCTCCTGCTCCTCATAAGGATGATCACTGGCAACTACGGTAACCGGTCGAACGGCAGCATTGCTGGTTCGGTATCGCCCTGTGCGAGCATCAAACCAACTGATTGAAACCTTGGGTAAATCGAGTCGACCTTCCCTGGAGGGGACAATCACTTTTTCCAGGGTTATCTGCCCCAACAATCGGTTTCGCTCGACATTGGTGCGAAAGTCTTCGCCCGCATCGTGAATGCGCACATCGTCGAGAGAAGGCACTTTCAATCCATCGAATCCCTTGAGAAAAGCATCGGAAACGAGGCGGACTTTAAAATCGAGGGCTTCGCCCCTCGGTACGGAGTCCAGATTCGCTTGAGCCGTTAGACGCATGGTTGTGGCCACCAACCCGGAAAAACCATCGGGCTGGCCGACCGGAAGTTTTTTGACCTGCAAAGTGATGGGGTCGGTTCGAAGAGTCCGCGGCCCACGACGACGGCGACTGCTGAAAAACCGATCCAACCCCTGATCGGGAAAAGAGAGTTCAGCCCCTTCGATGGTCAATTTACCGGCATGAGTGGGGAACAGAGCGTAGCGAACTTCGGTGACGTTGTAGGCCCGACCAGCCACGGTGGTGCGAAAATCCTGTTGGGGTCCCAGGTTTTCGCGCCAAAATCCAGGTGTTCGGGGAGCCTGAAACTGTGGCTGATTCCAGGGATTGACCCGGTGGTAATACCGAAAGGTCAGGATGACCTGTTGACCAACCCAGGCGGTCTCCATATCCGTTTCCAGGGTGATGAAAATATCATCTCCGGACTGACCTTGGCCGGGTGAGGACTGGCCTGCCTTTGGGGTATTAGACCCATTGGGTTGACCCACCCGATTGCCACTCACGGAGGGAGAGACAGGTGTTCCAACAGAAGTGACTTTGATGGATATGGGATCGGTTTGACAAACACTCGTACCATCCGAAACAACCACAGGGCCAAAGGTAAAATCGCCTACGGTTGGCACGGTGAGGTAAAATGTTTTGGCAATGGAGATGCTGGATCGACCATTTACAAAAGACTGGCTACGGCTGTAGCTGGTGCCGGAAACCATGGCTTCAAGGAGTTCCGGCAGCTGAAAATTCACCGAACCGGAAACTTCACCTTCGGCAGTGACCGTCAATACGACCGTCCCGCCCTGGACCGCAGTGGTTCGATCCACATCTGCGCTGCAGAGCAATTGCGCAGAAGCGTGGCCAACACCTCCAAGGAACAAAACCAACAGGACACACATGAGCCTGGCGTCCGGATTGGATAAAACAAAAGCCTTCCTTCGCATCACCAAATCACCATTTCTTTCCACTTTTGGGACGGCCACCGCGCAGACGTTTTTGAACGGAACGTTTGAGTTCTTCTTCATCCCGGTCCAGGGCTTTCAATAGTTGCAGGGCCTGTTCCTGATCCATCATCTCGGGGTCTTCCTGCGGTTGCTGCTCTTGCTGTTCCTGCTCTTGTTGTTCCTGCTCTTGTTGTTCCTGCTGGTCAGACTGTTGATTCTCCTGATCCTGCTTTTCTTCCTCCTCTTTTTGATCCTGTTGATCTTCTTCCTGATTTTGATTTTCGTCCTGGTTCTCCTGGTTTTCCTTCTGCTCTTGCTTTTCTTCATCCTGCTTCTGTTGGTCCTCGTCCTCACCCTGCTCCTGCTGGTCCTGTTGTTCCTGCTCTTGCTCCTGCTCAAGACGTCGCAAGCCAATTTCAAGATTATGTCGGGCATCGGGTTGGTCCTGATCCCATTGCAATGAAGAAAGCAAATCTTCAATGGCCAAAGCTGTTTCTCCAGCAGCCAGGCGGGAAGTTCCGCGGTTGTAGAGAGCTTCAGCCTTCAGGGTGGAATCCTCGGCCAAATCCAGGGCTCTCTCGAACTCGACACCGGCTTCTTCGAAACGCTCCAACTGGAAAAGGGTTTCCCCCAAAGCCAAGCTGATGAGAGGGTCTTCCGGTGCCTGGATAAGCGCTTCCTCAAATTTATCAAGAGCCTGCTCGAAATCCCCGGAGAGATAATGTTCCCTGCCGGCCATGGCTTCGTCTCCGCCAACGGGACGCAGACCGGCCACAGCCTGGGATGACCACAGCAACGACACCAAAAGGACAAGGCCCACCACCTGGGCACCGGCAGCCACGGGAAAGGAGCCCTGAGGCCGATTGGGTCGCCGGGAGTGCAGGAACAAACGCAAGGCAAAACAAACAATGGCCAACATCAATGGCCAGAAATACCGTTCCTTGTAGGATGCAATGCGTCTGTCCTCAAGATCCCGTTTCCCAAGGCGCTGCAATTCGGCAAACAGCCGATCTCCGGCAAGTCCATCGACTCCTACCAGGAATGAACTGCCGCCTCCAATGCCGGCCATTTTTTCCAATGATGCCAGATCCAGCCTGGTCATGACCACATTCCCTTCATCGTCTTTCATGAAGCCATCGGGACGTCCCTGAGCGTCAACTACAGGAATCAATCCGCCTGCCTTGTCTCCCACACCCACTGGAATCACCTTGATTCCTTCTGATTTGCAAGACTCAGCCTGAGCTTCCCAATCGCCCTCAAGGTCTTCACCGTCGGTGACCAACAGGATGGCCTGGAAAATATTTTTCTGACCACCCTGTCGTCCCTTGCCCAGCAAGTGGCGACTGGTCTCAAGGGCGGCGGCAATGGCGGTGCCCTGCTCGGACATCATGTCGGGTCCGGCCATCTTCAGGAAGATCTCTGCCGTGCCATAATCAAGAGTCAACGGGCATTGAACAAAAGCGGAACCAGCAAAAAAAACCAGTGCCACCCTACTGTCCTCTAGGCGGTTCAGGAAACTGGTGAGTTCGGTGATGGCTCGTCCCATGCGATTGGGCAGAACATCCTCGGCCAACATGGAATTGGATATATCCAGGGCAATGACAATATCACTTCCCCGCTGGGTTACCGTCACTTCACTGGCGCCCCACTGGGGTCTGGCCAGGGCCAACAGAAGCCAGAACAATCCAGCCAGAAAAAAGAATCGGCGCCAGCTGAGGAGACGAGAATTGAGACCTTCAATATGGGTGTGGGCTTCAGACCCCAACAGGGCGAGCAACCGGCGGTTGGTCCGACGATCGGCAGCCCGAAAAACAAGCCACAACAACGGCACCAGTGGAACCAGATACAACCAGAATTCCTGGGCAAATCTCACAATTAAAATCTCCTAAGGCAACCTTCTGAGCCAAGTGGCAGTCAGAATCCCTTCCAGCAAAAGAATCAACAATGCAGGCAGTGCAAACCATGGCATCAGTTGACGATACCAGGTACTGACAGTGGTTTTATATCGAGCAGTTTCAAGCTCATCGATGGTCTTGAAAATTTTGTCCAGGGCGTCCGGATCCGTGGCCTGGAACATCTGGCCGCCTGTGGAGTCAGCAATTTTCAGCAACAGTTCGAGATCAATTTTGGTTTCCATCTGCCTGGTGCGGCGGCCAAAGATGGGATCATCCACGGGGAATGGTACCAACCCCTGTCGCCCAATGGCCACGGTATAAACCCGAACACCCAGACTGCGGGCCAGTTCCACCGCTGTCTCAGGCTCAAGAGTAGGAACATTGTTCACCCCATCAGTCAACAGAATCACGGTTCGGCTGGGTGAATCGGAATGCCGCAAGCGGGCCACCGCCGTTGCCAAGCCCAGGCCAATGGCGGTCCCATCTTCAATCAGCCCAATCTGCACTTCATCGAGAAAGCCGCTCAACACGGGGTGGTCCAGAGTCAAGGGACATTGGGTGAAGGCCTTCTGGGCAAAAACGACCAGCCCGATTCGATCGTGTGGCCTTCCTTCGATAAACTTGCGAATGACGTTTTTTGCTGCACCCAAACGATCTTCGGGTTCGAAATCCAGGGAACGCATGCTGCCACTGATATCCAGAGACAGCACAATGTCGATCCCATGGCCTTCAACTTCTTCACTGCGGTGGGGAATCCTCGGGCCGGCCAAAGCTACCAACAACATCACCAAGGCCAGGAGAATAAGCCATGGCATGAGGTTGGCAAACTTGACCAGGGCACTGGATGTTTCGGATGAGAGAAGGCGCAGGTGCGAATGCCGAAGGGCGCCAGGCTCCCGCCCTGCCCTTTGTCGCCACAGGAACAACACGACCCCCAACGGGATCAGCAGCAACAAGAAGGGACGAGCAAATTCCATCAACCCCCACCTCCGGGTTGGAATTGGCCGGATGGGTGGTTCTCAGAACGCATCAACCAGGCCCATGCTTTTTCGGCCTCAAGCAACAAAGCGGGGTCCACGGGAGTGTACTTTGGCAGAATGCGCACTTCTTCAATAGTATCCACCAGTTCAAATGCTTGCTGACGACTCCATGACCCATTGGGCAGTTCGGGATTGTAGCGCTGCTGGTCCAGATCTTCCAAATTATTTATCATCCGGCGCAGAGCACGGGAATCATGCCCCTTGTCCAGGCAACTGGTCAAAATTTCCCGACCGGTCATTTCACTCGCCGAGACGAGATAACGCCCTGCAAGATATCCCCGGTTGATGTTTGCCAAACGATCCATGAATTCCCGCACCGAATCAGGGTTGGGGTAGTCGCCATCCAACAATCCACGCAATTCAATGGCCGCCGGCAACCAGGCCGGTGGTGCCGGATCCCATTGCTGCAAAGATTCCAGATGCACTCTTCGTTGCCATAACAAATACAAGCCAACCAACAAGGCAGCCAGAACAAGGGCTGGCAAAATAAGCAGCCACCATCTCGTGCCCCAAATTCCAGGCATGCGAATGGCCGCCGTTTCATTGAGATCACCGGTGGAACCAGCTATTTGGATCACCGGGCCTACTACGGAACCAACCTTGATTCGAAAGGGTTGCAGTCGATAGGCGCGGATTTCGAAACCAACCAGGTGGGTGTTTGGCCCCCTGGGGATATCAGCCACCATCAGCCAAGGCTCGGTGATTTCCAGTTCACTCGAAGGGAGACTGGCCACTTCTGCGGCAAAACCCAGCTCCATTTTTTCAGCCAGTCCAAACCCAAGGGTATCGGCCAGGGTGGCAATGGAGATGCATTGTGCCACTCCTTTGGGCAGAACAATTTACACCACCGCTGTATCAATGACCGCAGCGGTGGCATCAGGTAGTGAGGACATTTGAGATCTGGCTGTTGGTACGGCCAAAACAAGCATTGCTACGGGAAAGGCGGTTGAAATCAAGGCCGGCCCGGCTGCCGAGAACCCCTTGACCCGGGTCATCATTCTCCGGACCATGAGCGCCATCATCTGCTCCCCCTGCCACGTCCCCGGCGGCCATCCCGGGCCATAAAGAATTTCCGAAGAGGTTCGACATAGGATTCAACAGTGCTCACATTGACGAGATCAACACCGCGGGAAGCCAACAATCGTTCCAGTTCCTCGTCATGTTGAGATGCCCTTGAGGTAAGAATTCGCCGGGTGGCTGGACTGGATGTATCCACAAGCAACTCCCGGCCGGTTTCGGCGTCAATCCAGTTAACCAGACCCACCGCTGGAATCTCCGTTTCTCGAGGATCACGCACCCTAACGGCGACCAAATCATGTTTGCGGGCAATGACCGACAGCCGGGAGGCAAATCCGGAAGCCCAAAAATCGGATACCAAAAAAACCGTGGCCTTGCGCTTAAGGACCGACCCCAGCAACTCCAACGGGGCTTCAATGCTGGTGCCGCGCCCTTCCGGTTCAAAAGTGAGCAATTCGCGAATGATTCGCAGGACATGACTTTTACCCTTGGCAGGCGGAATATACTTCTCCACCCTGTCGCTGAACAGAACCAGGCCAACCTTGTCCTTGTTGGCAATGGCGCTGAAAGCCAGCACACCGCACAACTCGGCGGCGATTTCGATTTTGCTGTTGCCCTGGGCACCAAACCAACCACTGCGACTCATGTCCACTGCCAAGATCACCGTCAACTCACGCTCTTCTTCAAAGAGCTTGACAAAAGGATCGCCTGTGCGGGCCGTCACATTCCAGTCGATGGTGCGCACATCATCTCCAGGGACATATTCACGGACTTCCCGGAACTCCATGCCGGTGCCCTTGAAAACCGAATGGTATTCCCCGGAAAAGACCTCCAGCACCAAGCGGCGGGTACGGATCTCAATGCGGCGCACTGCGTCGAGGATCTCGGGTGGGATTCTATTTCCTGCGTTGATTCGAGACATTTCGCTCAAGGCACTTCGATGTTGTCCAGCAGCGACATCACGATATCGTCACTGGTCAGGTTTTCCGCCTCTGCCTCATAGGTGATCAGGATGCGATGGCGCAAAATATTCAACCCGACGGCCTTGATATCTTCGGGGATAACGAAGGCCCGACCACGCATCAGGGCCCGGGCCCGGGACAGCTGCGTAAGAGCCAGAGTTGCCCGGGGAGAGGCGCCCCAGGCAATCAAGGGGGACAAGTCCAGACCCGCGGCTTCCGGGTCCCGGCTCGCAAAAACAATATCCAGGATGTAGGATTTGATTTTTTCATCCACAAAAACCCGGGAAACCGCTTGGCGAATATCCCGCAACGCAGTGGGATCAATGACGGTGTCAACTTCCGGGATCTCACGACCGGCCATGCGGTCAAGAATTTGCCTTTCCTCTTCGCGGGTTGGGTATCCGATCTTCAGTTTGAGCAGGAAACGATCCACTTGGGCCTCGGGCAGCGGGTAGGTACCTTCCTGCTCGATGGGGTTCTGAGTGGCCAGGACCAGAAAGGGGTCCGCGAGGGGAAAGGTTTCTCCACCAATGGTCACCTGTCGCTCCTGCATGGCCTCCAGCAGGGCGCTTTGAACTTTTGCGGGAGCGCGATTGATCTCATCCGCCAAAATGATATTGCTGAAAACTGGTCCTTTTTTGACCGTGAATTCACCGGTATCCCGGTTGTATATGGTGGTGCCGGTGACATCGGCGGGCAGCAGGTCCGGCGTGAATTGAATGCGGCGAAATCCGGTATCCACTGTTTTGGCAAGAGTGCTCACTGCCAGGGTTTTGGCCAAACCCGGTACACCCTCCAGGAGAATATGTCCGCCGGTGATCAGGCCCAGCAACAAGCCTTCCATCATATCCTTTTGGCCGACGATGACTTTTTGGGTTTCGGCAATGACACCGCTCAAACGGCCCGCCAATTCATGGGCCTGCATCTTATCGAGGGGTTGTTGATCAGTCATGGTTTCCTCTGCGGCTTTGAGGCCTCAAGATTGATGGTTTCCAGAAAATGACCCGGGATGATACGCCAAAGACGGTAACTTGTTCCCGTGTGATCGCGAGTGTTGCACTATAAGCAAACCCTTTTTTCTTGCCAACATCTTTGAAAAGACTTTCAATGGGTCCAAACCCCAACCTTGGAGGCGGCCGTGAGGCTGAGCAAGAATAAAATTGAACACCTGAGTGACCGGATCCTGAAAATGATCCTGGATCACCCCCAAATCCACATCATCTCCAACAATGATCTGGTGACCCGCGCCATCGACGACGCCATCTTCGAGAACATGCGCGAAGAAGACGAGATCAATGAAGAGGTCGACTCCATAATGCAGCAGAACATCCACGAAATCAAAGCCGAGGAGATGGATGTGGGCGCCCTGAGAAATAAGATTAAACGGGAGATGTGCCGCAAACACGGTTTCATTCTCTAAATCAGGCTGCCTGCGTTTGCGGGTCCCTTGATTGGTTGCATACTTGTTCAGATACCTTGGAGGTCAATAGACATGCGTTTGTCCGAAGAGCGGGTCGCTGTGATAGCGAGGCTCATCTGCAACAATCTTCTGGATGAAGAGCTGATCGACCTGGAAATCGACGAAGACGGTTTCACAAGCCTGGTCGAAAACCTCATCATCAAGGACATGATGGTTGAAGGCGAAATCGACGAAGAAGCCACCGCTTTCCTGTTGAAGAACAATCCCAAACTCGAAGAGGGATCCACAGCCTGGGAAATCGAATTGGAACGCAAAAAAGAAGAGCTTTCCATCGCCCGCGGGTATGTCTCCTACTAATCCCGGAAAAAACATGACCCACCAGGGGTTACGACCATGAAAATCATGGTCGTAACCCCATATTTGCCACACCTGCGAGTTGGGCATGGGGGCGGAACTGCCGTCAGGGATCTGGTCAAACACCTCGCCAGGCACAACGAAGTTTTGTTGGTCTCCCTGGTACGGCCCGGCGAATCCCAGGCCATTTTTGAAGTTGAGGATTTGGGGGTGAAGGTTGTTCCGATTCCTTTTCAGGATGCCACCGCCAGTGGCATCTATCGCCTGAGCCTGGTTCTCAATCGAGCCCAATCCTGGTGGCGCAGTATCTTCAGTGGATATCCTCCCTACGTGGAGAAGTACTGGTCTAAAGGTATCTCTCGTCAAATTGTTGCGCTCGCTACCGACTTCGCCCCCCAAGCCATCCAGATTGAATACCTCCAGATGTCACTTTACGCCCGCGACCTGCAGCGATGGCGCAGTGATCAGGGTAAGGGAAATCCAAGGATTATTCTCAATACCCACGAGTTGGGATCAATTCCCCGGCATCGTCGGGCTGACAAGTCATCTTCTGGAATTGGGCGGTGGCTGACCTTGAGAGAAGCTGCCTTGTGGGAGCGACTCCAGGTCCAGGCCAGCCGGTGGGCCGATAATACCTTGTGTGTAACTCCCGAGGACAGACAGGTTTACGAGGACCTGGGAGGGGAAAACCTTCTGACGGTGCCCCTCGGCATGGATCTGGAGCTTGTGCGCCCTGACCGACATCCGGAATCGCCTCCAGTCAGCCTTTTCGTGGGGTCATTTCAGCATCGACCCAATATATTGGCTGCAGAGCGGCTGGTAAAAAATATCTGGCCCCTGGTGCTAAATGAACGTCCCGATGCCCGGCTGATTCTAGTTGGCCGCGGCAGTGCGGAGTTCCTGGAAAGCCAAACCGATTCTCACACGGAAATGGTTTCAAAAATCTCAGCTCTTGGCTTTGTGGAAGATTTGTCCCCCATTTTTCGTCGCAGCAAACTCTTTGTCGCCCCACTTCCTGAGGGGGGCGGTATCAAGATCAAAATTCTTGAGGCCATGGCCAGGGGTATCCCCGTGGTCACCACCAAAGTGGGTGCTGAAGGAATCACCGATACCCGGGATGATGTCATGATCATCACCGATCACGGTGACGGATTTGCCCAAGCAATCCTGCTTGCCCTGGATGATCCACATACTGAAGAGAGGGCCCTGCGCGCCCGAAAGCTCATGGAAAAGAAGTTCGGTTGGCAAGCCATCACCGACCGGTTGATCGAGATTTATAGTGCAGAAAATTAATACGGTGGAATAAGTTCAGGTCCGACTTTGGTTCACCAGGTTTTGCAGCATCCCCTGGTCCAAACCGCAGATGCCGGATGCCATTTCAGATAATAGAGTGACCTGGGCCAGGCGCTCCACCGTCTGCAAAAGCTCGAAAGCCTCCTGCAGGGTATTGCCCACCGTCACCACACCATGGTTGGCCAGCAGAATGGCGTCATGACTCCCAATGTACGGCTGGATGGAACGCGCCAATTCCGGAGTTCCAGGCAGTGACCGGGCCGCCAGCGGAACTCGAGGCAACATCTGGGCTGTTTCGGTAAGCAACTCCCCGTCAAGATCACGACCTGCCGTGGCAAAAGCGGTGGCCCAGGGCGGATGCGCATGGCAGATGGCGCGGATGCCTGGACGAAGACCATAGATTTCACGATGCAGAGGCCATTCGCTGGTGGCATGCCCCATGGAGCTGCGCCCCTGGCTGTCGACTTCCAACAGGTCCTGGACTCTCAAATCCCCTTTGCACCGACCGGCAGGCGTCACCAAAAAACTGTGGCCGCCAAGACGAACAGACATGTTCCCTTCGGCGGCCACGATAAGACCTTTTTTTTCCAGAAGCTTCCCAACGTCGATCATTTCTCGACGCAAAACC
>JAJRZA010000019.1 GCA_024275485.1 Candidatus Krumholzibacteriota bacterium | reverse complement strand
CCTTCCGATTTTTGTTGATGCCACCGATGGCATGACCCAACTCAACGGCACCCATGGACCCATTGAAGTTGTTGAGTCGGCTTTGCCTTTGGTCACGTCCATGGATCCTCCTTTTCCCAATCCCTTCAATCCTGAGACCAAAATTCAATTTTCTCTGGCCAAGGCCCAGACGGTCGATTTGTCGGTGTATGATGCCAGATTCAGAGCTGGGGATGTGGTGACCAATCATCGGGTTGTCTTGGTCAAGCGACATGCCTGGGCCAATACACCTCAGCTGTCATACGGTGCGGTGGTGCGCAGTCTCTCATCCTCTACTGCCCCACCCACCGTGAAGTGGTACAAGCTTTGCCAACTGTGATCCGTCAGACCCACCACCCGGTGCACCTCGTCATCAAAGAAACAGCCGATACCTGTGCCCCTGAGGCCGGCAGCTTCCGCTTCCAGATACAGCATGTGTCCGATGGCGCCCGTCTCCCTGAACAGTTCCGGATAAACCTCGGGACCATCGCGCTCCAGCGTATGTTTAAAACGGGCAAGCATTCCCAAACTGAAAACCCCGTCCGAAGCAATAGCTTGATTGCAGCTGAGTTGACGGGCCCCCGCACGCAAATCGCCACCACCCAGGAAATACAAAGGAACTTCGGAAGATTGATGGGCGGCCATGGTCCATTCCCAGGTGTCGCTGGTGAACCTTTGCAGATCGGCCAGGTGTTCAGAGTCACGAACCAACATGTACAGTCCCGGCTGAAGGTCGTCCACTCGGTGCACCATGATCAACAGGGAAACCTTTGTTCTTGCCCGAAAAAGGTCAAAAGCCGGGTTGTTGGCACCGGGCAAAAGTCGCTCCAGCAAACCAAGGAATTCATCGAGGGTCATGCGCGCCAGACCATCCATGGCCACGGCGCTGCGGCGTTGGCGAATTATCTGAAAAGCGTTGAGATCGCGGTTGGTGGTCGTGGCAATTTTGTCGCGGGTTGCCGGCGGGGAAATGCTGACGGTTTTTTGTGACGAGTAAGCAACCGCTGCGACCACTTGGTCGATGATTTCCCAGACCGTGTGGTCCAAACTCAGGATATTGGGTGGTGTATCCAGCTTTTCGGCCTGGGGCAGATTCAGGGATACTTCCTGTTTCAGAATTTCTCCCGGCATGAGCGCAAAAATGGTATCAGGATGTTCGGCCTCTTCAATGGAGCGATCACCAAGACCCAACATGGCCGTCATTTCTTTCGAACCGGCTCCCTTCAGGGGTGCCACCGACCAACCCAGCGTGGCTGCAGCCAGGCTCAATGCCGCCATGGCATGACCTGCATCATGCTGGCAATAACGGAAAGCTCGCTCACCGTATTTCCACGACTCGCGCCAAGGGATGCTGCTCAGTCCAATCAGCATCGTTCCGGCCGGCAATTGAGTCGTCAACATTTTCCAGGCTCCTGTAGGCCAGACGGCGGTGTGTTCCAAACCGTGCACGTCGGGACAGTAGTGATGCACACCACCGGCATCGGCCAGCCAGGCTTCGGTGGGGTGAAGATTGCCGCTGGAGGGATTCACACGCAAGGCCCAGCGCGAGACAATCGCCCCTCCCGGACCAACGACTTCCTTCCACGCCGAAAGGGCCATGCTCAGGTAGAAAAAGGCACCAAGAGTTTCATCGTTGAACGGTGCGGGACAAACCCGCGAAACAAACAGTTGGTCCCAGGATAGATCTACAAGGGGGCCAGTTGTTTGGGGCAGCAACTTCAGCGAGGCCCCCTCATGCCGGCGAAAAGGATAGGGTTTGGTTGCCCAGTCCATGTGGCCTGCGGACCGGGCGTATCGACCAAATTGGTGTTTGGTGCGGTCGTGGTAATGGTAGACGGTTTCTAATCGGTCCATTGGCTTCCTATAATCTGAAGATACACGGTCGTCTCATCGCTCCAACAGGTGGGCAAGCGGCTTCATGCACCCCACATCGCATGAATAGATTCTTTGATCATGGTAGACCCTATTTGTTTTGTGAGAGAAAAACAAAGACTATGCGAGATCGGCCATCAACCCTGGTTCCGCTATTCTATCTTAACCGATTTCGAGCATGATCGTCGGATAAGTTCCAGGTGCATTTCCCTCTTGCTCAAGTTCAAACGCCACAACCAGGAGAAACCCGTCTTGTGACAATGGCTCACCCCAATATTGCATTTTTTTGACATTTTATCCCGTATATTGCGAAATGCCATTCATTTTTTTCCAGCCGGCTGGAATCCCCAAATTGTCCAAACCTTCCCAAAAATTTCCCACTCCCCTCAATTCCCCACCATTGCTTCCCATTCCCCCGTTTGAACCATGATTCCTCCAACCTCCCACCCGCTACCCACAACGCTGGAATGTTCCTTGCCGTTTCCTGGTAGCACAACCACCAAACCGGGCATCCCGCAATGCCGGCAAGGCGATGGACGACAACAACACAGCGAAACCAGCCCTTCGGAGACCGACATGATGAATTCAGCCCATATCAGCTGTTCCGAGATGACCTTCCTTATGGAAAAGATGCCCGTATACAGCAATTACCGGTCTGATAAAGAAGCAGCCCTGGCCGAACGGGGATATCGGCGCGCCCTCGGACTGATGTTGAAGGAATGCGGAGACCATCTGCTGAATGTCGTGGAGAAAAGGAGCCAGATCCTGGAGACCGATCAGGAACAGCTCATCGACCTCCTGATCGACCGCATCGGGATGATTTTCCGGCGTTTGGACCGGGAAGGCGATGTTTGTCTGGTGGGTGATTGCAACGCCACCATCGCCGAACTTGAAGAGTTGGATGTTCGTCTGATCCTGATGATCGAAGAATCCATGTCCCTGGTGCGCAGCCTCGGCTCCGACGTACCGGCATCGTCCTGGTTCAAGAACGAAGCCAGCCGCCTGAATCGCGATCTGGCCAGCTTCAGCGAAATGACCGAAGAGCGCAACTATCTGCTGGGTCTGGGGTGGGAATCGGAATTCACCTATGGAGGATCGGTATGAGCGACCACAAAAAATCCCGCAACAATACCTCAACCGGCTTGACCAGCGGACGCGACTGGGGCGCCCTGCCCCTGCGCCATGAACAGTACGAATGGAGCATGGAAGCCGACGGCCCCCTGGTTCAAGGTCCCCTGGACATGGAATTCCTGCACGGCCAACGCATGCTGCTGACTCTGGATGATGGTCAATACGGGTTGCTTGTTCGCCAGGGCGCCTTGAAGGCCTTGTACCTCGATGGATGCCATCATCTGGATATCGGCCGCCGCCCGGATCAGGTCCAAACCGACAGCCAATTGTTTTTCCTGTCCACCGACATTGCGGTGGGATTTCGCTGGACCGGGAACAGGGACCAAGGCTACACCACCAGGGATGGAACCCAGGTAATCGTCCGCTGCTCGGTGCGCATCGAAAAACCCGCCCGCTTCTACCATCAGGTCATACGCAACCTCGGTGATTACTCGCCCGAGACGGTGCACGGCCACCTCGAATCACTGGTCCACCAGGCGATCAATGATCTTCTTTGCGAAGTCTGCCAGCTGGATTTGGATCATCCCGGCGGTTTGCAATCATCCCTGATGGGGCTTGGCGCCAGCCAACTGGACGAATTTCTCTGCGAACACGGATTGTTCTGCGAATCCCTGGCCGCCTACACTGCAGCCCCGCCGGTGGAGAATTGGTCGGATCAGACTGCTGGACAATCGGCGGACTTGCTTCATAATTGATGAGTGCCCATTCCGGAACCAAGACCCGGAAAAACACTCAACCGATTGGAAAGCCGTCTTCATGTTTTTCCTCCTGCGCCGTCCCTTTCTGATTTTCTTTCTCTGCCTGCTTTTGCTGCCTTCCCTGGCCATGGCCGTCTTTGGCGATGGCGCCGGCACCGATGCAAATCCCATCCTCAAGGATATCGTCATTGAAGGCAACACCCACACCGAGACCAATGCGATTCTGCGTGAAATGGACCTTCAAATTGGCCAACCCTTCAACCGCGAGATGATGAACCAGGTCTGGGAACAACTGGAAGACGTGGGCTATTTCGCTTTTGTGGATATGGAATTCGACGACAACGGCGGCGACGGCGTCGTCCTGCAAATCTATGTGGAAGAAGATCTCACCCGAAACTACGGACCATTGGTGCGCTACAGCCGTCGGCACAAATACCTTTTGGGCGCCTGGTTGGAAGAGAACAATCTGCGTGGCAAGGGCGAGGTTTTGCGCATTGATCTGGCCGCTTTCTACATCCAACAAGGTGAAATCGCCTGGACCCATCCCTGGTGGTTTGGTGTTCGTGGGCTGGAATTGAAACTGGGCATGAAAGGCGAAAATTCCAATTTTGTATTCCGTCCCACCAAGCAACGTTTTGGCAGGGGCGACATCGAGGTGCGCTGGAATTTTCTGGGTGATTTGTATGTGTCGACAGGCCTGAACCACGGCATGACCAATTATCTCGACGACTACTATTGGAAGGATCCCAACACCGGCCACAGCGTGTTGCACTCTTCCGGCACCGTGAACCAGCTGGCCTCGCGTGCGGTGCTGGGTTTCGACAGCCGCAACAACCCGTGGTATCCCGCTCATGGCGCTTTTGCCGAGGCCAAGGCCCAGCACTGGTCTGGTGACGGCTTCGATTCCTATTCCGAATTCATCGGCGACCTGCGTCTGTTCATACCCGTTCCCCTGGTCAAGCACGTGCTTGCCCTGCACGCCTGGGGCCGGCAAACCGACGGTCCCGTTCAACTGGACAATACCCTGTTCTTCGGCGGGCCCGAAACCGTCCGTGGGTATCGTTTTGGTGGTCTGGAAGGCGATGAAGGCTATCTGTTGTCGGCCGAGTACCGTATCCCGCTGTTCATGATGCCCATTTCACCCAAGGGTGAGATGGTCGGTGTGGGCCTGCATATTTTTGGCGATGCAGGCGATGCGTGGTACGACAGCGTCGAAGCCGGCCGGGCCTTGCAGAGTTGGGGCGGTGGCGTGCATGTGAATATTGACCGGATGCAGCTGCGGTTTGAGGGAGCCAAAACCCGCGAAGGGGAATGGGTGTTTGAATTTATGGACCACTTTAATTTCTAGCGGGCATTGGAAAAACTTTCAAGAACCAAAAGGCGATGGTTTGCGGTTGATAAAAGCATCCCGAGCTCGAACAAACTCCTCACCCGACCAGGCCTCATGCCTCAACCTCGCAATTTCTTTCAGGGATTCATCCGGCAGAACTTCCGTCTCCTCCAGCAGATTCAATATTCGCCGGGTACCTCGCAACGCCTTGGGCCCTCCATGGCTCATGCCTTCCAATATTCCCTCGGTCGTGGCCAATAATTGATCCTCCTGCACCAGACGACAGAAAAACCCGGTATTCCAGGCCCGCTCTGCGCTGATGGCTTCGCCGGTCAACAGCATCTCCCTTACCAGGGGTGAACCGAAGCTGCGAATCATGCGGCGCAATCCGGTATGGCTGTAGACCAATCCCAAACGCACCGGAGGCACTCCCAGGCGAACTCCTTCGGCGGCCACCCTCAAATCAGTGCAGGCCAGCAATTCCACTGCGCCACCGTAGGCATCACCTTGAACGGCCGCCACAATGGGCGAAGGATAGTTGATGAGACTGGCCATGGCTTTTTCGAAAGGATGGCTGGCGCGCACGGAAGAATCTCGGTGAAAAATTTCTTCTGGAATATCGCCGATGCTGTAGCCCGTGGAAAAATGACGCCCCCGCGAACTCAACAGGATCATTGGTGCGTCGCCTCGGCCCAGGTCGGTCAGGGCCGTCACCAGGGCTTCTAGGAGTTCACGGTCCAGCACATTGCGCGGTGGCTCGTTGAGGGTGATTTCAGTCCAGTGGGATTTGGGGGTAATTTCCAGCGACACGGTGGATTCCTTTGCAAATTGAGGAAAAACCCGACTGCTCCATTGAACAGCCGGGTTGGATCGAAAACGAGGCCGGCGAGCGCTACTTGATGAGCGTCATGACCCGGGTCTCGCTGTATGAAGGGGTGTTCAGGCGGTAGAAGTAGGCGCCAGATGCCACGGACGAGCCGTTGTTATCCTTGCCTGTCCATACGACCTGGTGATCACCCTCGGACATGGTTTCACTGAGCAGGGTGGCCACCCTGGTGCCGTCAATCGCAAACACGGTCACTTCGACCTGCTCCTCACGGGCCAGGTTGAAGCTGATGGTGGTGCTCGGGTTGAAGGGGTTCGGGAAGTTGGCATTCAGATGGTAGGCCGCGGTCACCTGGTCACCCACCGGCGACAGGAGATCGTCGATGTTGGTCAGGAAATCAGTACTGGCCTGCTGCATGATGCGGCTGTCCATGTCCTGAATGTAGACCGAGGCGCGCAGGTTGTCGTACACCCAGCTGTGTGCCAGAGGGGCATCAATCACGAAAGTATGGGTTCCCAGGGAAGTCGGGATGCCCAGACCATCAGTGTCCGGCCAGATGTGGCGCATGGCCTGGTTGTGAATAGTCTCACCGTTGCCACCGGCATAATAAACGTTGTCTTCAGTGATGTAGGCGCGCAGCACGATGGTATCCATGGGCTGCATCATCTCCACCACATTGACCTTCACGGTCAATTCATCAGTGTCGTCGTTGAAGGACAATTCGATATTCATGGGTGACTTGATCTGCTTGCGCTGGGTGTACATGCTGACAAAGTTGGTATAACCGCCGGCATTAATACCATCGATGAACATGCTGGGCACGCCATTGACGCCATAATCAGTCACCATTTCACTGGCCTGAACAGTATTGGCGTTGTAAATGATATCCGAGCCGGGCCACCAAACATGAATGCGGGCCAGGCCCACATCATTGCCCTGGGTGGGGATGTAGCTGTCCAGGGTCTGGTTGGCCGGCACACAAGGGGCGCAGCCGGCGTTGGTGAACAGCAATCCCATGGGAATGTGCTGCTGGGTGTAGGCGGTGTTGAAGGCCGAACGGGTATCGTTGGCAGGGATCTGGTCGCCATCCATATAGGTGGTGCAACGCAGCTCTATAAGATTGCCTTCAGTCACGGTGAACTGGGGGAAGCTTACCGGCAGAGTCTCATCGGAGGCCAGACCGACGATGTGCAGGCTCTCGCTGTACACTTCGGTGCCGGATTCAAAAATCTGCATGGTGACATCCAGCTCAGCATCTTCGGTGCCGTTGTTGTAGATGGTTGCCGCGGGAGTAAAGACGTCACCATCGTTGTAGGAAACATCAGCCGGGCTCACGGAACTGGGCGATACATCGCCACCGGCACCAACCAATTCGTAAACCTTGATGTCGTCGATGTACCAGGTGTCATTGTACTCTCCCACATACCGGAAAGCCACATAGACCGTGGGCTGACCTGCATAGGCGGAAAGGTCGACTTCCACAGGCGCGCCACTGAAACCGGGCACGGTGTGGTTCGCCGGAGTCATTTCGGCAACAACCTCAAAGGCGTTGGGATCGGTTTGGCTGGTGGTGCTGACCATGATGTAGTGTGTACCACCGCGGTCAAACCAATGGGATTCCTCTTCGTACCAGAGCAATTGGGGACCGATGTTGAAGGAGAAATCCATGGCGCTGGTAACCAGGTACTCATCCTGGGGCGAACCGGCAGGACCATAATGGCAGGTGCCACTTCGGGTTCCACCGTGGGAAACGGAAAATGACAAACTCCAGGTATAAGTATTGCCGATGACAATTGTGTTCCAGCCAGTTGGCGGCCAAGAAAAAGATTCGAAGTCCTGGGTCAAAATATCAACATTTGTTTCCACGTTGACACCATCAGCGCCAACACCGGCAAAAGCCAGCAAAGGTAAGCAGACAAAGGTCAATAGGAGCAGTAGGAACGTCGGACGGTGGTGACAACAATTCATGGGATCCCCCCCAAGGGTTTGTGTTGCAAGCACGGGCAAATGAGTGACAAGAGCAACGAATAACCAGCAGCAAAGCGAGTCAAAAGAACTGAATTTTACCTTATCATGATCCCAAGCGGGATTCATGGTTATCAATTGACAATTCAGCAACACGAAGACACGCATAAACTCACCATTGATAATACCACATATCACCCCCAGATGTTAAGGGAGATTATTTAGAAACTTGCGCCTAAAGGACTAAAACACACCTGTTTTCAACCAAGTTCGGTAGACATCCAGTCCTTGGGAGTTTAGCTTATTCGAATCCAATACTTTTTCCCAAAATCGGGAATCCCGGTTATCTGGAAGGCTGAAGTGCCATGACTGAAGAAACAAATTCCCTGAATAATGATGAATCCGCTGATAACAGCGAAAATCTGGACTTTATTCGCGCCCGCGTCCGGGAAGACCAGGCAGCCGGACTCAACGAAGGTCGTGTTCACACCCGCTTTCCGCCGGAACCCAATGGCTATCTGCACATCGGCCACGCCAAGAGCATCGTTCTGAACAGTGGTATCGCGGCTGAATTTGGTGGGAAATTCAACCTGCGCTTCGATGATACCAACCCCGAGAAGGAGGAAATCGAATACGTGGACTCCATCAAGGAGGACATGCGCTGGCTGGGGGCCGACTGGGAAGATCGCGAATTCTACGCCTCCGACTATTTTGAGCAGCTTTATGAATGGGCACAGCACCTGATTCGGCAAGGCAAGGCCTACATCTGCAGTTTGAGCGAAACGGAAATCCGGGAGTACCGCGGCACCGTGAAGGAGGCCGGTCGGCCCAGCCCCGATCGGGAGCGCCCCATGGAAGAAAGTCTGGAGCTGCTGGCGGGCATGCGCCGCGGTGATTTCGACGAAGGGGCCTACACCCTGCGCGCCAAAATCGACATGGCCCACAACAACATGAAGATGCGCGATCCACTGATCTACCGCATCCGAAAGGTGATTCACCATCGTACGGGCGATACGTGGAACATTTACCCTTTGTATGATTTTGCCCACGGTCAAAGCGACGCCCTCGAAGGTATCACCCACTCCATTTGCACCCTCGAGTTCGAGGTGAATCGCCCCTTGTACGAGTGGTTCATCGACAACTTGCCCGTGCCGTACAAACCGCAGCAAATAGAATTTGCACGGTTGAAACTGACCTACACTATCATGAGCAAACGAAAATTGTTGCAACTGGTTACCCAGAAACATGTCAACGGTTGGGATGATCCGCGCATGCCGACCATCAGTGGCCTGCGGCGGCTGGGCTACACCACCGAATCTATTCGCCGGTTCTGCGATGTCATTGGTGTGGCCAAGCGCGACAGCACCGTGGACCTGGACCTCTTGAAATGGTCCATCCGCAACGAGCTGAACATGAGCGCAACCCGGTACATGGGAGTGTTGCGGCCCCTGAAGGTTGTTATCACCAACTACCCCCTGGGCCAGGTGGAGGACATTGAATGCGTCAACAATCCCGAAGACGACACCGCCGGCACACGCATGGTGCCCTTCAGTCGGGAAATATACATCGAACAGAGTGATTTCCGCGAGGAGGCTCCCCGCAAATTCTTCCGCCTCAAGCCCGGCAAGGAGGTGCGTCTGAAACACGCCTACTTCATCACCTGCAACGAGTTCATCAAGGACGACGCCGGTGATGTTGTGGAGCTTCACTGCACGTACGATCCTGACAGCCGTGGCGGATCAAGCCCCGACGGCCGCAAGGTGAAAGGCACGCTGCACTGGGTGAGTGCCGCCGAAGCCGTGACCGCCGAAGTTCGTCTTTACGATAATCTTTTCCGGGAACCTTTCCCCGAGGCCGAAGGTCACTTCCTGGAAAACCTGAACCCGGACAGCCTGGAAATCCTGACCAATGCCAAGATCGAGCCGAACATCAAGGATGTCACCGCGGATGATCGCTGGCAGTTCATGCGGCACGGGTATTTCTGCCTGGATGCAAAGGACTCCCGACCGGACGCCCTGGTGATCAACCGTACTGTGACCCTTAAGGACAGTTGGGCCAAGCTGGAGGCTCAAGGGAAGTCTTCTCTGATCAGTTGACAGAAATCAAAACAGCCCCATACTTTCTGCATCCTGTTTCAACCGGATGGAGGTGAAAATGTCTTTCAACGAACGCATCGCCCTGACCCGATTCGCCAAGAGCGCCGGCTGAGCCGCCAAACTCAGTCCGGGGGACTTGAGCCAAATCCTGGAACCTATTCAGGCCGCAGCACCTGCCGACCTTCTTGTTGGTTTTGACACTGCGGACGACGCCGGCGTGTATCGTTTGAACGACGAACAAGCCATCATCTCCACAGCCGATTTCATCACCCCCGTGGTGGATGACTCCTTCACCTTCGGCCGCATAGCCGCCGCCAACTCCATCAGCGATGTTTACGCCATGGGCGGCACACCCATGATGGCCCTGAACCTTCTGGGATTCCCTCCGGTGGGTTTGCCCAATCATACCCTGGGCGAAATTCTTTCCGGCGCTGGAGCCGTCTGTGCGGAAGCGGGTTGCGCCGTGGCCGGTGGTCACACCGTGCGCGATGATGAAGTGAAATTTGGATTGAGCGTGACCGGCACTGTTCATCCGGAGCGAATTCTGCGCAACAGCACGGCTCAATCTGGCGACAAGCTTTTGCTCACCAAACCCCTGGGCACCGGAGCCCTTGTGGCTGCCCTCAAAAAAGATCGCGTGGACCAGGCCGGCTACGATGCCCTGGTCACCTGTATGACCACCCTGAACAAGTGCGGAATGAAGCTGTTCGAATTTGGAGCTACCGCCTGCACCGATGTCACCGGGTTCGGTCTCAGTGGTCACGCCCTGGAAATGGCCAGGGGATCTCACGCCCATCTGGCCATTGATACCAGCACCTTGCCCCTGCTGCCTGAGGCGGTTGAGCTTTGCAGCGAGGGTTTCACCTGCGGGGGAACCAAAGCCAACGCCAATTTCACCGAACAGGCCATCGCCTATCTTGATGGTCTGAGCCAGGGCATGATCGGTTTGTTGAATGATCCTCAAACCAGCGGAGGATTGCTCGTAGCGGTGAAAGCGGAAAGGCTGGATGAAATGCTGAATATGCTGTCCGAAGAAAGCACCCTGGCCACATCCATTATTGGCGAGGTTACCGAACACCGGGGCGCAGACCCTTGGCTCAGTTTTTCCTGATTTCGCCCTCCAAGCGGTTCTTTATATTTGAATCAATTGATTCAGTTGAATATCTGTGGATTATGCTTAATCTTGCCCCCCGTTCGTCGATCAATCAATTAGCATACTGATAATTTCGGCCCGTTCCAAGGAGCCTTCGTGCCCCAAGTATCATCGAAATCACTGCTGGATATTCACCCCAGGGAACTGAAAGGGATTGTCAAAGATATTCCCACTCTTCCGGTGATCTATCAGGAATTATTTCAAAAAATGCAGGATCCCAATGCATCGGTGCCCCAGATTGCCGCGATCATCGCCCAGGACCAGGCCCTGACGGCTAAAATCCTGCATCTTGTGAATTCCGCCTTCTACGGATTCAACAAGGAAATCAGAACCATAAGCCGTGCGGTGGTTATCCTGGGTTTCCAATCCGTGCGAAGCGCCGCCTTGGCCGTCAGTGTGTTTGACTATTTCAGCGGCGAAGACTCCAGCCAGCTCGACATGACCCAGTTTTGGCAGCACAGCATTGCCTGCGCCAGTATTTGCAAAATCTTGGCGGCGGAAACCCGCATCAATCAGCAGGAAGAGGCTTTTGTGGTAGGCCTGCTGCACGATACTGGCAAGCTCATTGAAAAACGCTACTTTTCCAATGATTTCGAAGAACTTGTTCAGGCCGCACAGGAACAGCAAATGACCTGGTTCGATACCGAAAAAGCACTCTTCCAGATCAATCACGCCACCATCGGCAAGGCCATTTTCCGGGCCTGGGGGTTTCCGCCCAGCGTTGTGGATGCCGTTCAGTTTCACCATGCTCCCGATTCGGCAACCAAATATCCCCAACTGTCCGCCCTGGCCCATTTGGCTGATTACATGGCTTATCCTTTGGGCTATCCCGCCCCCGGCAGCCAGGCACCCACCGAATGCAGCCCGGCGGCTTTGAAGATTTTGGGGTTGACCCTGGAGGATTGCCATCTTTTGATACCCAAGATCGAAGAGGATCTTGATGGTGCCATGGAGATATTGAAGCTGGTTTGATCGCCGTTCTCAGAATCCTTCAGCATTGATTTTTTTTTTGTGGGCTGTGAAGACATCACCCGCCGACCATGCTAATATATGATCCATCCCATGACCTTATCATCCGTATTTGGCTGGAGTCCAACATTGCCACTGAAAAATACCCAGGTCACCATTCTCTTTGTCGGCGACATGCACCTAGGTGTCCTGCCATCGCGTATTGGCGGCCACCTTTTTGAAACCCGCCAACTCACTCCTCACGATCTAGGCCCGGCCGCCGCCTGGAAACGCATCGTGGACAAGGCCATCGAGATGAAAGTGCACGCCGTAGCCCTGGCCGGTGATCTTGTGGATCGCAACAATGCCCTCTTCGAAGCTTTCGGGCTGCTTGAATCGGGGTTTCGGCGTCTGGAAGATGCCCACATTCCAGTGGTGGCCGTGGCCGGCAACCATGACACCAAAGTGCTGCCGAAGTTGGCCGGAATGCTCAAAAATATTGAGTTGCTCGGGCCCGATGGAACTTGGTCCAGCCATCTTGTGGAGGGTGATGGCGACCTTTCCGTGCGGATAGTGGGGTGGTCGTTTCCGGGTTCCCATGTGGAAACCAGTCCTCTGATCGACGGTGTTCCCGAACCTGATCCGGAACATCCCACCTTTGGCCTGTTGCACGCCGACCTGGACCAGGCATCCAGTCGCTACGCTCCGGTTTCCACCTCCGAACTGTTGGCCAAAGGCTATCAGGCCTGGTTCCTCGGCCATACCCATATGCCGGGGCAACCCAACACCGAGGGCAGGCCATTTTATCTTGGTTCGGTGACCGGGCTGAACCCGAGCGAGACCGGCGAACACGGCACAGTGCTGGTGAGCATCGATCCCCATGGCGCATTGACCATGAACCGCTTGCCCTTGGCGCCTTTGCGCTGGGAAAAACTTGCCATCGCCTGCGATGATTTTGATGACGCCATCAAAGATCTCTTGCCTCATCTGCTGTACAATCTGGCCATGCGGGCCGATGAGTTGGAGGAATCCCTTGAGTCTGTACTCGCCCTTGGCTTCCGCTTGACCCTCACCGGGGCCATGGACGATCCCGGAGCCCTGCGTGTGGCACTCAATGGCATTCGGGATGATTTATCCACCCTGGTTTCGGATCGCCAAGGCACGGTACTTTTTGTGGAAAAAATCATCAATGAGACCACCCAAAAAGTGGATCTGCTTGATGTGGCCAGGGCCGAGAGCCCCGAAGGATTGCTGGCCCGCCGCATCCTGGTCCTTGAAGATTTTCAAGAGGAAATCCCCGGCGTGACCGATTCCCGCGCCATGAAGGAACGCCTGGTTTCGGGTGGTCGTGAAACTCTCGCCGAGGTGGACATCCAGAGCCCCTACCTCGGCCTGGACGGCCACTTATCTGCGGATGAAATTGCCCCGCTCCTGGCACGCGCCGGTCGTCGAGCACTGGAAGAAATCCTGAACAGGAAGAAGGCGGGTCATGCGGCTGGATAAACTGACTGTTCATCGCATGCCCGGGATTCCCCTCGGGTTCCAGGTGGAAACTCCGGCTGCAGTGAACATCATCATCGGGCCCAATGGTTCGGGGAAAAGTTCGCTGGCGCGGGCCATGCGCCGCTTGCTCTGGAGCAATCTTGCCACCGAGTCTCCCTTTGCCGTCGAGGCCATTTTTCAGAGGGATGGTTCCACCTGGAAAGCCTCCCGGGAAGAAGGGGTAGACACCCGTTGGTTGCTCGATGGTGAAACCGCAGCCGCCCCCTCACTTCCAGGTGGTCACGTGGCTCGTTGCTATGAACTCGGGCTGCTGGATCTGGTTCTACCCGCCGATGGAGAAGTTGAAAACCAGCTGGCGGCCGCCATCAATCGGGAAATGTCCGGTGGGGTAAATCTCGACGAAGTGGGCGGAAAGATTTTCTCTTTCGGATCGCGCAAGGCCAACAAATACCGAGCCGAATGGCAAAAAGCTGAGAGTAACCTGAAAAAGCTTGTGCGCGATCAATTCCACTTGGCCCAACAGGAAAGGGATCTGACTGAAAAACGTCGGGAATTGGAAAAATCCGGAAGTTCAGCCTTGCGATACGAGCTGTTGAGCAAGCTCAAGACCAGGGGCGAGGTGGCCGAAAACCTGAAAAATGCCCTGTCCTCCCTGAATTCCTTTGCCCAGGGTCAAAACCAGGTGCGGCTCGAGGACGTCGACTATCTTGCGACCATGCGGCAACAACAGCAGGAAAAAAACCGAAAAATCCGGGAACGGCAAACCGTCCTTGATACCATCCTTGAAAAAATTGAAAATGTGGCCCTGCCTGTTTCCACCGTGGAGGCCCTTGACCCTGGCTTGTTGGCAAAACAAGTGCAAAAAACTGCCGACCTGCAGGGTGAAATTGACCGTCTGCGGGATGAGCTCGCCCGTGAAGACAATGCCCTGCGACAGGTTTTGCGGGAAATGAACCCGGCAGCCGACGATAAAGCCGTGGGACCCGATCCAGGCCCGAAAATCTATGCGGATCTGGCCAAAATGTTTTTCCGTCTGAAAGATAATCAAGCCCAGACCGAGGGCCTGGAAAGTCTTTTGCATTTGCCTGAGTTTCAGACTGACGGGAAAAATCAAACCAAAGAACAAAGCGAAGATCAAATCCGTGAAAAAGAAGCCGCCCTTGGATTTCTGCGCCGATGGCTGGTTTCTGATTCACCGCAGCATGGAATTCCCCAACTGTCCGGGCTGGTTTCCGGGTTGGTGGCCACCATCAGCGGTTGGTTGCTCTTTGCCTACAATGGAAGGATTGAAGGGCTGATTGCCCTTGTCCTGGGTGGCTGTTCCTCTGTCTTTTTTCTGATTTGGATGTGGCGAAGCCGGGCTCAATCAAAAATCAAGCTGGAGCAAGTTGCATCCAAACTCCAACAGGCAGGCCTTGATATTCCCGAACCTCTGGACCGAACACATATTCAGACCCTGCTTGGCCAGGAAACCCGCGATGCCTCAGCCAATCAGGTACGAAAAAATCTGCACAACTATCTATCCAACCGAATCCACCGGCAGCAAAGTGATGAGGACGAAATCAAGGCCTTGCTCGACCAATTGCGTCAGAAACACGGGTTGGCCATGGATCGGGAAACTCCCGAACTTTTGCATCTTCTAAACGCGGTTCCGCGATACCGAAAGGCCCAGGCGCAAGTTGCCTCCCTGAAAATATCCCTGGATCTCAAACAAGGTGAACTGGACAAATTGCTCGCCGACATTGGCCCCACCTTTGTAGCCTTCGGATTGGGCCATCCTGCCACTGATGTGGAAGCCATCCGCCAACAGGAAATCCTGGAAAACCGCATAGTAGAGACGAGCCGACTGAGGGAGAATCAGAAAAAGGAAGAACAGGACCTGGCCAACCTGCACTCGGACCTCAAGGAGATCAAATCAGGCCTTACAAATTTTTGGACCCGCTTGGGCCTATCCACCGACACCGATGATTTCCAGGTTCGGAAGCTGGTGGATGAACTCCCGACCTGGCTGGAAAAAAAGGAAGCAGTTTCCCGGTTACAACAGGAATATGACCTGTTGGACAA
The DNA here is from genome assembly GCA_024275485.1 of Candidatus Krumholzibacteriota bacterium. Taxonomy (GTDB): domain Bacteria; phylum Krumholzibacteriota; class Krumholzibacteriia; order LZORAL124-64-63; family LZORAL124-64-63; genus LZORAL124-64-63. The sequence continues at coordinate 15,469 of JAJRZA010000019.1, read as the reverse complement.
GGAGTTCCGCAAGCATCCGGAAATACTTGATCCCGCCAATGCCGAAACCCTTACTCCCGAGCAAATAAACCTCATGTTGGATACCCTGCAAAGTGATGTCGAAGCACGCGACAGTATTCAACACGATATTGGAGCCACCGAAGCCCTGGTGAACCAAGCACGCGGCAGCCTGAAGGTGGCAGAAGCCGGGGTGGCTTTCGAAAACGCCCGCACCGATCTTCTGGAGACCCGTCAACAAGAACGCGATGCCGCCCTGGGAATGATGATACTTGAAGACGTGGAGCAAGCCTATCACCACGCCTCGCGTCCCAGGGTATTGTCGCGAGCCGCCGAAAGTTTTAAGGTTTTTTCCCAGGGACGTTATGAGTTACGGGTGGTTCCCGGAGCCGAAAAATCAGGAACCTTCCGCGCCTTTGATCAGGAGTCGGCCGAAAGCCTGGGGCTGGCAGAACTTTCCGACGGCACCCGGGCCCAGCTTTTGTTGGCGGTTCGATTAGCCTTCATTTCTGAACACGAAACTGACGCCAAACCGCCGGTTTTTTTGGATGAATCGCTAACCTCTTCCGATCCGCAACGATTTGAAGCCATCGCCGTTAATTTGGCTCGTTGGGCCGAGCAGGAGGACCGGCAGGTGTTTTATCTGTGCAGCAATCCCACTGATGCACGGGCGTGGCAATTGGCTCTGGAAAAAGCGGGGTTACCAGAACCGGCGGTGATTGATTTGGCAAAGGCCCGGGGGCTGGGCGTTGATCAAAAGCCCCATGCGGATCATGTGCCGCTGGCCCTGGAACCTGCTCCCGGAAATCGGTCGCCGGCCGAATACGCCAACCTGTTGAATGTGCCGAAGCTCAATGGCTGGCAAGAAGCGGGCGAGGTTCATTTGTGGCATTTACTCGGGGATGATCTGGAGTTGTTGCATCGGTTGATTTTGGCTGCTTCGCCTACTCTTGGCCGTTGGATTGCCCGGCAGGACGAAATGGGTGCATTGGCCGGGATGACTGGGAAGCAAGTGGAAAACCTGCTGGCTCGTGGGCATTGCATTGAGGCTTTTCTTCGGAATTGGCGTATTGGACGAGGGCGGATTTTGACTGGTGGGAGTTTGGATGCCAGTGGGCATATCAGTGAGGCTTATCGGGAGAAATGCCGGGTGTTGCTGGAAGAAGTTCGAGGGGATGCCATTTTATTTCTGGAGGGATTGCGGGATAAGAAGGTTCGGGCGTTTCGAGGGAATAATATTGGACTTCTGGAGGAATATTTCAGGCAGGAGGGTTATCTGGATTCCAGAGGGATTCTGGCAGCGGATGAGCTGGTGGGGAATGTCTTGTCGGCGGTTGAACATGAAATCAGTTGTGGGTATGTGTCAGTGTCTGAGATTAGAGTCTTGGTGGCTGGTTGGGGGGAATCAGTCAAATAGTAGTTTGGGACACATGGTGGATTTTTTTGACAGGGGTTTTTCTATAATTTGGCCGCAGTCGGACAAGGGAGCAAATAAGAAATGAGTATTATTGGCACTGATTCGGACATAAGAAAATGCGCCTTTGAGTTCTTGCAAGACGCAACAGATCGTTATGGTGAAGTTCTCCCGTGGAAGATTCTGACATTGGGAATGCGATACCATGGTGAAACCGTCCCGCTCCTTGGGGCCAGTGGAATATGGAAACCGAAGGTCCTTGATTCTATTCCAATTAGCATCACTACTGCTCCTCCAAGTTCACGACGGCCAGCACCGTATGATGACGGTATAGATTCAGAGGGCCGGCTAGTCTACCGTTATCGTGGCGATAATCCCCAACATCGAGACAATGTTGGATTGCGGACTGCTTTGAAAGGTGGCGTTCCTCTGATTTACTTTTTTGGGATTGAAAAAGGCGAGTACCTTCCGACTTGGCCCGTTTATATTGTTGGTGACCAGCCTCAAAGATTAACATTCAGTGTTTCCATCGATGATAAAATGATTTCAGTTGGGGATCCCGAAACCCAAGTAACGGTGGGAAAAGAGGCAAGACGGCAATATGTAACAACAATCACCATGCGTCGACTTCACCAACATAAATTTCGCGCGAGGGTGTTGCGTGCGTATCGCAATCGCTGCGCGATATGCCGGTTGAAACATGTCGAACTGCTCGATGCAGCTCATATTGTCCCCGATTCTGATCCCCGCGGGGAGCCCGTAGTTTCCAATGGTCTGGCCCTTTGCAAAATTCATCATGCGGCATTCGACCGACACATTCTTGGGGTCAGGCCTGATCTCCGAGTTGAGATTCGCGAAGACATTTTGTTGGAAGTGGACGGCCCAATGCTGCGTTACGGGTTGCAAGAAATGAACGGCACCAAACTGTACTTACCGTTGAGCAATCAACAGAAGCCGGGTAGTGCTTTTATTGAGGCCCGATACCAGGATTTTAAGAATGCTGTGTAGGCAGGGGTTCCCGAACACCTATCGAGGTTCACAGCCCATCAAGGATGAACCTGCCGAGTCTACACCCAGCGACCTGGAAACAAATTCGAACCCTTTGCAGTCACTCCACCAAAAAAAATCACTGCCCATTCTTCTTGATAAGATCCGAAAGGCTCACATGGTCTTCCAGCCTCTCCAAAAGAATCTGGCGGGTCAAAGAGCAGGCTTCGGAAATCTTGGCCGAACGAAGGCTATAATAAACGTTGATGCCGTCTTTTCGCGTATTGACCACGCCAGCCTGGCGCAACACTGCTAAGTGCTGGGAAGTATTTGCTTTTGGGATTTCCAGCATATCGGCCAATTGATTAACGGAAATCTCTTCCCGTTCTTTCAGAATATCGAGAATTTCCAGACGCTTGGGATTGGAAAGAGTTTTACAAAGTTCAGCTTGCATTTCGTACAACTTTTTTTCCATGGCAATACCTTTTGAGTTTTTCCTGAGACTGCTGATTACGCCTTCAATTGCTGAATCCCGGCGTAATCCCAATAGCCTGTTGATCTAATAACAGACTAACACATCTTATCGCCTTATCAAAGTTAAATTAATGCAAAGTTTAATAACTATCAATTGCTATTATTCTTTACCCAGTAACTCGCTTGGCAATTTGAATTTGACATTCTCTTCCAGAGTCACCAATTCCCTGGACAACCAACCCACCTTGGACAAGGTTGCCACCACGGCCTGGACCAGATGTTCGGGAGCCGAGGCCCCTGCCGTAAGTCCCAGAATCCGGACTCCCTGCAGTGCCTCCTGGTCCAAATCCTCGGGACCATCAATGAGCGTGGCCGGCACATCCAGGTTCAAGGCCACCTCGCACAACCGTCGGCTGTTGCTGCTGGACTGGGATCCGACCACTAGCAGATGACCAATCCCCTTTTCCACCAGTGACTTAACCCCATCCTGCCGATTTTGGGTTGCGTAGCAGATGTCGCTTTTTTCCGGCTCAATCAAATGTGGATAACGGATTTTCAAGGCAGCCACAATGTCCCGGGTTTCATCCACGCTGAGAGTGGTTTGAGTGGAATAGGCCACCGCGGTGCCTTCGGCGATGGTCAGGGACGCTACATCCTTCACGCTCGTGACCAGGGTAATGCGCCCCGGAGCTTCCCCCATGGTGCCTAGCACCTCGTCGTGTCCGGCATGCCCGATCAGGATCATTTCGTGACCCTTTTCCACATGCCGGATGACCTCCTGATGAACCTTGGTAACCAGGGGACAAGTCGCATCCACCACCGACAACCCCCGGTTTTTGGCCTCCTTGCGCACTTCCGGCGATACCCCGTGGGCGCTGAAAACCACGGTCTGTCCATCGGGAACCTCATGAAGTTCGTCCACGAAGACCACTCCCCGGCTATGGAAATCCTCCACAACCGCCTTGTTGTGCACAATTTCTTTTCGCACGTATAATGGCGTACCCTGCTGGCGAAGCAAACGGTCCACCACTTAAATGGCTCGTTCCACTCCCGCGCAAAAACCTCGAGGATTGACGATATAGAGGGTTTTTCTTGCTTGGCTTGGCATTCTTGGGTCCTTTTTCAAGGGGTTTTTCCGTCTGCCCATAATAACCTTGTTTTGGTGGTTGCCCAAATCTGTCCCATGTTCTCTAATCATCTTGACATGGAGGGCATGATGGTTATTATATGCACAGTCAATAATATAATAATACTTGCAACCAAAAGGAGCCATCCTGCAGGCTGGCTTCAAAACACGGGAAAGGGTTGTTCATGAACCGGATTTTAACCCTCGGTGGTTTGATTGGGATTGGCATGCTGGTTTTGACCTGCCTGTCGGCCTCATCGGTCGCCTGGGCTGAAGAATCAGCAGCCGCACCAGATACTTCCTGGATGCGCATCGGCACCATTGAAAGTGGCGTGTTGGTGATCGACCGCCAGAAGGTCGTCGCCGCAGCCCTGCAACACAACGAGATGCTGGCCGCCAGCAGTGCCATGCTGGATGCAGCCGACGCCGATGCCCTGAGTGCCTGGCAGGGATTTCTCCCCCAACTCCAACTGGGCGAATTTTTCATGCGTTCGAACGACGCCTTGTCCGCCTTTGGATTCAAGCTGCAAAACCGCGGAGTGACCCCCCTGGACTTCGGCATCACCCCTGGCGGATTTGAATCCCACCTGATCAACCATCCTGGTGAGATCAACAACTTCATCACCCGGATTCAGTTGCTGCAACCCATCTTCAACGGAGGCATGGGTATTTTTGGCAAACAGGCCGCCAACGCCGCCGGTCGTGCTGCCGGTTTCAAACACGCCCGCGCCAAAGAAACCATTCGCTTCCAGGCCATCCAGCTCTACGAGGGCCTGACCCTGGCCACTTCCTACGAAGCAGTGATGGAAGCAGCCGTGGCTTCGGCCGAAGGTCATGTGCGCCAGGCGCGATCCATGGTGGAGAACGAGATGGCCACCGAGGCGGATCTGCTGCAGGCCCGGGTCTACCTGAGCACCCTGCAACAAAAGCTCATCGAGGTGCGCAACCTGATAGCCGTCGCTGGTGAAAACGTCAAACTTTTGACTGCCGTGACCACCATCATGCCTATTGCTCCGAGTACCAGCATGGAAAGCGAAGCCGGTCAGCTGGATATTCCGAATCTTGTGGACCTGGAAGCAATCCAGTACCGCAATGACCTGCAGGCCCGCCGCGAAGAAGCAGTGGCCGCAGGTAAAATGGTGGGAGTTGCCACCGGCAGCATGTTGCCCCACGTCAATCTCAGTCTGCAAAAAGACTGGTACGATCTGGACAAGCTTTTTGGCAACAACAGCAACAGCTGGACCCTCGGCGTGTACGCAACCATGGGTTTTGGCGTGCAAAATATCGGTGAAATCCAAAAAGCCAAAGCCCAACACCGCGCAGCCGAACACATGGTCGCCTTTGAAACGCGACAAGCCCAGGTTCAGGCCACCGAAGCCTGGCTCAACGCCAAGGCCGCCCATGAGAAGGTCCTGGTGGCCCGCGAGGCGGTGGATGCCTCCCGCGCCGGTTTGAAAATCGTCACCAATCAGTATCGGGAAGGTCTGGCCAGCATGGTCGACCTGCTCGATACCCAGGCTTACGCCACCCAGGCAGAAGGAAATCTCGTCCAGGCCCTACACGACCTCAGCGTGGGCCTGGCCAATCTCGAATTCGCAAGCGCCGTGAATCCCGACGCCGCTGCCGGCCCAAAACCACCGACCACCACGGCCCCGCAGGGCCAGTGATACAGGAGGATGCCTTCCATGGCTTTCTTGAATACGACACACATTAGCAAAATCCGGCTCTTCGGAAAACGCCGATTCCTGATGCTGACGACCCTGACGATCCTGCTGCTTGCCCTTACTGCCTGCGGCACCAAGCCATCTGAAACAACCGAGGACCAGTCCAGGGATGTCGTCTGCGTAACAGGGCAAGCCTCCTATCAAATGATACCCCAAACCGTCATGGCCACTGGTGGGTTGGTGGCGGACCAAAGCGTCATGATTTCCACCCGCATGATGGGATGGATTCGTAAAATCCACGTGGTCGAGAACCAGGCTGTTCAGAAGGGCGACCCCCTGATCAGCATCGACGACTCCGACTTGCTTGCCAAGAAATCCCAGGCCGAAGCCGGGATCATTGAGGCCACGGCCGTCCTGACCAATGCCGAACGCATGGCTGCGCGCTTTGAAAATCTCTACGAAGAAAAATCGGTTTCCCGCCAACAGCTGGATGATGTGGTAACCGGCCGCGACCGCGCCGCCGCCGGGGTGGCCATGGCCCAGGCCGGCCTTCGTGAAGTCCAAGTTCACCTCAGTTATCTGGATATTGTCGCCCCGGTCGATGGTGTGATCGCCCGCAAGTTTATTGATGAAGGCAACATGGCCAATCCCGGCATGCCGCTGTTGTCCCTGGAGAGCACCGACCGTATGAAAGTGGTTGCCCACCTGGGCGAGAAAGACATTTCCTTGGTCAAAACCGGCGACGTGGTTCAAGTCAATGTGACCTCCCTGCCCAACGCCAATTTCACCGCCACGCTGGATCGTGTGATCCAGTCGGCCAATCCGGGCAGCCGCACCTACGACATCGAAACCTATATCGACAACCCCGATGGACGCCTCAAAAGTGGCATGTTCGCCAGGGTCACCGTTCCGGTGGGAACTCGCCAAGCCATCCTGGTGCCCACTGAAGCCATCTTCAAACGTGGCCAGTTGACCGGCGTGTGGGTCGTCGAATCCGACAGCACCGTTCGCCTGCGCTGGATTCGTTCGGGTTATGAACTTGGTGGGCAAACTGAAGTTCTCTCCGGTTTGACCGGCGCTGAAATAGTGGTCCTGTCTTCGGATGCTCCGTTGACCGAGGGCGACAAGGCGGTGAGGTAGCATGGCAGACAACCACAATACTCCCCATACCAACCAACAGACCAATGGGGACATTCCCAAGTATGGCGGGGCAACCGGTCTGGCCCAGATTTTCATCAATTCCAAGATCACGCCGCTGCTGATCATAGCCACCATTCTGTTGGGCGTGTTCGCGTTGGCTTTGACTCCCCGCGAAGAAGAACCCCAAATCGTGGTGCCGATGATTGACGTGATGGTGATGATGCCCGGCGCCAGTCCCGAAGAAATCGAGAACCTGGTAACCCGCCCCATGGAACAGAAAATCTGGGAAATTGAAGACGTGGAATACGTCTACAGCGCAAGTTACCCCAGTTTCTCCATGGCCACCGCCCGTTTTCTGGTGGGCACCAACATGGAAAAGGCCATCACCCGCCTGAACAACAAGCTGTTCGGCAACGCCGACCTGTGGCCGCCGGGAATTTCCATTCCCCTGGTCAAGGTGCGCAGCATCGACGACGTCCCCATGATGACGCTCACCCTATGGAGCGATGATTACCAAAGCTACGACCTGCGGCAACTAGCAGCCGAGGTCAAAAACGAAATCATGAGCATCAACAATGTTTCGGTGATCGAGATTTTGGGCGGGCGCAAACGCAGCGTACAGGTTGAACTCGACCCCCAGCGCCTGGCCGCGTTCAACCTGACAACCCTGAGCATTTTTCCCGCCCTTGAGATGCAGAACCAGAACCTTCCCAGTGGAAGTTTTGCTGCGGGCAACAGCCAGTTCACCGTGGAGACAGGCACATTCCTGCGCTCGGCCAATGACGTGGCCAACCTGGTGGTGGGCAGCTTCATGGAACGCCCGGTCCGCCTGATGGACGTGGCAACCATCACCGACGGTCCCGACGATGTGAGCAGCTACACCTTCATGGGCGTGGGTCCGGCCGGTGTGCAGAGAGGCATCACCCCGGAATTTCAGGTAGGCGACGAATTCCCCTCGGTCACCATTTCCATCGCCAAACGCATCGGCAGCGATGCCACCCGGGTTTCGGAATCGGTACTGGCCAAGGTTGCAAAGATCAAAGGCACCCTTATTCCCGACAGTGTGAACGTCACCGTCACGCGCGACTACGGCGCCACAGCCAAGGAAAAAGCGGATAATCTCATATCGAACCTGGCCTTGGCCATCTTCCTGGCCGTGGTCGTGGTTTTCCTGGCCATGGGCTGGCGCGGGGCTACCATCATTTTCCTGTCCATCCCCACCACTTTCAGCTTGACGCTATTCACCTACTACATAATGGGTTACACCCTTAACCGGGTGACGCTTTTCGCCCTGATTCTGGTGACTGGTATTGTGATCGACGCCACCATCATCATTGTCGAGAACATGCACCGCCATTTCCAGATGAAGGGCAACGCCTCCCTGAAGACAGCCCTTGGCGCCATCCTCGAAGTGGGCAATCCAACCATTCTCGCCACCCTGACGGTGATCGCTTCGATGATGCCCATGGCTTTCGTTCGCGGCCTCATGGGACCCTACATGGCGCCCATGCCCATCGGGGCCTCCGTGGCCATGGTGTTCAGCCTGCTGGTGGCGTTGACCATCAGTCCCTGGCTGGCCATTCGCCTGCTCAAACCCAAGCAGCATTGGCGTGAAGACATGGACGGCGAAGGCACCCTGGGCGGCGAAGGCGTGGAGGGCTACAACCTGCACGAAACCGTCATCTACAAAACCTACAACAAGCTGGTGCGTCCTCTGATTGAAACTCCCGCCAAGGGGATCATCGCCCTATCGGTGGTTTTCCTGCTGACGATTGCTTCGACTTTCCTGTTCGTCACCCGCACGGTGCAGGTCAAGATGCTGCCCTTCGACAACAAGAGCGAGTTTCAGGTTATCATCGATACACCCGAAGGCACCACCCTGGAGACCACCACCCAGTTGGCTCGCCAGATCGGCGACTACTTGAGCACCCAGCCGGAAGTGACCGATTACCAGATCTACAGCGGCACCGCTGCCCCGGTCAACTTCAGCGGTTTGGTGCGACACTACATGATGCGCCGGGGCCCCAACGTGGCCGACATCCAGGTCAACCTGGTGGCCAAGGAAAAGCGCAAGGACCAGAGCCACGCCATGGCCAAACGTGTTCGTGGCCCCATCAAGAAATTGGCCGACAAGTACGGTGCTTCGGTGAAGATTGTCGAAGTACCGCCCGGGCCACCAGTCATGTCGACCATGGTTGCCGAAGTCTATGGTCCCACTTTCGAAGGCCGCATCGAGGCCGCGCGCAAAATCAAAGAGGTGTTCGAAAACACACCCGGCGTGGTGGACATCGATTGGGTTTTGGAAGACGACCAGACCCGCTACAATTTCGTGGTCGACACCGATCGAGCTGCAGTTCGCGGCGTCAGCACTCAACAGGTGAGCATGACCCTCGGGGTGGCCCTCAACGGCCACAACGGCGGCCTGATGCACGCCGACTCCTCGGCTGAGCCGGTACCCATCAATGTGCGCCTGCCCATCGCCGATCGCAGCAGCACCGAGGGCCTGCGCGACCTGTACATCTACAGCCGGGACGGATCGCTGATTCCCCTGAGCGATGTGGTTTCGGTTGAAGAAGTGGTGAACCACAAGAGCCGTCATCGTCGCAATCTCAAATCGGTGATTTACGTGACCGCTGATGTGGCAGGTGAGCTGGAGTCTCCCGTCTATGCCATCGCAGACATGAAAAAGGAGATCGCCAAACTGGTCATGCCCGATGGCACAGAGATCCGTCAACTGTCCACCGTGCAGCCCCTGACCGAGGAAAACTACGCCATGAAATGGGATGGCGAGTGGCACATCACCTATGAGGTGTTCCGTGATCTGGGCATCAGCTTTGCCATCGTGCTGGTGATCATCTACCTGCTCATCGTCGGCATGTTCCAGAACTTCACCGTGCCCCTGCTGATGATGATTCCCATCCCCCTGACTCTGCTGGGGATTATTCCCGGCCACCTCATGTTCGGGGCGTTTTTTACCGCCACGTCCATGATCGGGGTGATTGCCCTGGCTGGAATCATGGTGCGCAACAGTGTGCTTCTGATCGACTTCATCGAGGCTCGGTTGAGTGACGGCCTGGAGTTGAAGGAAGCCGTCATCGAAGCCGGGGCCGTGCGCTTTCTTCCCATCGCCCTTACCGCCGGCACCGTGATCACCGGTTCTTTCGTGATGGTCTTTGACCCTATTTTCGAGGGGTTGGCCATTTCGCTGATGATGGGATCCTTGTTGTCCACCGTCCTGACGGTGGTGGTTATTCCCCTGGCTTATTATTTGTACAAAAAATAGAGAACAACCAAATGATGGAAAATGGGGAGGCTTGACCTCCCCCATTTTCTTTCGAACCGAATAGCGAGAATATTTTATCCCTGTTTCGTGATACTTCTTCGGTCTATTATGTATGTTTTTATGATATTATTTATATTTCCAGGGAGAAAATTTAAAGATTTCCTAAATAATTCATTGTGCCTTGGAGAATTTTAGTCTATCATTTTGCTATCGGAGGAAGGAAAGGTAAAGACCTGAACTCTTCCAGGGGTTTTCGGAACAACTTGCGACCTGTCGGTATCTCCCTCCAATCCCCCACCGGCAGATCGTTGGGCCGGCCACGTTATACGATGGTCGGCCCCTTGTTTTTTCAGGATATTTCCGAGGATATTTTACAAAAAACCATTTAGTGATTTCTTTAGATAACCATTACAGGTATTACCGGCGACGCCCTCGGTACTGGAACGGACTCTTTTCCATCTCAACCATGTATTGCGCCAGCAGTTCATGATACCGTTCATTGTCAGGATCTTTCCCCACCGCCTTCTTCATCCAGCGCTTGGCTTTATGGAACAGTCTTCGGCTGGCATAACATCTGGCCAGAGACTCCATGGAGCGAGGATCGTTGCCGCTCATTATCACAGCCCGAAGCCCGTACTTGGTGGCCTGATCCAACTCCCTACCGGTTGCCGTTGCGGTGCGAACAAACCCATCAAGGGCCACAACATTCCGGTCATCAAATGCGATAAGGCGGCGGTAGGTGTCCAACACCCCGGTGGTATCACCCAAAGTGCCCTGAAATTCGGCCACCGCCATCAGCGACGCCGTCGCCATGGTATCTTCCGCGGTGAAACTGGTGGCCGCCCGCCTGGCCAAGCCCCGGGCCTGGTCATGCCGTCCGACCAATTCCTCCATGGCGGCCAGCCCGAGCATGCCATGGGTCACCACGCTTTTATCACCCCTGAAACGCAACCCCATCAAGCGTCGATAAAAAATCTCCGCCCTGATCCTATCACCCTGTTCAGCATAACGCCGGGCCAAGTCAAACATCAGCCCGGGATCTTCCGGTCGATTGATCTGCAGATCAATGATGCGATAGAAGGTATCGTCCCCCTGCCGAATTGACCTGACGATTTCCAGAAACTCATTCTTGTTCTGGTAGCCCGTGAAGCGATCCAGTTCCCGGCCGCGCTCGTCCAGCCAAACCAAAGTCGGCAACACCGAAATGTTGAATTTTTCCTTCAGGTCCCTGTACTCCGGTTTGTCGATATCCACTTTGAAAGTGAGCACATCGGCCAACTCGTCGATCACCTCCGCTTCGTTGTAGACCATCACATCGAGCAATTTGCAGGGACGACACCATTGAGCGTAAAAATCGATGAGGATTGGCCGCTCGGGGGAATTTTGCGCTTCCCTGACAACTTGGGAAAATGGAACATCCTCGAGCCAGGAAACCCTCTCGGGCTCCGCAGCAGAACACAGAGAAGCAACAAGGGACATGGCGAGGAAGAGCTGGATTTTCATGGGTGGTTCCGGTTGATCCTGAAATTAAGGACATGAATTGTTTTTCGAAACGCTACAACAATACTAATAGCAACTTGCCCCAATGCCAGATGCCATCTTGCCCACAAAAGGAAGTTCACTTTGGGCCAGAGTTGTTGAGTTTCATTTCTCTTTCCCCCTTTGAATCCTGATCCACTATTTCTGCATTACAACAGTCCGGCTCCCCAACACATGACTGCCTTCCAACGCTCGCACCAGATACACTCCCGATGCCGACATCCTACCATGGCTATCTCGGCCATTCCAGCCCACGGATACTGTCTGCCCGCCCATGGCCGAGACCCTTCGTTGCCAAATGCGGCGACCGGCAAGGTCATAGACCTCCACCGTGAGGTCCACATCCCGCCGGGCTGCAAAAGCAAACGTGGCCGAATTCGTCATGGGGTTTGGCCAGGGTGCCAGCAGTTCACCGGCGGCAATTGGCGGCAAAGGTTGGTCCACAGCACTGGCTGGTTCCGGCAATTGATAGGCGAACGCACTGCGACCATATGTCCCGGCCAGAAGAGTGCGTGTGGCGGGTTCATAAACCAGGGAGTTGACCACCACGTTGGGCAAATCAGCTCCCATCATGGTCCAGTTAAAACCCGCATCGACGGTTTGATAAACACCCAAATCCGTGGCTGCATAATAATGGCGGGCCAGTAGCGGATCGGGCAGGATTTCATTCACCGGGGCGTCCGGCAAGTTTCCGTCGATGGCATCCCAGGTGGCTCCCAGATTTTCGGTGCGGTAAATATGAGCCATGTCTTCGCCCCAACGGAAGCCGGACACCGTCACATAGGCCGTCTCCCGATCAAACGGATCGCAGCGAACCGAAGTGATCCAGCGTTCGGGCAATCCGGCCGAGACGTCCACCCATCCGCCACCAAAGGCTCCACGATAAACATGGACCCGGCCGTCGTCGCTTCCGGACCAGAGGACCTCGTTGTCCAGGGGCGAAACCGCCAGAGTTGTCAGGGTGCCGCGAACCTGTCCATTGTTGTCCTGGTGGGGCCCGCCCGTAAGGTCGTTGCTGATGGAAGTCCAGCTCGTATTGCTCGTGCTGCGGTACATTCGATGAGTGCCGAAATACCTGAGGCCGGTATTGGTGGGATCCTGTATATGGGGTGCGTTCCAGGCCACCCGGTCGCTGTTGGAAATCCCATCGTCGGCCCAGGAAAAACCGACGCCGCCGTTGCTGGAAAAGCCCAGGCCGCCATACTGGTACTGGGCCCAGATCCAGTTGGAGTTGGTCGCATGGACCAGGGGCTGGAAACCATCGCCGCCGTAGATATGCTCGAAATCATTCAGCCCGCCACTGACCGTCCGATAGGTGCCGTTGTCCTGAGTACCCAGATACAGCGCGTTGGGGTTGTTCGCGTCGAGTCCCAGACGATAAATCTGGGTGATGGGTTGATCACCCAGGAAGGTCCAGCTGCCGCCACCGTTGTTGGAGCGATAGAGCCCGCCATCGTTGCCCAGGTAAATGACCGGATTGGTTCCAGGCCCGAAGGCCAGGGCATGATGGTCCACGTGCACGCCAGAGCCCACATCCGAATAGGAGCTGCCGCCGGTTGTGCTGCGGAAAAAATCGAGTCCCAGCACAAACAATGTCTGCGCATCGGTGGGATGCGCGCGCACATTGCCAAACCACCAGCCATAGGACGAATAAACGTTGCTCAAGGCCCAGTCCGTGGTTCTGGTCCAGGACGTACCCCCGTTTGTTGAGCGATAGAGTCCGGCGAAATATCCGGTCCGGTCGGCGTAGATGGCGTACATCTGATCGGGAGTCCCGGCGCAGAGACTAAGACCGATACGCCCGCTGTCGGTGTTGGGTGTGGGCAATCCACCGCCGACCACCGACCAGGTATCACCCCCATCGAAAGAACGCCACACGGCGCAGGTGGCGCCACCATAATCATAGGCTTCTGGTTGACGCAGGCGCTTCCACATGGCGGCAAACAGAATATCGGGTTGATCGGGCCTTTGCATGATATCCACACAGCCGGTTTGATCGTCCACAAAATGCACTTGTTGCCAGGTGTTGCCGCCATCGGTGGTTAGGTAAATACCACGATCATCATTGGGAGACCACAGGTCACCCATGGCCGCCACAAAAATGCGATCGCTGTTGCCGGGATCAATGACGATGCGGCCGATGGACCCGGTGTTGAGCAATCCCACCGAAACCCAGGTATCGCCGCCATCGGTGGAACGATACACGCCCGTGCCACCATAAACGACACTGCCGCCACCTGGATTCACTTCACCGGTGCCGACATAAATCACTTGCGAATTGTTGGGGTCGATGGCCACCGCTCCCACCGACAGGCTGGGTTGGTCATCGAAGATGGGTTGCCAGTTTGCACCACCGTTGGTGCTGCGCAGGATGCCACCTTCGGCACAGCCGGCAAAGACGGTGTTGGCGTCGGCAGGATCCACAGCCAGGGAAGTTATCCTGCCACCGACGTTGTAAGGTCCGCGGGAGATCCATGATTCGCTGAGCTGGCCTTTGGCTGCCATCCGGTTTTCAAGCAATCGGGCTTCGTTGCGCATGGCCCTGGCCTGCAATTGGGCCTGCTGCCATTCCGCCTGGGGAATCGATCCCTGGGGAAAAGCCCGTTCCGCATGGAACCACTTGTTGGGCATGCGGGGCGGTTGGCCGTCGTCTTTGCTTGTTGAATGTTCTTGGAAGTTCTTCAGGGCAAGGTGCTCAACCGGTTCAGGGCGCTCCAGAATTCCCAGGGGTAAAAGAACCATGGCTAGCAAAGCCAGGGAAAGGAGTCCGAAATTTCGCATGGAATTTTCCTTTTGAGGATTGAATCAGTCACCGGTGTGCCCCAATCCTCCTGCCAGCCGGAAATGTCAGAAAGGTTCAGGTCACCGTTCCCTGAATACTCAGTTTCCGGAGCCAGAATTGCCCCTTGCTCATAGCCCCACCATTTACTTTTTTGACAGGATATGATAAGATACTACATCAATCCACAAGTGGTTTGCAGCTTTTTTTCAAAATTACGGTGCCCAATGCGATTGATTCCATGGCTATTAGTCCTTTTCACGACATCCAGCCAGGCTTTCAGCTATGAGATATCCTTTGACTGTGGTGGTACCGGAGGTTTTGTCGATGGCAGGGTATTTGCAGCCGACACGGCCTATCCCGGCTCTGAAGGGGCGGGTTTTCTGTCCGGTTTTGTTGCCACGCCCAGCCCCAATGCCAGTTTTGGGGGACCTTTCCAGCCCCCATCAATCTGTTCCAAATACCGCCGTGGAGACTTTTCCTACCAGTTCGATGTTCCCAACGGAGATTATGCGGTTACCCTGTATTTTACCGAATACCAGTTTCATGGACCCGGATTGCGACAATTCTCGCTTCGTTTAAACCGATCGGTGCAGGAAGCGGAATTCGACATATGGGAACGCAGCCGTATGTACTACGCCTTCAGCGCCCGCTACATCGTCCAGGTTACAGAAGGCGAGATCACAGCGTCTTTCGGCTCCCCCGCCGAAACCGCCTTGCTGGCGGCAATTTCCGTCCAGGACATCCAGGATGACGGGCTGCCTCCCACCGCGCCCGCCAACGTCATGGCCATTGGATCCTACGGAGCCGTCAATCTGTCCTGGGATCTCCCCACCGAAATCAACGCCTGCGGAGTGACGGTCCATCGCAGCACCTCTGCCACCGGTCCTTTCGATCAGGTTGCAGTGCGAACCGACCTGGCGCCTTTCTGGGTCGATCAGGATGTGGTGGTGGGCACAACATATTATTACCAGCTCACAACCACTGGACTGTATGGGAACGAAAGTCTTCTCTCGAATATGGTCTCAGCTTCAGTGCTGGGAACCGACGAATCAACCCTGCCATT